>JBQTIF010000199.1:0-4377 GCA_052388395.1 Gemmatimonadaceae bacterium | reverse complement strand
GCGAGTGCGTTGGTTAGGACACGTATTTCAAGATCCGACCCCGGTCTTTTATCGCAGTAGCGTGACGTACAGCACGTTCTCGCCGCGCAACCAGGCTCCGTGCGTCACAAACGCCTGGCTGCGGCGTTCGAACCGGACGCTCGCGATGTGCGCGGGATGTAACGTGAGCAGAACGTTGCCGTCTCCAGCATAGCCGCCATTCACGAATACGTCGATCGACGACGCCGCGCCACGCGCAACGCGGCCGGTTGTGCGCGGCCTGATGAACGAAGGCCGGATCCGCTCCAGGGCTTGATAGAGATTTGATGCGGACTGTGACGTGCGAGATAACTCGTCGAACGTTACCACGTCACTTGCATACGCCGGCGCCGCAGAACGACCCTGCGCTGTCTGCGACGTCGCACACGCCATTATCGTTGTTGCCAAACCCACCGCCACCATCGAGCGCCACATAATTCCACCTTTTGAGTTGTTCGTCTCGCGCTCGACGAGGAGGAGGGACACGTCGCAACAATTCGTCGAACGCGCTACATGAGTTGTAGCGAGTTAATCTGACGCGTTACATAGCGTTGAGAACTCGTACATGCCCGATGATACCTCGGGCATCTCCTAGTAAAGCAATCGATGTGCCGCGGTTCGCTTCGCATGGCTGAGTGCGCCTGCGGGAACGTTCTAACGAGAAGATGCAAGGAGCAAATGGCGGAACTTTTTGCTCCTTGCCTCTCACTGCTGCGCCCGGCTGTGCGCGTGCCTAACGGGCCAAGCAGGCGCGGATCTTCTCGTGCAATGCCTCGTGCGCCGAACGGAGGCGCTCGAGCAGGGGCTGCGCCTGCTGCAGAATGCGCGCGACTTCCTCTCGTGTGGCGCCGGCGGCTTTCGCCTCACGCGCCTTCTGGTGAATCGCCTGCAACGCCGCGAGCGTTTCCTTGTTTGCTTCGCGGAACGCCTCGATCGCGTCCTGAATGCATTGCTTCTGCTCTTCCGTCAGGCGACGCTCGGGTGGTCGCTCGCCTCGCGGACGGTCGCGCCGTTCGGCGGCAGCGGCGACGTCGTTAGGCGACGCGCTGACATCGAACACAATCTCTTCGAGCTCGGCGTCGAGTGCGGGAGTGGGGGTCGTGACGCTGTCTGAGCACGCCGCGAGGATCGCGGTGGTCGTCAGCAGCGCGGTGATCGTTCTGAATCGCATGGGTGTCTCCGAGGCAGATGGTTTGTCTCTGGGACGCCGTGCAATCACGCTGGGACAAACGCAATCGCGAGGCACCAACCTCCTAGACTCCGACGACACCCGCGTCCCCCGACGCGATTTGATACGCGAGCCGTTACGTCCCTGGACCGCCGGCACCAGCTGCGACTTGTGAGCTAGCGCACTGTTTGTGCGGCAATCTGCTGCGGCCCGAATGACAAAGCGTCATGCGAAGAACCCATTCATCCTGGATTCTCAATATTCGGCACACGACTCAACGCTGCGTGTTTTGAACCGGCGCATATCGCGAGACAAGCTCACGCAAATCGCGTTCATCATATAGCTGCACACCCCGTGCGGTCATCGCTTCTACGTCCGACGCGCTGGGCATCGATCGGTATGTGCCGCTCCCCGGCTGCTGCCCCTGGCGCGGCAGCGGCTCTCCGCTTGTTAGGCGCCGCACCACCTCGAGGATCAGCGGCACGCCAAGCGGATAGAGCGAGAGGATGTGCCACAGCAAGGAGCGGCCACTCTCGACTGGCCGCCGGGCAATCGCGATGATCGGTCCGCTGTCGATGCCCGGATCCACGATCCAATGCAACGTGCAGCCAACCTCGGCTTCACCGTGTGCTATCGCGTAGAGCGTCGAGAGAATGCCGCGGTATTGCGGAAGGATCCCGGAATGCAGGTTGATCACGCCGTGCGCCGGAGCGCCAATCGCTCGTGACCGCAGGATGTACCCGTAGCGGATTGCGATCACTATGTCCGCGGCAAACGAGTTGATCAGCGCCAACCCTTCGTCGGTATTGAGATTGAGAGTCACCGGCGCAACGCCCTCGCAATACGTTCGCAGCTCTGTGAAGGTCAGCGAGCGCTCTGCGGGTGGGAGGAAACGCTCCGCGAGGGGAAACAGCACCTCGTTAGGAATCGTTTGCTCGATCATGCGCAGCGCCTTCACGCCAATCGGCGGATCTTCTGCCCCGACGCGCTCCGACAGCACCAGGCGAGTCGCGTGGTTGCTGTGCGCCAACTCCGGCAGGAGCAGATTCAGCGCGTAGTTACTTTCGAGGTCTCGGTTGACGCAACAAAGAATTCGCACGTGCAAGATGAAGGGAGTGAAACTGCGAGTGGCGGCGCTGTCGTACGAGCGACATTGTTGTCCGCTCGAAGAGTTTGCAACTCACATCTTGGAGCAAGTCATGAAGTCGTTGCTGCGGCGAGCGGCCTTACTTGCGGTGGTCACGCCCCCACTCGCTGCCCAACTCCCAGAGAATGCCGCCGCACGGATCGACTCGGTTTTTGCCGCGTTTGCGTCAACAGGCTCACCCGGAAACATCTCCCGGAAGTTCCGGACTTCGGCCATCGATATGGTGAAGCACCAGCGCGATCTGAATTTCCAGCCCGGCAGCGAGTACCTCTATAAGCAATACCGGCTACACGCTCGCCAGCGTGATCGTGACGCGTGTAACTGGAATGCCCTTTGCACGCTTCACGCAAGAGCGCCTCTTCATGCCGTTAGGCATGCAGCACACGCAGTGGCGCGACGACTATCGCCGCATCGTTCCAAATCGCGCAACGGCGTATAGCCGCGAAGGAAGTGCGTGGGTACAAAACATGCCAATTACAATGGTCCACGGTAACGGGGGCCTTCTTAGCACAGTGGGCGACTGGCTGATCTGGAACGATGCGCTGGATGCAGGACTGCTTGACAAGCCGGAGCTCACGCGCCTACTGCAGACACAGGGAAAGCTAACCGACGAGCGAACCATCGATTACGCACTCGGCCTAACGATTACTGAATTGCGTCCTGGTGTGCGTGAAATCAGCCACGGCGGTTCTACCGCCGGGTACCGGACGTTTCTCGCACGCTACCCCGATGCGCAGCGCCTGTCTGTCGCATTGTGGGTCAAGATCAAAGGGGTCAGAGTCGATTGAAATAATCAAAAAGGGTCAGGGTCGATTGAAACGCCCAGCCGGTCGGCGCGTCGCTTTCAATAGACTCTGACCCCCGTTGATATTTCGGGTCTTAGTGGATTTGAGTGGGTAAAATCGAGCCATTTGTTGCTGGTTCAAGGCGGCGCTCTCATAGGAGAAATCGGGCATTGTCCGAAGCCGGAAGGCGCGTGAAGTTCGTGTATGACTTTTCCACGAACTCCGAAGCGTGAGCTGCGGGACGCGTATCGGGTCCGGGGCTTCGTGCCCAGCCGCACGGTGTGCGGCCTCGTCGGCGACCGCCAGGCGCGCGTCATCCGGCTCACACGGCGCGCAAAAAAACAGTCTGCGGTACTTGTGGCCGCGCACAGCGGACGTGGTACGATCGGCAGACGCGTTGTGTCCGCGATCTGCCCTGCGGCGATCTCCGGATCTACCTGGAGTTCGACTTGCGCCGGGTCGCCTGCCTCACGTGCGGTGGCGTGAAGAGGGAGCGACTCGATTGGCTGGCGGCGAATCCGCGCTACACCAAGCGCTTCGCGCTCTACGTTGGCAAGCAGTGTCGCAGTGCTTCGATCAAGGAAGTGGCGGCGGACCTGCATCTGGATTGGCACACGGTCAAGGAGATGGACCAGCTGTACACGCGCGAGCAACTGGCGCGCGCGGGCAACCCTCGGCCAGGCATTATTGGCATCGACGAGCTCGCGATTCGCAAGGGCCACGTCTATCGCATTGTCGTGAGCGATCTGGAGCGCGAGCAACCGATCTGGTTCGGCGGGGTGGATCGCTCGGAGGAGAGTCTCGCCATGTTCTTTGACTTTCTCGGGGAGAAGCAGAGCCACCGCATCCGCCTGGCCGTGATGGATATGTGGAAGGCCTTTCGCAAAGGCACGGAGGCCCGGGCCCCGCAGGCGGCCATTCTCTATGACAAGTTTCACGTGCTGCGCCACCTGAACGAGGCCATGGACAAGGTCCGCAAGACGGAGTACCAACGCCTAACGAACCAGCCGGATCGCAAATACATCAAGGGCCAGAAATACGTGTTGCTTTCGCATCGCGAGAATCTCTCGCCCGAGAAGCGGCAGCGGCTCAAGACGCTGCTTGCCGCGAACTAGCGCTTTCACACGGACTATGTCCTCAAGTAACAGTTCGTGCAACTGTTGGGTTACCGCCGTGAGCCGTGGGCGCGAAAGTTCTTCGAGCAGTGGCGCTCCTCGCTGCGATGGCAGCGGCTGAAGCCGTTCGAAGAGTTTGCGGCT
>JBQTIF010000198.1:0-19015 GCA_052388395.1 Gemmatimonadaceae bacterium | reverse complement strand
CCAAGGGTCGCGTCATTATCACTGCCCTACTCACGGCCAGAGCGGCGAACACCCGCCGTCTACTGGAGGCAGCCTAACGAAAACCTTCGCCACGCGCGCAAATTCTGACTGTTTGCACTGCAGATTCGGCACAACCGCAGATGAGCGCAGATTCTGCACGTTGTTAACTACCAAATGCAGTATCTGCGATGATCAGCGCCGTTGGTCTGCGTGAATCTGCGTTTCCAGCCTTTTGGAGGACGTTATAAGACGGCGAGGATTGAGCGGCGCGTCGATCTGAGGTTATCGTTGTCCGGTGCCCTCCTCGCGTTAGGTGACTCCCACGCGTTGGCTCCTCACCGCGCTTTCGTTCCTCGCGGCCATCGGCGTGTCCCTCTGGGTCATCCGCTCGAGCATTCCGCCCGGGGGTTCGGCGTTCGGGTTACCGCTCTCCGCCCATTTGTTGGCGCTCGTGGCGGTCGCTGTGGAAACGCTGTGCCGCGCGGGGAAGCTTTCGCTCAGCGCGCGTGCAATCAACGCGCGCCTCTCGCTAGGCACGGCCCTGCGAACATCGCTCGGCGGTGACTTTGCAGCGGCCATCACTCCAGCGCGCAGCGGCGCAGAGCCGGCGCGTTATCTCGTCCTGAGCGAAGCCGGCGTCGCTCCAGCTGCCGCGCTGGTGCTGCTCTTCCTCGAGCTGGCTCTGGAGCTGCTCTCCCTCGTCGTGCTGTGCGTGATCGCGGTATTTGTGTTTCGCGGCGAAGGGGGGATGGTCTCGGCGGTCAGTGCGATGCTCGGCGGCTATGCGACTTTTGTCCTCGCGTTGGCCATTGCCGCCTACTTCCTCTCCAAAGGACGCAGCGGCGGACCGCCGCCTGACTGGGCGCGATCACTGCGCGTGAATGCGTTCGCGTGGCGCTGGGTGCAACGCGCCCTGCGGCACACGCGCACTAGCGTGGAAAGCGTGCGCGACGCGCGCATCGGTTGGCTGTTCCTGGCCCTCCTTGTTTCTATCGCGCACATCGCGGCGCGCCTAACGATCCTCCCCGCGATCATCCTGCTGTACGACCAGTCCACCGCGTTAGCGCCCCTCGTGTTCTGGCCGCTCGCGCTGCTCTATGGCGGAGCGGCGGTTCCGGCGCCCGCCGGCGGCGGGCTGATGGAAGTCGCGTTCAAGGCGGTGCTGGGCAGCACAATCCCAGCCGCTGTGTTCGGCGCGGCGCTGATCTGGTGGCGCTTTTACACGTTCTACATTTATGTGCCGTTAGGCGCGATCGCCGCCGGGCACCTCGTGCTGCGCGCTATGCGACGCGCGGATCACGAGTCGTAGCTAGCAGGCGTTACGGCTCTTTGCCGTGACGCTCAGGTCCAGGCTCGAATTCCAAACCGCCGCTGCCAGCAGAGCCAAATTTGGGCGCCACGATCGGTCCCTTCTTCGTAAACGGCGGCTCGTGCTTTTCGAGCTCCGGCTCGGGATCGTCCGCGCGTGCGTCGGCCGGTTTGCCACGTGCCGTATATCGCGTTGGGTTGCCTTTGAATACTTCGCGACACTCGGGTGTGCAGAAGTAGTACATCGTCCCCATGAAATTCGAGTACGCCGCGGATTCGGTTTCCACCGGCATCCCGCATACTGGATCTCTCGTCTGTGCCATGTCAGGCCCTCTGTAGGCGTTCGCGGACAGAGGGGTTGCAATGATTACGCCGTTCTCCGCTAAGCTCCAGTTCGCTTGCGCTGAACTTGCGCGTTATTTGGCCCGGTTCGCGGCGACGACGGCTCCGTACGAGTTCTCCAAGAACTCCGCGAGCGGCTTCTTGAGCGACTGGGCTGCGCCGCGGATAGCATCCTCGGGCGATCGATCCAACAAATCGACGTCGTTCTTGCTGGCTTGCGCACTCGCTTTCTCATCCAGCTTTTTGCTCAACTCATCCTGCAGGAACTTCGGTAGACGCTTCGTTACAGAATTGCCCTGCACCGCCTTCGACGCAGCCGTTTCGTTGCGCAATGTAAAGAACGCACTCTTGATCAACTCTCCCGTTTGTGTGCGCACAAGCTTCAGGCGAATTGTGACCTCAGCATTGTAACTCGGCCTCTCTCCTGCTTTGGCTGCTCGCTGCTGCTCGACCTTTTGCGATTCGATGACGCCGATCAGAAGAATCTTGGCGTTGAGGCGCGATGTTGTAGGCAGCTCAATGCGGCTGTCGAAATTGCGAAAGCCTTCCGCCTTCTTCAGTTCTGCTTCGATCGCTTGGTCTGTGCTGCGATCGAGCACTGTGTAGAGACCGCTCTCGCTCAAAACACCGACGACTTCTTGTGCGAAGGTGGAGCCGCCGCGCGACCACTGCGACGCCGCCGCAGAGAATCCAAACGGCAGTACGGCGATGCTGATTTCGCTTCCTTGGGCCGGCGCTGTTTGTGAGAGAATCGAGAGCGCAAAACAGCCGAGGATCGCTTGGCGCATGGGAACTTCACCGGGAGGAAAACGGGACGCTAGAATAGGTGACCGGCGTCACGTTTACAAGAATCGAAAGTGCTATGCAGGCTTCGGTGATGTCACTTTGTCTGTCCCCTCACCTTCCCTGTTAGAAGCCGCTAACGCGGCATCGCTTTGCGGCGAGAGAGCGATCGGCGGCGGCGCCGGAACTGGTGCCGGCGTGGGCACCGCAGCAGCGCCAGCGAGTGAGGCTGCCGTGGGAGAGTCGGAAGCAGCAGACGCTGCGCCGTTGTGCGAAGGCGAGGCGTCTATTGCGCCCGTTGTCTCTGAGATTGCTGTTTGAGCGCCTAACGAGCGTTTGCGGTCCTTCTCCCTTGCTGCTTTGCGTCGTTCGTCATAAAGCTGCTCGGCCCAGACAGCGAGCATCATCGGCATGACTGTCGTCCAGTAGTTGAATGCGACGATGATAAGGCGCGAGACAGCATAGACGACCACACCGAGGCCGAGTGTCCATAGTGCGGCCCTGTGCGGCTCATCGCGGAACGCGCGTCCTACGGCAATGACAAGCAGCATTGCGAGCGCATCCAAACCGAACCCCAACCAGATCGGCGGGCGCCGAATCAGACCTCGCTCGTCCATCAGCGTCTCGATCGCGTCGGCGACGATCCAGGGTCCCGGACGGATACCAAAGGGTGTTGCCACCTGATCGGAGCCATCCACGAAGCCGAGCACCATGATCTGTGAGCTGAACGCTCCTTTCTCGGCACTCTGCGCCGCCAACAACACATCGCCTAACGTGAAGAAAGCAGGCTCGCGAATGTAGGCACGCAAGGCCACGGAGCTCGTGTCGGACGGAACGTTGCGGGCGAGCTCGCAGGAGAGCGCTTGCTTCGATTGTTCGGAGCGGGTTGCTGCGCGACAGGCATTGATTGTTGCGAGCGCAAGCGTCGCCCGATCGGGTTCACCGGCTTTCTCGCGCCCGAATCGCAGACGTACGCGGCGAACGAGGCCGTCTTGCTCAGCGAGCATCGCCGCGAGCGCGGAGGCGTCCCGACTGTCCGCTCGACCGCCCAGGACTCGAAGCAGGTTCCCACTGGAAGTGTCCGCGCTCTGCGCCCACACGATAGGCGTCGGCGAACTCGGGATTCGGAGCTTTGCGTAGCGAGAGTCTTCAGTGAAGACGTCCACGACGAGCGCTGCCGGCTCCAAGCGCAAAAGCGTCTCGACGACGCGCAGCAGTGATTCAGGAGGGATCGGCCTTTGTGCCCGGAAATACTGCGCAATGTCGTCAGGCGTGATGCCTACAACGACAGTGCGGCGCGCAGAGTCTTTGGTGAACCGCATCGCGACGTCGACGCCAGGGAGTAGGGTGCGTTGCACCAAGGGAACGTCTTCGAGCAGGTGCACGCCCCACTTCAGCGCGAAGAAGAACAGGATCAACCAAACCGTGCGCGGTCTGAGGATGTCGGGCTTGAGCGCTTTCCAGCTGAACAGCGCAAGCCGCTCCTTCGATGTCATCGCTTGATGCCGGCGATGGCGAGGGTCGCTGCAGCAGAAAGGGCGCGCCGTTCATCGTCGCCTAACGCGGGCGTGAGCGCGTCGAGCGCATTGATGAGAGAGTCGCGGGTTGCGCTGGCGGTCGTGAGCGCACGAACCGGAACTAGCGCCGCAAAGCCGGATGCCAGCGTCACGGAGCCCAGCATCGAACGTTCGCGCATGTAGACGTCGACCCTGTACGCGCCGGCATTTTTGACGTCGCACGATCGTGACGCCGCGTGGCAGTCGTTAGGCATCAGTGCGCGGGACTCGAGGCAGTCGCCAATGTCCCCGGCGTCGTCGGTCAGGCTGCAGAAGCGCACCACCAGCCGTTCAGCCGGCTGGTTGACCTTGGCGCTGATCTCGCGAATGTCGACGCGAGCGCCGCTATACGCGAGCAGCAAGATGCCGATGTCACGATCGCTGCCACGCGCACCCACCAATCGGATGCGGTCGCGAATCTTTTCACTCTCCCCGAGATCGGCATACAGCGCATCCGTGATGGCGTTGCGCGAGATGCCAGAGACGACGGGTCGCAGTCCTGAAACGGGGATGGACGTGCTGCCACAGGGGCGTTCCGCCGAACACTCCAGCGAACGCGTCGCGAGCGTACGCGGATCTCGCAGGACGATGGATGAGACTTCGCCGTCCGCTTCGTCCAGTTGCAGCCTTGCGTCCGTGCGCACGCGACCGAGGAGCTTGAGGTCGGCGGACGCCGATCCCGTCAACGCGCGCCATTTGCCCGTCATCTTCACGACGTACAAGAAACGCTCGCTCTCTTGCCCCTCGGCTGTCGCGTTAGGTGCGAGTGGAGCAACGAGAAGCGCAATCGTCGTCGCGACGATCACGTTCCTTTTGTCAGGGTGACGCACTGATTACTTCCCCAACGCGCCCAATACGCTGTCCACGAACTTCACGAGTGCCTTGTCAACGGCCCGCTCGATCATTCGGTCGGCCGGCACTTCCAGCATGCGCGGTCCGTCGCGTTCGTCCGCGCTACCGAGCGCACGTGCCGTCGGCCGCGACCTGGCGCTCAGCTTCACCGCGACCGTGTGCCGCCCGGAGCTGATCATGCGTGACACAGTGGCAGTGACGTCTATGCATCCACCCGACGCGGTGCCACAACGTGTACGATCTTCCGCCGACAAGCTCTTGGCGGGATCGAGCACAGCGACTTCGACTCCACGGTCTTTGAATGCCTGCGCAATTCGGGCGCGGACCGACTCGATGACCCCACCTGGCTCGCTGCCGCGCGACTGCGGGTCGATGTAGTCGACGTGGACGAGCACCAAGGCTTGCGCGCCCGGTGCCGTCGCCCGCGGCGGCGTGCCTAACGACTCGGCGCGGCGCCTATCGTCGCCACGAGTCTCATGCACCGGTGGATCATTGGCAACGTGCGAAACAGCGGCAACAGCCGCCCCAGTGAAGCTGCGCGGGACGAGCAGAAAATCACCGCCGGGCTCATGGCCACGGAAGTTGTTGTGTCGCGGCAGCGGTTGGACGGCCGCAGCCGCCATGTGGCCAACGATCTGGTTGAACGTTAGCGCCGCTCCGTCGTTGCTCGCTTGACGCAACGCCCCCAAAAACGCCCCGGCAAATGGTGAGTGCACACCGGGACGACCGTCCGGGACGTACTCCTTCCCGCCACTCGTTAGGTAGATGCGCGATTTGTACTGCGCTCTGCGCAAGAGCGACTCTTCCATCTCACGCTGGGTCGCGCGCGCGGCGCGATCCGTGCCGAAGCGGATGTCGGGATCGATCGTGCCGGCGTAGCACGCGTCGATCACCAGCAGCACATGTCCGCCGCGAAAGCCTTCCACGATGCCGCGCAACTCCGTGAGCGAGAGGTACGAGCTGCGGCCGACGTCTTCATTGCGCGGCTTGGAGTCCTTGAAGACGAGGTACCCTTGGCTGCGTTCCTCGTCGAAATAGCCATGCGCCGCGATAAAGATCAGGCTCCAATCGTCATCCCCAGCGGCGCGTCTTCCGTGTGCGACGATTTGACGGATGACATCCGATTTGCTCGCGTTGCGCACGACGGCCGTGTCATAGCCAAATTCGCCCGCCAGCGTCTTGGCGATTGTGTTTGCATCGAGCACCGGGCTGGAAAGCCGAGCCCACTCTCCGGACGCGTTATAAGTGTCGGTGCCGACGAGGAGGGCGACCGTTTTGCCAGGGAGTCGAAATGGTTTCCCCCCACCCTGCGCAAGCGCGAAAGCGGGATACGCGAAAATGAGAAAGGCGAGCAGCGTGCTTCGCATCGAGCGCGATTCTACCGGTCTGAGCTTTCCCATGATGGGGGACGAATACTCAGCCGTCGAGAGCCAAATTTCGAGTAGTGCGACTCCCTAAGACCTTGAACCACAGAGGACACCGCGGACACAGAGAGAATGTCGAAATTGCTCTACCCGCCGGGGATGGGCTTCAGTCCCTTTGCTTTGACCTCTTTGTAGCCTCTGTGGTAAAAGCTCAATTCGGACTTGTCGCGCAGCGCTCCAAAACAAACTCCTGCGAGACCCAGCGCGAATTCTCGCGGGCGAATCGGAGCACTCGCCGCCGCGTGCCGTCAACCACTGTGAGCTCGAGCGAATCGCCGATGAAGCGCCACGAATCAGCGTCCCCTGAGCCAGCGAGCTTGCGCGCCCGGTTCACGACCGGCTCTTCTCGGTGCGCGCGCTCCTGAGCTCTGCCTTCCAGCTCAACTCGTGTCGGCATGGCGAATACAGGACTGCGATTGGCGTCACGCTCCTTGTCGCTCGTGACGCGCAAGCTGTAGCAGCCGAGAATGTTCGCTGTGTGCGCGCGGATGTCTTCGAGCCGAAGGACCGGTGGCGCGGCCTGCTGCGCCCGCTGCAACGAGTCACGTAACCCGCTGGCCCGGGTGCTTTGTTGCTCCCGTGCCGCGGCGGCGCCAGTGATTACGGCCTCCGTACGCTGTGCTGCCGACTTCTGAAGTGTAAAACCGTGATCGACGCTGTCGCGTGGCACCACCGCTACCTGATGCTGTGCCGGCTGGAAGCCAAGCGCACGCACGCTGACAGTCTGCTGGCCTAACGGCACCGGCTGCAGCTTGAACTTACCGTCACTGTCCGTGCGCGCGCGCGCGGAGTCGACGCTCACGGTCGCGCCGACGACGGGCGCGCCGGTGGCGGCGTC
The DNA here is from genome assembly GCA_052388395.1 of Gemmatimonadaceae bacterium. GTDB lineage: Bacteria > Gemmatimonadota > Gemmatimonadetes > Gemmatimonadales > Gemmatimonadaceae > DASYRX01. Next base: position 11,912 of record JBQTIF010000198.1, on the reverse strand, counting down.
GAGGACGCGCCCTTGCACCAGCGCTCCACGCGCAGGTACAGTATCATCGGCCGGCACATCAGCCAGCGCTTTGCGCTCAGCCTCCTGCCTAACGGGACCCGGGGGCACAGGGGCGGCCGGCCGTGGCATCGCACCGGGAAGTTGAACAATACGGTCGACTGCAAACTCTTCTTTAGCCGCCGCGCCGTCCTTGAGGTTCCTGGACCTAGCCGACGCAGACAATCGACGATCACCCCCAACTTCGTTCGCCGCGCCTGCAGCCGACCGCGCAGGGGGTGGTACGATCGATTCGAGCACCGTGACGTCCGGCTGCACAGATCGAGTCTCGCTTGCTACTGGCGCGGCAGCCTGGAAGGCTTGGTCGGCCGGCATCCTTTGCAGAATGATCGTCGTCCCTACCGCCAAGAATGCCGTCGCGGCTGCTGCGTAGCCAACGCCGGCGCGCCGCCACCACGGGGCAGCGCGTCGCCGCGCTATGGGAAGTGTGCGTGGCTCCTGCACAGCCGGGACGTCGTCCAGCGCGGCGAGGATGCGCGACGACGCCGCGACCAGGCCGCGCGCCTCAGCGACCATACTCGCGCATTGCGCGCATGTCTGCACGTGCGCTTCCGCCGCGCTCGCCTCGTTAGGTGCGAGTGCGCCGTCCAGCCAGGCGTGAATGGTTCCTTCGTCAAGATGCTGCATGTCCGCCTCCAACGCGTCGCTCTTCGCTCTGCATCGCCTCGTACGACTCTACGAGTCGCCGCCGAGCGCGCGCCAACGTTGTGCCTATTGATCCTATCGATAGTCCCAGTGCTTCCGCGATCTCTTCGTAGTTCAACCCTTCCTCCCGCATGAGCAGCGCCAGCCTGTCCCGCTCCTGCAGCGCGTCGATGGCCTTCCGGGCTAGCGCGGCCTCTTGGGCTCGCTCCAGCGCCGACTCGGCCGATTCCACTTCCGCATCGCGCGTCTCTTCAGCGAGGAGCCGCAGGCGCTGTCGCCGGCGATCTTCGCGTCGCGCATCATCGCGCACCAGGTTCGTCGCCACAGCGAAGAGCCACGCTCGTTCGTTCGTTAGGTGGTCCTGGCGGAGGGCGCGCAGGAACGTCTCCTGCGCGACCTCCTCTGCCCAGTCACGGTCGCCGAGCCGACGCGTGAGATAGCGCACGAGCGGATCGTGATACGTCTTGAACAGCCGCTCCAGCTCGGTCTCGTTCATGTTCCTACCAGGCGGCGACCAGCGAGCGCACGTCGCTCTCGCTCATACGTTCCTGGCCCGTCGCTATGAACTCGATGGCAACCGCGCGGCCGGCCACGATCACACGCTCGCCTAACGCGAGGACCAGACCGAGACCGTTCAGCTGCTTGACGAGGTCGAAGTACAATGGCGAGAAAGGCTTCACCTGCACGGTGCGCATGGCGGGAGTTTGCCGCACGTCGGTCCATACCCCATTGACGAGCTGGAAGGTTCTCTGTTCCACCTGACGCATCGACTGTTGCTGCTCGCGCCCTAACTGGGCCGAGGCGTCCACGTCGTCCAGTGACTTGGCGTCCCGCTGACCGGCAGCCTGCTTCGCCGCGTTGAATTCCTGCTCCTTGCGATTCATGGCGACGGCAGCTCCCGTGGTCACAACCGGCTGCGAGCGCGCTGCATCCGTCGCGTTACCCCTGGAACGCTCCTCATTGACACGAACTCCGGGCGCGGCATTGCCGGGCGACGGCGGAATGGCTCCGTCACGACGCACGGCGTTCGCCACTGTCATCCCCGGCTCCAGTACCAGATACGACGAGAATTCCGTCGGAATACCGAACTTCTCACCTAACGACTTGATCTCGGCATCCAACTCATTCGAACCGCCGCGCTTGCGCTTTTCAGCAGCGAGCCAGCCCAAACGCTGGGCCGCCCACAGCCTGCCCACAAAGGCGTTGTCGCGCTCGCGAGCCGGGAAGCTTACGTCACGTGTCCACGACATACGCCCATCGGGTGAATCTGTCTCGACCGAGATGCGCGCCTCACCACTGCCCTCGTACCGCGCCAACAACACGAGGTCCTGCCCGGCGAATAAGTCGACCGGCAATATCGGATGCAGATGAGTCAACCGCACGCCTTCTGCGCGAACGCGCACATTGCTCAGCACGGGACTCGTCAGGCGCTGCGACAATAATGCAACAGCACGTTCCACCGATTCGTTCGCACTTACGAAGTGCGCCGTACCGCGCCCTTCCAGCGCCAACTGCTCGATGAGCCCTGCATGGATTTCAGCTCCGACGCCAACAGTGAATAGTCGCGCGTCATTGCGAATTCGCGCTGCCATCGCCGCGATAGCGTCTGGGTTGCGCTCACCGACTGTCGGTTCGCCGTCGGTCACGAATACAACCATCGCCATGCGCTCCGGTCGACCCGATCGCGTGGGCGTCGCATCAACATCGAGCGCCTCTTCTAGCGCACCGGAGATGTTGGTGGAGCCCTCTGCGCGCAGGTTGTCAACGTAGCGACGCGCGTCACGCACATTTTCAGCCGTCGCAGCGACAAAGTTCCGGCGGAACGAGTTCACATCGGTGGAGAAATCGATCACACGGAAACGATCGTTGCGCTCCAGCGATTGCAGAATAACGCGCGCCGCGGCCTTCGCTTGCTCCAGCTTCTGTCCGCGCATCGAGCCTGACACGTCCATGACGAACGTGAGATCACGCGGGAGAGCGCGCATGCGCGCCGCCGGCGGCGAAATAGCGATCAGGGCGTACCCGTTCTCGCGATCCGGCGCGTGGCCGACAACGGTGATCGACGGCTCGTTAGGTCTCCGCAGCGGGAGCAGGATCGTAACAGTCGCCGCGGTCCCTGATACGCGGACTTCACGCCTATCGCCGCGGTCGCGGAGGCGAACGCTGTGCGTCGGCGAGTAGGGCTCGCCGTATTCGCCACCGCGCGGGATCGTGAGCGTAAAGCGACTCGACCCGGTGGCGCGTTCGTCGTCCTCGCGTTCGCTGACAGGATTGACGACGGGCATGCGCTGACCGGATGGATCAGTGCCGCGCGCATAATCGACGCGCAGCGCCGAGCCCTCACGCTTAACGACCGAACGGAAACGCACGACGACTTTCTTCTCTTCGCCCGGCGGAAGCGGGAAGATTCGCGCCCGTAAGAGGCCATACCCCATCCACTCGACGAGTGCGGGATCACGCTGCCGCCTAACAATCTCCTCATAGATCTGCCGCGCTTTGTCGGCGTTCATGGCTTCGCCCGCTACCAGCTCACCGTTGATCTCGAGGCGCAGATCTTCGAAAGCTGCGCCGTTAGGCAGCGGGAAGATGTAGTCGGCTTCGCCGAGCCCGGCGCCGCGGTTCACGAACTTCTCCGTGATTTCGTAGCGCACCACTCGCCCGCCTCCCTCGAGGTGCGCCTGCACGTCGCTCGCGATGCGCTCGATCGGTGCGACGTTGCACGGCATCGTGGAGCGCGCGCATTCCGAGTTAGGCGTGCACACCGGAGGCATGGGACGCACACAGGGGCGCGGAATGACCCGCCCTTGTGCGCGCACACTCGCCGGCACGAGCGCGAGAGCGCTCAGCATCGCGGTAAAAAGAAACCAAAGGAGCCACGCAGCCGCCGAAACCGCCCGGCTGCTCGCCTGCGAAGACATTGTCCGCTTCATCGTCAATCCTGGCTGGAGTCTGCTCAGGAGACGTTGCCAGGCCCCTCGGCTTGCACACCTGCCCCGGCAGCGGCGAGATGGAGGTCGCGGCTACTTCGGGTCTTGTTCGGTCACAGGCGCCGCGACTGGCGTTTTCCGACGCTCCATCTCGGCCGGCAGGGAGAATGGCGCAGTGCCGCCGCGGGTGAGGACCCGGACTTCGATCAGATTCCGGTCAGCCCGTTGCAGGGTTTCCTCGAGCGATTCGGACGGCAGTCGCGCTGCCCAGCCGAGCGAAAACGGCACCGCGGCGCTGCGCGCTGCCGCGTGCTTCAGCCGGCGGGCGACTTCCTCGGTGCGCGTCTCGTCGCTTCCGACGAGGACGACCAAAAACTCGTCGCCACCGAGCCGTATCACGGGCTCGTTAGCACGCACGTGACGCATGAGAAAGCGCGCCATGCGCTGCAGGATCTCATCGCCGCGCTGGTGGCCGTACTGATCATTGAAGGATTTGAAGCGGTCGATGTCGACGAAGATGCAGCCCCAGGAGCCTAACGCTGCCTCTCCTTGCTGTGTGCGCTCGGCGAGCTCCAGCAGGTAGCGCCGATTGTAGCAGCCGGTCAGCGGATCGCGCATGACTTGCGAGCGCAGCTGCGTCTCGAGCTCCTTGGCGTGGGTGACGTCGACGACAATCCCGTGATACAGTCGTTCGCCTGTTTCCGGGTCGCGCACAAGATAGGTCGTGTCGCTCAGCGTGAGGCGAATCCCATCACGGCGCGCGAACTCTGTCTCGAACGCGCGCACTGAGCCGACGTCGTCCAGCAAGGCGAGGAGCTCAGCGCGACGCCCTGGATCGACGAGAAAATCGCTCACCCGGGCTGTCGCCAACTCCTCTTTGGACGAAAGCGCGAAGAGTCGAAGGAAAGCTGGATTCGCGTCCAGAAAGCGCCCCTCAGCATCCGTGATATAGATCCCGGCGTCGAGACGCTCGACGAAAAGGCGCAGCGTCTCCGGGTCCGACAGACTGTCGAAGCGCGGCTGAGACTGAGCCTTCGTGCTTTTGCGGGAATTTGAAGAGGGCGATGGCATTCTCTTGCCGACTGCTGGCGGATTGCTGCGCAACGCCAATACTCTCGTCCGCCGTGGCAGAGCGCGCTAGAGGACCAACCTAGATGGATGTCACGGCGACCCTTACGCGAGTTGCCCGGATCGTCGTCGGCGATCACGCCGACGAGGCGGTGCTGGCACGAGCGCTCCGCGAGCGTTTGCACACCGCTCCAGCACACATCGCACGGAACCTGTCATTGGCTGTCGGTCTACTCGATCACCCGCTCGCCAACTTGGTGGTCGCCGGCCGCTTTGCGCGCATGTCGCAGGTCTCGCCGCCTGACGGGCGCACGATGTACAAGCGCTGGCTCGTCTCGCGACTTGGCGTCGCGCGAAGCATTGGTCATGGCATACGGCGTTTCATCGTATCGACGTATTACGCGCAGCCGGAACCACAGGCGGCGTTAGGTGTCCCGCCGCCGCTGCACACACGCCAGCCGGTCTACGATTGGGAGGGTTCAGTTCCTGGCCGGCAGCGTGAGGACGAACCGGTCGCACGTGCGTCGACTCGCTCCCTGCCTGACGAGATGCGACAGCCAGCTCGCCGGGATCGCTCGGAGCGCGTGCACTCGGCCGCAGCGTGGAGCGGCACGCACTACTTCAGAGCTGACGTCGTCGTTGTCGGAAGCGGCGCGGGAGGTGCTGTTGCGGCGGCGCGCCTGGCGGAGGCTGGTCGTGATGTGATACTCGTCGAGCGCGGCCGCTGGGTCGAGTCGGTTGATTTCTCGGAGCGCGAGCATGAGATCGGCGCCGACCTATTCGCCGACCGCGGCTTACGGACCACCGACGATCAGGCCATCACGCTGCTTCAGGGCGGTGCGTTAGGCGGCGGCACCACGGTCAACTGGATGCTCATGCTGCGGACGCCGGATCACGTGCTCGACGAATGGCAGCGCATGTACGGGACAGAAGGGATGGCGCCGAGCGACATGCGCACGGTGTTCGACCGCATCGAGCATGAGACGCACGCGACTGTCGTTCCCGATGATGCACACAATCCGCCCAACCGCATGCTGATTGATGGGGCGCGAGCACTCGGCTGGCATGTGGAGGCGGCGCGAATCAATGCACGCGGTTGTGTACGTGCTGGAACGTGCTCGTTAGGTTGCCGCTACGGCGCCAAGCAATCGGCGTTGCAAGTGTACTTACCGCGAGCTCTCGCCGCCGGCGCGCGTGTGATTACCGACGCCGCGGTACAGCGGGTTGTCGTTACGGCGCGCGATACGGGTGCCGGTAAGCCTCCGCAGAAGCGCGTCTATGTCACGTTGCGAGGGCCGGACGGTAGCATGAAAGGCGAGGTCTTGATCGACGCCCCGGTTGTGGTTCTCGCTGCCGGCGCAGTCGAAACGCCGCTGATTCTGCAGCGCTCGGGACTTGGCGGCGGCGCTGTGGGACGCTTCCTACGACTTCACCCAACGACGGCGCTCCTCGCGCGCATGCCTAACGTCTCATATCCGCTCGCCGGTGTCCCGCAGACCAGCCTCTGTGCCGAGTTCGCGCGTAAAAACGACGACTATGGGTACTGGATCGAGTGCCCGGCGCTGACGCCCGGTTTGGCGGCAGCAGCGGCGAGCGGCATCGGCGCTGCGCATCATGGTCTACTCGCGCAGCTCGCGTATCTGGCGCCGCTCATCGTGCTCGTGCGCGATGGCGTTGAACGCGACCGATCAAACGGTTCGGTCACCATGGGACGAGGTGGCGCTCCGCGTATCCGGTATCGCCTCGGCGCGCGTGACGAACAGCTGCTGCGCGAAGGGGTCGCGTCCGCGGCGCGGCTGGCGCTCGCCGGTGGTGCGCGGGCGGTCGCGACGCTGCACGCGCGACCGATCGTGGCGCAGAATGAAGGAGATCTGGCGGCAATCCTGTCAGCGTCGGTGGCGCCTAACGACATGTCGCTCTTCTCGGCGCACGTAAACGGCACGTGCCGCATAGGCCGGTGGGCGGCTGACGCTGGCGTGAAGCCTAACGGCGAGCGCTTCGGCGTGCGCGGGCTGTACGTGGTCGATGGATCGATTCTGCCGACTGCGCCGGGAGTCAATCCTCAGGAAACGATATACGCGTTGGCGACGGTTTTGACCGAGCGGATGATTCTGGAAAACAAAGTCTAAGGTCAAGTTCGTTACCACGGAGGACAGAGGAAACGGAGAAAGGCGTTAGCAGGAGCGTGCGTTTCCCATTAGCAAACGGATCAAGTAGCTAGACTGGGATCGAGACGTTGGCAGAAAACGCCCGTGCACTCCTCTGCGTCCTCCGTGTCCTCTGTGGTAAAGCCTTTGACGAACATGAGTTGGCGCATGGGCTTGGCCTTGATTGGGGAGCAGACGGTCGTGCATCCAGCGCCGCTGAGCGCTAATTTTCACCAGTCCACGCAAGACTATAGCGTTAACTCGTTAGGCATCAACTTTCATCCGTGCCATGACACCTTCCGCCGCCGCCCCTGTTGCGACGACGCTCGACGAGCTCTGCATCAACGCAGTCCGCACACTGGCGATGGATGCCGTGCAGAAAGCGGAAAGCGGGCACCCCGGAGCGCCGATGGGGCTGGCACCGCTCGCGTACCTGCTCTTCACACGCCACCTCAAGCACGACCCAGCAGATCCGTCGTGGCCTGATCGCGACCGCTTCGTGCTCTCCAACGGGCACGCGTCGATGCTGCTGTATGCGTCGCTCTACCTCAGCGGCTACGACCTCTCACTCGAGGAGATCAAGAACTTTCGACAGTGGCAGAGCAAGACGCCAGGACATCCAGAGCATGGTCACACGCCAGGCGTGGAGACAACGACCGGCCCGTTAGGCCAAGGCTTCGGCAACGCGGTTGGCATGGCAGTCGCGGAAGCGCACGTCGCGGCGACGTTCAACACAGGTGAGCACCGCATTGTCGACCATCACACATGGTTCATCTGCAGCGACGGCGATCTCATGGAAGGCGTGTCGCACGAAGCAGCCAGCTTTGCTGGTCACCAGAAGCTCGGCCGTCTGATCGGCTTTTACGACGACAACAATATTACAATCGATGGTAGCACCGACCTCGCGTACTCCGACGACGCACGCAAGCGTTTCGAGGGGTACGGCTGGCACGTGTTGCGCGTAGACGACGTCAATGACCTCGGCGCGCTCGAATCTGCGATCGCCGCTTGCCGCGAAGCGACCGACCGTCCATCACTCGTCATCGTCAAGACCCACATCGGTTTTGGCTCGCCGAACCGTCAGGACACAGCAAAGGCGCACGGCGAAGCGTTAGGCGCGGACGAGGTCGATCTTACCAAGAAGAACCTGGGCTGGCCGACGCTGGAGAAGTTCTGGGTGCCGGATGAAGCGTTGGCGCACTGGCGCACCGCGCGCGAGCGCGGCGCTGCCGCGCATGACACCTGGCGGCGACAGCTGATCGCGTACACCAAGGCGCATCCTAACGAGGCGAAAGAGTTCAGCCGTCGCGTTGTGCAACGCGATCTCCCAGCGGGCTGGCAGTCTGCGCTCCCGACGTTCACCAAGGAAAATGGCAGCGTCGCGACGCGTGCCGCGTCAGGCACCGTGCTCAACGCCATCGGATCCAAGATTCCAGAGCTGTTCGGCGGCTCGGCGGATCTTACTCCGTCCAATAACACGCTTATCAAGGAATCGGGTGCCTTCTCACCCGATAACCGCTCTGGGCGCTACGTGCACTATGGTGTGCGTGAGCACGCCATGGCGTCGATGATGAATGGCATGGCGCTGCACGGCGGAATATTGCCTTACGCCGGCACGTTCCTGATCTTTTCTGACTACATGCGGCCGGCCGTTCGGCTGGCGGCGCTCATGGGTGTGCATGTCGTCTACGTCTACACCCACGACTCGATCGGCTTGGGTGAAGACGGGCCGACGCATCAGCCGATCGAGCATCTCAGCTCGCTGCGTGCAATTCCGAATATGACGCTGATCCGACCGGCCGACTCGGCAGAGGTGGTCGAGGCGTGGCGTATTGCGCTCTCCCATAAGAGCGGTCCAGTCGCTCTCGCGCTCACTCGGCAGAAGCTGGCGTTTATCGATCGAGCGTCGTTAGGCTCCACGCCGGAGGACGCAGCGAAAGGCGGCTACGTGCTCGCCGACGGCGACGACGCCGCGATTCTGTCCAGCGGATCCGAAGTCGCGATTGCGCTCAAAGCGCGCGAGCAGCTGGCAAGCGCGCACGGCATCAAGGCGCGCGTGGTCAGCATGCCATGTCATGAGATTTTCGCGCGGCAAACGCAGGAGTATCGCGACTCGGTACTGCCGCCTAACGTCAAGCGCGTAGCCATCGAGGCCGCGCATCCGATGTCATGGTACCGCTGGGTAGGCACCGATGGCGCCGTCATCGGATTGGAACGGTTCGGAGCGTCAGCGCCGTACGAGGCGATATACAAGGGGCTAGGAATAACTGCGAAGGCCGTGGTGGACGCAGTGCGGCGTGTGCTTGGGGTGCGCAATACCACAGCGTGAAAGGTGAGAGCGAAGCGCGTGAGAATTAAGGACAAAGCGTAAGAAGTAAACGAGGTTGAACTTTACCTCTCACGCTGTTGACCCTAACCTCTCACGCTCTTAACCATCACCTATCACGCTCTTCGTGTTGGCGCGCTCCTCCATGGATTGTCCGGCAGCACGATCTTATCCGGACGCCCATTGATTGCTCCGTCTAGATGCAACAACGCCAACCCCACGCCCGCCGCGCCCTGCATCAGCCCTGTCTGCGCGATGAGCAGCTTGGGCTGCACGCGGTGTTCGGCTTGAATCCACTTCAAGCCGCCGCCCTCTGCGGTCGCTCTGCCTAACGCGTCGTCCATGACACGCTTGGCGAAGTCAAGATGCTGCTGCTCTCGCGTCACGCGATGCAACGCGGTGAAGAACTCGACAACGCCGCAGTTCCCACAGCACTGGCTGATGTTGTTCCAGTACCCTGGGCTTTGCCCTGGCACGCCGCTATCGACTGTCCCCTGAGCGAGCTTCGCGACTTCCGCGCCGAACGACTTGTATTTGGTGCTGCGGCCAAGCCGTTCATATAGGCGCGCGGTGCCGGCGGGACCGTGACACCAACTCAAATAGTAGAGCGACTCGTTTCCCGGTTCGCTGTGGAAGACTTTCCAGCCGTCGTTCGCGGTGCGCGTGGCGACATTGCGCAGATACGTCGCCCCCTGCGCGGCGACGTCGAGCAGTTGCGCGTCGCCGGTGCGTTCCGCGACGGTTGCGAGGAAATACGCGACTCCCGCTGTGCCATGCGAGAAGTTCGGCATGCGCCGCGCGAACGTGGGATTCATGGCCCACTTGAGCCCGCCGTGTTCGGCGACGCCTAACGCGGCGAGACGGCGCGCCGCGCGGGCCGCGAGGTCGACAAGCGAGTCGTCGCGCAGGTAATGGGCAAAGTAGAGCAGCGTTAGGCCACTCCCCGCAGTCCCGGAGATGATGTCGACAGTAGGACCCCACTCCACACCATGCTCCACGGGCTTTGCCGCATCCTTCAAGATCTTGAGCGCAACGTGCGTGGCGTCGAGATAGGCCCGGTTGTCTGTCGCGCGATACGTCTCATAGAAGACAAACGCGAGTCCTGCGACGCCAACGTAGAGCCCGGTGCCTAGCGATTCAGTTGTTTCCGTTGTGCTCGTGAGCCTGGCGTACAAGGTCTTCGCTGCGCTTTCCGCGTCAGCCAATGCCTGACGATCGCCGGTTGCATGCGCGTACTCGAGCAGAAAGAGAACCACGCCCGGCATTCCATTGTATAGGTCGTACGATTCCGACTTCGGCGCGAGCGGATCCGCGGCCCAGGTCAGTCCATTCGGACCTCGTGAGGCGGTTGCGGACAGCCACGCGCGCACCCGCCGAGCTGCGTCGATGTAGCTGTCAGCTGTGTCGAATGTTAAAGCCTCGAGCGCACGCGGCAGTGCAACGATCGACGCCAGCGCTGCAGCGCCAGATTTGAGGGCGGCGCGGCGGCTCAGCCCTTCTGACTCATGTGAACACATATCGGCTCCTGTTCTCGGCAACAGTACCGGGCACGGGGAAGCAACGAAAGGCTCTCAATGGGTGCGGAGCGGGCCGGTCTGCGCTATCGTGTCTCGCAGTCAACTACACGGGGCAACGAATGGCTCGGATGCAGGCTGGATTTGTCTACGTCGGAATCAAGACGTCAGTGCTCGCGCTCGATCGCAAGACTGGTGAGATCGCATGGTCCGTGAAACTGCCAGTGAAGTATGGCGGCAGCACGGTCTCCGGACTGGCGAACGTGTGGTGCGAGCCCGATGCGCTTTTTGCTTCGGCCGCAGGCGAGATTTTCTGCCTCGATCCGAAGTCTGGTGCCATCGTCTGGCACAACCTGCTCAAGAAGATGGGGACGGGTTTCGTGAGCATCGCGACTGAGGCCAGTACTCCACGAACAACTGCCGTCGCGGCCGGCGCTGCGGCTGCGATTGCCGCCGCTGCTGCTTCGCGCAGCGCCGCTTCGTAATGCGCCTAACAGTCCTAACGAGGCTGTTGTCAAGTGGGCGTAGCCCACCCCGGTGAGTAACGGTGCGTTACTCACGATGCAGATCTGCGGGTCCCGTAGCGCGTCGGTGAAGATATCGGTTCGACCGTCCACCGTGGCGGTCATACAGTCCTGGGAGCTGATGGGCTCAGATATTCACTCCGACATGGCGCCTGACTTCCCAATCAAGCCGAGAGACGCTCGTAGCGTCAGTTAGGCGGGGGGGCTTGCCAGGCGCGGCCACGTGGGACGCTTCTTTCTCGTTAGGACGTGTCCAGCGAACTTGCCATTGAAGGCTTCCTCCTTCGTGAGCATGGCGTAGACGATCGTCGCGAGCTCTTTCGCGATGCGCGCCCGCGCCATCGGTTTCCCCTTGCGGCGCAGGTGCCGCAGGTACTCCCGGCGGATCTCCGGGAAATACTGCGCCGCTCGGATGGCCGCGTGATGAAATGCGATCTTCAGATACCGGTTCCCGTCGCGCGACCGTTTGTGGCGGCTCTTGCCCGCGGAGTTATCTGCCCCGGGGACCAACCGACAGTACGAGTGGAAGTGACGCACGGTCGGGAAGCGCCGGATGTCATCGATCTCGAGCAAGAGTGTGTACGCCACGAGCTTCCCGATCCCTGGCACCCAGACGAGCCGCTGCGCGTTAGGCGTCGCCAACAGCTGATCCCGCAGCACGTGTTCGAGTCGACGAATCTGCGTCGTCAACAAGGTGCCTTGCT
>JBQTIF010000197.1:0-4007 GCA_052388395.1 Gemmatimonadaceae bacterium | reverse complement strand
TCGGCGTGTCCCCACTTGGGAGCAGGAGCCGTTGGGCGGTCGTTCGCGAACAGCTCGATAGCCTTCAACAATTCCTTCTCCGCGTTGTCAGCGCCACCGCCGAACATCTTCGGCTTGAACATGGTGCCGACGCCCTTGAGCATCCAGACACGCGGGTTGTTAGGTCCCAATTCGAGAGCTTTGTCCATGTGACCGTCCGCGCGCGGACCGAGCCACATGCCGCTCATTGGGTTGCCGACCGCGATCATCTGCCCAGTGACGGAGGCGCGCAACGCATGGGTTTCAGGCCAGGCGAGCGTTTTGGCTGAGCGCTCGAGCACCTCGTCCGCCTCGTCGAGCAATGCTTTCACTTCGCCCTTCTTGCGGTCGTCTGCCATGAGCGGATTGGTCTTGCGGTACATGGCGTATCCCTTGTAGTGCAGCATGACGCCGTCGCTAGGCGTGACGGTGAGTACGCGATCCATGAGCGCGAGGGCAATGTCCAGACCGGCAGCGCCGCCGCTCGCGATTCCGGCGTCGATGAGTTTGCTGGCCGAATCGGCCCACTTGATCGTCGCCGGAGACTGCGCGCGCACAGGCGCCGAGACGGCAACAGCGGTCAGGGTCAAAACTGTGATACGGTGTTTCACGTTAGGCTCCTATTGCCAGATGAGAGATGCGCCGAAATACACGGAACGATTGAAGATCGAACGGAGACCAACCCGCTCTGTGTAGTCACGCGAGTACTGCCACGACTGCACGTTCGCGCGGTCAAACAGATTGTTGACGGACACATACAGCACGCTGTTTAGCGTCGGCGTGATTTGGCTGAAGCGGCTCGCCGACAGGTCGAAGCGGCGCAGCGACGGGAAGCGCTCGCTCATTGGAGCGCCGTACGTTGGGATATAGATGTCGCGTGACGGATCGAATGTCGCGCCGATGACAGGCGTGAAGGGCTTTCCGGTGGCGCTGCGGTATGACATGGCGAGCCTAACGCCGTTTGCAAAACCGCGCTCAGCGATCAGTGTGTATGTGGTGCTGACATCGAACGGCGCGCGCACCACATCGCCGGTTTCCGGATCCGTACGCCGCGCGACCAGATAGCTCGCGATGCTGCGAACGACGATTCCAGCGACTGGCAGCCTTCCTTTATAGAAGAGATCCACGCCGCGCGACGTGCCGCGTCCTCCGGTGAAGACGCCAAAGTCCCGCGTCTGCAGAGCGAGGTCGTCGTAGCGTTTGTGATACGCCTCGACGCGGAAGATCAGCGCCCCCTCGCCGGCTTGTAGGCCCACAACGGCCTGTCGCGCTCGCATCGGCAGGAGGCCAGCGCCCGCAACGCTGTCGGCAAAATGAAGCGGATCGGGGACTTGGTGATACACGCCTAACGCGCCAGTCATTGTGAGCACGCTCCCCAAACGCCATGCGACGCTCACGCGCGGATCGATCGTCGTCCGATCCGTCAGATTCGAGTGGTCCGTTCGGATGCCGGGCGTCACTCGCAGCGCGCTCGCTACGCGCCAGTCGAGCTCAATGAATGCGCCATTGCGAGCAGCGGGTTGGTCGACGGCAAATACCGTCGTGCGCGTGCCCGGTCCTTGATCGTACGCAGCTTTTGGAAGCGAGCCGGCGAGATCGGACGTAAGACGGTCAAGCTCGCCGCCGCCACGCACGAGCAGGTTGCCTGTCGCCTGCCACGCCAGTTGCGCATGCAGCTGCCGCTGCCGCTGGTTGGCATCGAGCACAAAGGCGCCATACTGTTCGTGTCTCGTTAGGCGCGTTTCAGAGATGCTTACGAGCGGTGCCACGCTCCCGAATACGTCGCGCCATGTCGTCACAAGCAGGCGCGATGCAACGTCAACGTCGAACGTTCCAGAAAACGACGGCTCGTCCAGATCGACTCCGAGGATGTTCGTCTGATCGATGCCGAAGACCTTGACCTCGGCGCTCGGCCGGTACGTCCAAATCGCGCTCGCGCTCACGTCACGGCCGTGCGGCGGTGGTGTGTACGACCGCGAGGAGGAATTCACTCGCAGGAACGGCTCCAAGTCGAAGCGGTTGCCCGCGACCCGTACGCTCAGTTCCGGGGAGACACGCAAGGAACCGTCGGCCGACAGTGCGGCGAGTCCAGCACCTAACGTCGCGCCCGAGCGCTGTGCCGCTCCGCGCGTGCGCAGGCCAATCACCCCAGAAAGCGCATCTCCGTACCGTGCGCCGAATCCGCCTGACGAGAAAAAGATGCCGTCGAGCTGGAACGGGTCCACGGTGCCGACGAACGTCCCTGACGGAGTGAGGAGCTGCACGGGATTGAGCAGCGGTGCTTCGTTGAGAAACGCCTTGGTTTCGGTGAAGTCGCCGCCACGCACAAACAGGGCGGTGCCGTCGTCAACCGCTTGGACGCCGGGGAGCAGTTGAATGGCACGATTGACATCCGCCGCCGTGCCCGGGGTCGTCACAACTTCCAACGGCGTTAGGGTGGCGCCGCGCTCTTCGCCAGCCGTGTAGGCACCCGCTTGAACGGTGATCGGCGCGAGAACCGGTGCGGCGCGCGCGAGCGTGACAACAATCGGATTCGCATCGCGCAGCACACGCTCGAACGGGATGAAACCGATGCGTTTGACGTGCAGCGTGAGCGGTAACGGCGCCGCCGTCTGTATGACGAACGCACCGGTCGAATCGGCAAGCACACCGTCAAGCGTCTCGAGCACGAAGACGTTGGCGCCAACGACCGGCCCCGAGATTGACCTAACGACGCCGCGAAGTGTCGTGCCGCTCGACTGTGCAGCGGTGCCCTGGGCGGCGATTGCCACCAGCGCGGCTACCACCGTGACGACTCTGACTCCCGTTTGATCTAACCGGTGCATGGTGCAGCATACGTCGGCATCGCGCCCCAGTTACCCATCGTTCGGTGAACGGTCAGACGGCTCGGTAAACGGTAAAAGTCCCCGGCATGATCTTGACGCAGCCAAGCGTCGAGGCGATCAATAGCCCATGGTGCGCGACCAAGTCCGTCTGTACGCGTATTCCTATCGCTATGCGACCGAAAGGGCCGCGAGCGGTAGCGTGTGCATGACGTAACTCAGCGCGCTAACCAACGCCCGGCGGCCCGTGCTCAACACGGGCCGCTTTTTTTTCACCAAAGGAGGAACCATGTCTACCACACCATCCCTGGAGCCGATCTCCGCGCTCCAAGCCGCGGCCGCCTTTCTTACAAGGCAGCCCACGGCATATACAATGGAAGAGAACTGTGTCTGGTCTGCCCTGTACCGCCGGCGCGTAACGATGCTGCGCACAACCGCGTGCCGTGAGCTTCTCGAGGGGATGCAGTCGATAGGACTCGCGCCGGATCGTGTGCCGTTGTTGAGCGAGGTCAACGGACGGCTGGCCCGCCTAACGGGATGGTCTGCAATACCAGTGTCGGGTTTTCTCCCCGCCGACATGTTCTTCGGGCTCCTCGCCGAACGGCGCTTCCCTGTGACTGTGAGCGTGCGGCGGATGGAAGAACTGGAGTACACACCAGCGCCGGACATCTTTCACGACGTCTTTGGGCACCTTCCGCTCCACTCGCACCGGGTCTTTGCTCGGTTTCTGCAGCGCTTCGGCGAGGTCGCTAGTCGGTCCTCGAGCGACCTGCAGCGCGAGGCGATGCGGCGCCTCTTCTGGTTTACGGTGGAGTTCGGACTCGTGCGCGAGAACGGCGAGCCAAAGATTTACGGCAGCGGGTTGGTCTCGTCAGCGGGCGATGCGGCGAACGCGTTAGGCGACGGCTGCACGCGACACCCCTTCTCACTGGAGAAAGTCCTGCGGCAGGCGTTTGACATCGACCGGCTGCAGGATACGCTCTTCGTGCTCGACTCCTTCGACGAGTTATTTGACGTCCCTGAAAGGGCGGCTGCGATCGTCGGTATCGCGGTGCCGCGCGCGGCCTAGAAATCAAAGGGGGTCAGAGTCGATTGAACGATCAAAAGGGGTGATCAAAAGGGGTCAGAGTCAATTGAAAGCGCCATCGGCGTTCTCTGATTTCTCCC
>JBQTIF010000196.1:0-19232 GCA_052388395.1 Gemmatimonadaceae bacterium | reverse complement strand
TCGCCGCGGACCTTGGGGTGAGCGGGGTGCAGCTCATCGCGGCTGGGGAGCGCGATGGCCCATATGCACCGGGCTCGATACTGCGAGGGGACGTCGACCGTCGCCATGCGTTCTCGTTAGGCATGCGCGATCAGGCCGCGTTGTACTTTACGAATTCCGTGACGTTCAACGTGCAACCTGGCGCCGGCGTGCACGTCGTGATGCGGTATCCCGAAGCCGAGAAGATTCTATTGAGCGGCTACTTGTCCGGCGCCGAGTCGCTTGCGGGACGTGCCGCGCTCATCGACGCGCCGGTCGGGACGGCGGGAGGGCGAGTCGTGATGTTCGGGTTCAGACCGCAACACCGAGGGCAGCCGTGGGGGACGTTCAGGCTACTCTTTAACGCAATGCTTCTGTAACTGGTCACGGCGGTATAAGTAAAAAGGGCAAGAGCGTTAAACAGGGCCTAACGCGCGAGCGTTAAGGGGTCAACTGCGTGAAAGAGTCGGGCAGTTGACGTTTTTGACGCGTTTCACGCAGTTGACCGTTTAACGAGGTTGCCATGAGGACGACCGTTTGACGCAGTCTGTTTTTTTACTTATCCCGCTGTTGACTCCCGGCAGGATTTCACGCACGCGAGACAGCGCTAGACTAGACGTCCGTCACAAAGTGCAGCGGTGTCGCTACCGACTTCAGCGCGCTCCTGTTCACCAGGATGCGGATGTTATTGCTCCGCGCGTCCACCGGCAAAACAAAAAAGAAGTTGCCGTTCGGCGTCGACCGGTTCGTTAGGCCGACCATGCGCTCGCCATCCGCGAACGTGAGCTCCACGAGCGTGGAGCCAAACTGGCGCCGGTCGGCAGGCTGCAGATCAGTTGACTCGTTATGGCGCGCATCCCCATTCGGCGACTTTACGAAGAACAGCGCCTTGAGCTCCATGAGCTCCACGGTATAGATCGCCCCATCCGGGGTACGGATGTGACACGCCGGCTTCGCCGGGTCGACGTCCATGCTCGTCCCTTTGATGAGCCGGCCGTCTCTGAATCGGGCGACGACTTGATTGACCATGCCGCTGTGACAGAGTTCGCACAGAGACGCGGCAGGGCAAGCCCGCGCAACTTCGCGGCCAGGGGCAGCGACCCTCGCAACGTGCCTCACGTGACGCAATCCGGGTCCCGTCGTCCCTCACCTGGCTAAACGTTCGCGGTCGCCGAGGTGCGTGACATTCGTCACAATCGCGAGCCACGGCCAATTCGACGGCGCTACACCGCGCGGCGTGACGCCCGCGCACCTGCGCCTCTCTTCTTGCGCGTCATTCTGAGGTTGGGCGTATGCGCTTAGCTCGCACCATCGTTGTCGCAATGCTCGCCACCGCAGTCGTCCCCGGTCTCGCGCCAGCGCAGGCCGCCGCGAGCAGCGGGAGCAGCGGGAGCAGCGCGAGCAGCTTCGACAACGCCTGGTTCTGGGGTGTTAAAGGCGGAATCACGCAGTTCGATGCGATCGACACGCAGACCGGTGGCTTCAAGACCGTCAGCGCGACGACCATTGGCGGTGAGTGGCTGATCACGCGCACTCGCGGAGCCTTGGTCCTGTCAGTCGAACAGGCGTTCTTCGATGAAGTGTCGGAGGTATTCGATCCGACGTCGCCAGGATCGGCGCGGCCTGTTGATGTCAGCGACATGCGACGGTACCACGTGGGTGTGCTCGCCTTCCCTGTGACTTGGGCGGGCGCGCGGCCGTACCTCGGCGTTGGCTACGCTGTCAACGTGATTCAGGACGCCGCGCCGCGCGGGACGTTCCCGAGCGAGGCGGCGATGGACTCCGTGTTCACTCGCGTTGATCAGCAGAGCACGCGCGCCGCGTTCGTCGTGACGGCGGGCATTCAGGCGCAGATGGGACGTTGGGGTTTCTTTGCGCAAGCCGCGACAATGCCGACGCGCGACAACTTCCTGCTCAACGGCGCGTCGACCACGTTCATGTGCGAGGGTGGTATCCGCTTGCGCTTCAGCGACGCGATCGAGATGTAGATCGCGCGGTCAGGGTCGCGGGCGCGCGCCGTCCGCTGCCTAACGGCGGTGACGGCGCGCGATTTTTTTCGTCGTCGCGCTTAGGCCGAGAAAAGCGGAAGCGCAGTGCACGGAGCCGTGCAACTCAGATCGAAACGGCGCGCGCAGATATGGACGACGGGACGCGCGACACGTACAAACTGTCGGCCACAAAGAAGCGCAGCATCTGGTCCGCGGCTTTGGTGATGCCCACACGCGGCGATACACGAACCAGGGTGTCCTCCACGGGAGACCCGGGCAGGATACGGAGCACTCCAGTCTGCAGCGAGGTGGCGTTTTGTCCGGCGTCGATGCCTAACGCGGCGCACAGCTTCCCCGGACCGTTCGTGAGATCGCGATCGTCGCGCACCGTCGGACGGCGGCGGCGCATCAGTGCCACGCCCTCGAGCGGCTCCACGGCGCGAATGAGCACCGCGGCGCCGTAGCCAGCCTCGCGTGTCACGGCATTCACGCACCAGTGGTTGCCGTACACGAAATAGACATACGTCGAGCCTGGCGGCCCAAAGAGCGGCCGCGTTCGCTGCGTTAGGCCGGCTGCGGCATGACACGCCGGGTCGTGCGGCCCCATGTACGCCTCGACCTCCACGATCCGCCCGGTCATCGTCCCCCGATTGCTACGGTACTCCAGGATCGTGCCTAACAGGTCACGTGCGACTAGATCGGCTTCCCGGTCATAGAACGACGCTGGAAGCGCTTTTTCGAGAGGCGCGCGACTGGCGCGAGGCAGCACGCTCGATGTCACGCGTCGGTCGCCCCCTCGACGGCCGCCTTGGCGGTCTTCTTTGCTCTTGGGCGCCGCGGGCGCTTGGCGCGAGGCGCCGCGACCGCCTCCGCACCCTCGTTAGGGGCTTCCGCCACAGCCCGCGCCGTCGCTTTTGCCTTGCTCCGTCCGCGGCCGCCGCGCGTGCCGCGCCGGGAGCGACCAGCTGCGGTTGGCGCTTCCTCCACCGCCGCATCCGCCGCTGTGCTGGCGGGAGCTGCTGGCGCTGCACCAGGTAACGCTTCCACGACACCTATGCTCAGGAGATTCGCTGGTGGAAGCGCTGGCCGCCCTGTGCGAGCGTCACGCCGTCCGAAGCCGCCGACGCCGCGCGGTGACGCTGGCGCTGCAGGAGTCGGAGCAGCAGCAGGAAGCGCAGCAACGGCAGGCGCAGTCGCCTGCGGCGAACTGGCGTGCGCGGCGGCGGCAACATTCAGGCGCTCAGAGACGCTCCCTGGGGCCGCTGAGCGCGCCTCGACCTGATAATCGCGACCGCGGCGCTTGAGATCGAGGATTTCGGCGTCTTGTGCGTCTTTAAGGATTCTGGCAAAGAAGCGCTCGCTCAAGCTTTCGCTGTCGCGGCCGAGGAGCTCGAAAGCTTTGCGTCGCAGATCGCGCGACGACACGCTGGCGTGACCGTTCCCCGTCGCCGCCAAGGCCCGCCTAACGAGATCGAAAGCTTCGTCCTTCGTCAGGCGGTCGCCGGAGCGACCGATCTGACCTAACGGCACCCCGCGCGAGCCTTCCGGAATCGCCGGCTGCTCGCCGCTGGGACGCTCTCCCGCGCGTTCAGCATCGCCGCCGCGGCCACGTCGCCCGCGCCGGTCCCTGCCGTTCACGTCGGCCGGCAGCGGAAACGCTTCCTTCACGCCAGAGACCTCGAGCTGTCCGTTGTCGAGCTTCGTCACCTTGAGCAGTCCTTTGCCGACAGCCTCCTGGACGAAACGCGAAAACTTCGAGAAGCCGGCGTTCTTCTCCTCGAACGCGGGATCGATCTCCTGCATGACCTGCTTGAGCCGATCCGAACGCATGACGTCACCGTTCTTCGTCATGCGCGTGATCGCTTCGGTGACGAGCTCCCACGGGTCCCACTTCACGACCTCTTCCTCACCAGTCTTCACGAGCCCGGCGAGCGCGTTGTAGCTGTAGTACTCGTCGCAGTTCTGTACGAGCAGGTCGCTGGACGATTCGCGAATGCCGACACCGATCACGTACTTCCCGTACTCCTTGAGCTTGATCACGAGACTCGAGAAGTCCGAGTCGCCGGAGAGCAGGATGAACGTGCCGATTTCCGATCGCGTGAAGACGAGCTCGATCGCGTCCACCGCGAGTCTGATGTCGGTTGCGTTCTTTTTCGCTGAACCGTACGCGGGCGCCCAGATCAGATCGATCGACGCTTCCGTGAGGGGGACGATGTACCCCGGATAGCGGCGCCAGTCCGCATATGCGCGTTGTACGGCAACCTTACCGCGGATGATGTCGGAGGAGAGGAGGTTGCGCAGTTCGGAGTGGAGGTCTTTCTGGATCCCCATCGTGACATTGTCGAAGTCGATGAGGAGCGCCGCGTTAGGCGCATGGTGCGTGAGGGAGCTGGGTGCGTCGTGCACCATCGCTTGTGGACCCCGATGAACGGGAGCCACCGCGTGTGCGGCTAGGCGCCGATCGGCGCCCTGCCGCTGTACTCGTGCTTGCATGAAAATCCCGGGTTGTCGTTTCGTGCGTCGCGGACAGCTCCCCGGGGAGACAGCGTTTCCATCCCTACCCGGAGCGTCCGCGGCGCGGCGAGCTCATCGCCGCCTCATTGCGCCGTGCAACTCGCCACGTACATCGCCGCCGGAGTCGCTTTCGAGTGGCGCTCACGCGTGCCCTCATCACATTTGCGTTGACACGCCGTGATGAGGCGTACCCGTGGGCGGCCGCAAACGGCAAGCGCTCGGGCGGTGCGACTTAAACGTAATAGGGGATAGGGGATAGAGGATAGGCGCTGGTCGCGTCGTTCCTATCGCCCAACAACCATCCCCTATCAACTATTCCCCCATCGCTTTGAGGATGACGCGCTTCGATCGTTGCCCATCCCATTCACCATAGAAAACCCGCTGCCACGGCCCGAAGTCGAGCTTTCCTTTCGTGACAGGGACGATGACCTCGTGGCCGATAGTGAGTGACCGAAGGTGGGCCGCGGCGTTGTCTTCGCCGGACCCACTGTTGTGCCGGTACCGATCAGGATCCCAAGGGGCAATCGTCCCTTCGAGCCAATCCAGGATGTCCTGCCAAAGGCCCGATTCATGGTCGTTTACGAAGACGCTCGCTGAGATGTGCATCGCCGAGACGAGAACGAAACCCTCCGAGATGCCCGCTGCGGCTCGGCATTTTTCGACCTCCTCGGTGATGTCGATGATCTCCTGTCGCTTCTTCGTTTTGAATGTCAAATAACTCGTATGAGTCAACATCCAAATAGGGGGATAGGGGATAGGGGATAGGAGGATAAGGGATAGTGACCTGCACCGAGGCTTACGCGCGCGTGCCGCACCGCTAGCTTCGAAACTGTACCCGAAGGGTGACGTACGTGAACCGTCTCGCATTTCGTTCGCGGCTTTTTGGCATTCTGCTGCTCTTTGCAGTGGTGCCGGCCGTGGTTTTGACTGTGATTTGGGGGGTGCTTGCCAATAAGACGCTCTCATTGGTAGGAGGCGGCGCAGCGTGGGAGCGTCTGGCGGAGTCCGGCAAGGAGCTGGTGACGTCACTCGGCACGGCGCGCCTGTCTCCGAGTCAACGCGCGGAAGTCGGGGCGCACGCTCGCGAGCTAGAAGAGTCAATCACGCAGGCGCGGCGGGTGCGGTTCCTGTCGGAGCGGGCTGCACCGGCAGTCCTGTTAGGCGGAGTGCTGATCTTGGCGCTGTTGGGCTTCGCGGCATCGCGAGTAGCCGGCCACCTGAGCCGTCAGTTGAGTCGGCCTGTCGATCAGCTGGTCGGGTGGACTGCAACAATCGCGCGCGGCGAACCGTTGGACGACACGACGCCATCACGCGGTGCGCCGGAGTTCGACGTCCTGCGCTCGCATATGCGTTCGATGGCGCTTGAGTTGTCGTTGGCGCGGGTGCGCGAACTGGAAGCAGAACGATTGCGCGCATTTCGTGAAAGTGCTCGACGCGTCGCCCATGAGCTCAAGAACCCGTTGACGCCGATCCGCTTCGCGCTCGCGCGTATCCAGCGAGACGCACCTAACGAGCTTCGTGAACCGGTCGACGTGATTCGCGTCGAAACGGAGCGACTCGACTCGCTCGCGCGCAGTTTCGCGCAGTTCGGCCGCCTTCCCGAAGGTCCGGCGGCGGAGATCGACGTCGAGGAGATGGTGCGTTACACGGCGCGAGCGACGGTGCCGCCTAACGTGGATGTTGCGGTGGATGTCGCTCCCGATGTGCCTCGCGTGACCGGACAGTACGATGCGCTGCAGCGCGCGCTGTCGAATGTCCTGCTCAATGCCGTCGAGGCGTGTGGCTCACAACGCACCGCGCAGATCGCTGTGCGCGTAGAACGACAGCGCGACAATAGTCATGAAGGGATCGTGATCGCCGTTCGCGACTCGGGTGCGGGAATCCCGGCCGACCGGCTCCAGAGCATTTGGGAGCCGTATGTCACCCACAAGCCCGGCGGAACCGGGCTCGGTCTGGCGATCGTTCGGCAGACTGTCGAGGCACACGGCGGCACTGTCTCGGCGTCGTCTGATCCTGGCGCAGGTACGGAAGTTCGCCTTACCCTCCCAATTGGGCTGCAACCCGAAGGAGGTCCGTAATCGATGGACAGTCCATTCATGGTCCCGGTGGCCCTGTTCGCGTTTCTTTCTGTCGCCGCGATCGCGATGACTCCGATCTTCCGGGCGATTGGCAGGCGCATGGAGCAGCGCCAGATGCCGACGGATGCGAGTCGCGGAGAGCTCATGGAGCGTATCGAGCGCATGGAGCTCGCCGTCGATGCGATTGCAGTCCAAGTGGAGCGTATTGCGGAGGGGCAGCGCTTTACGACGAAGTTGTTGAGCGACCGAGGCGCCGAGGCCTCGGCGATGACGTCGAGTCACCACGAACGCGAGGTGTAGCACGTGGACGAAGACATTGTCGTTCCGCTTGCAGGTATGCTGATGATTGTGATCCTGGCCATCGGTGTCCCGTTGGTGCGTGCGATGGGGCGTCGCTGGGAAGGCGAGCGTCTGCAGCGCCCAGACACGGAGTCTGCGCAGCGCCTCGCTCGCATCGAGCAGGCGATCGACGCTATGTCACTGGAAGTCGAGCGCATCTCAGAGGGACAGCGTTTCGTCACCCGCTTGCTGTCGGACAAGGCGCCGGAGCGCGTCGCGTTGCCGCAGGAATCGGGGCAACGTGGTCCGCGCGCCTAACGAGGAGAGACCATGGACTTCGGGGAAGTCGTCGCGTTGTTCATCGTATTCGGTTCTCTGACCACTGTCGTGCTGACGTTTTCGCGGATGTGGTTCAAGCACCAGGAGCGCAAACAGAACGTACGCGCCATCGGCGGTCTCGCCGGTGGCTTGGACCAACGGCTGGAACGCATCGAACAAGCTGTTGACGCTATTGCTGTCGAAGTCGAACGCCTAGCGGAAGGACAGCGTTTCGCCACGCGGCTGCTCAGCGAAGGGGGGGGGGCGCGAAAGGAACCATTGGCGATTGCGCGTGAACCCCATTCGCCGCATTAAGTCGACGATCGCCGATGAGGAGCTCATGATTCACGAGTTGGTTCAGGCGCAAGCCGAGCAAGCGCAGACGGTTCAGCCGCCCGCGGTGCGTCCGTCGCGCGAAGAGCTGCGGCAACAGATTCAGGATGCGATCCAGGCAGCGCAGGATGCGGCGCGGGACGCGGCGCGCGAGGTGACGACGGCGCAGCCGGTCCCCCCGACCCCTCCGTTTGGGCCGTTTCCGAACCAGGGCCCTCCGGAGAACGTTATCATCCTGGTCGTCGTGCTGGCCTCGCTGGCGGCAGCAACGATCATTTTCGCACCACTCTTTCGCGCGTTAGGCCGGCGTATCGAGCGACGCGGCGAACAGCCTGCTGAAACGCAGACCCTGGCCCCACGCCTGGATCGCATCGAGCAGGCGATCGAGGCGATGGCGGTGGAGGTAGAGCGCATCTCGGAGGGGCAGCGCTACGTGACGAAGCAGATGCATGAGATCCGCGCGCTTCCCGCGCCGAACCCTCTGGCGCAGCCGGCGATGGCACAGCGCGTACCTGAGCCGGCGCGGCGCGGCGACCCTGGCGCCTAACGACGCACCGTGCCGACAATCCTCCTGATCGACGACGAGCCCAACATCCGCCGCATGGTCGGGGCGTTGCTCGCTGGGGAAGGTTATGACGTTCGCACCGCCGAAGACGGCGCGCGCGGCGTAACGATGGCACTCGAATCAGAGCCGGACATCGCCTTGGTCGACCTCATGATGCCGGGCGACATCGACGGCATGGCGGTGCTGCGGACGCTGCGTGAGCAACGCAGTGAGCTGCCGGTGATCATGATGAGTGGGCGCGCCGGGCTGAGCGATGCGGTGCAAGCGACCAAGCTGGGGGCGTTCACGTTCCTGGAAAAGCCGCTCACACCGGAGGGAGTGCTCCTCTCGGTCAGTGCCGCGCTCGAATTGCGCGCGGCGCGCCGCGAAGCTCGAACGTTGCGCGCCGAGGCGGGCCTAGGCGGAGAGATGGTCGGCAACAGCGTCGTTATGCAGCGCGTGCGCGAGCTCATCGCACGCATCGCGCCGACCGACGCGCGTGTGCTGATAGTCGGTGAATCTGGAACCGGCAAAGAGCTCGTGGCGGCGGCGATCCACGCAGACAGCGCGCGACGTGACCGCGCATTCATCCGGGTCAACTGTGCCGCCATTCCGCGCGATCTCGTGGAAAGCGAAATGTTCGGGCATGAAAAGGGGGCGTTCACCGGTGCAACAGAACGACGCATCGGTCGCTTCGAGCTCGCCGACAAAGGGACGCTGCTGCTGGATGAAGTCGGCGATCTCGGTCCCGAAGCTCAGGCGAAACTGTTGCGCGCGATCGAAGCGAAAGAGATCGAACGCGTCGGTGGCGGAAAGCCGATCCCGATTGACGTGCGCATCGTCGCCGCCACGAACAAGGACCTCGAGCGCGCATCGCGTGAAGGAGCGTTTCGTGACGATCTGCTCTTTCGATTGAACGTGATTCCGCTCAACCTGCCGCCGCTGCGTGAGCGGCTGGAGGATATCCCGGCTCTCGTTAGGCACTTCAGCGCGTTGCACCGTGCGCGCACGGGCCGTACGCTCCCGACGTGGGGAGACGACGCGCTGCAGACGCTGGCGCGCTATCGCTGGCCTGGTAACGTGCGCGAGCTGGCGAACATCGTGGAGCGACTCGTGATCCTCCATGCCGGTCAGCACGTCGGGGCGGCACAGGTGCAGGAAGTCCTACCAGCCAGCGCCGATGCGGGCGGGCGCGGCCAGCGCGCGCGCGCTGGTGCCGTCGCGACAGATCAGGCCGACTCCGAGCTTCCACTCGCCGATGCGCTCGACGCTTATGAGCGCTTCCTCATCGTGAATGCGCTGACAGCGGCGTCAGGAAACGTCGCAGAGGCCGCGCGCCGACTGCAGACCGATCGTCCCAATCTCTACCGGCGCATGCGACGACTCGGTATCGTCAGCGATAGCGGAGTGACGCACCCCGTCTGACCACTCGCGTGGATTTCGGCCGGTCCGTGCGTCCAGGGCTCTGTTGCGCAACTCGTGCGCTGGAAATGTGTTAGGCCGCTCGGTTGCACTGGGCACGTCGCATGCTTGGCGAGTTGTCGAACTACACACCTGAGAGTGCTCATGCGATCCGGTCCCTTGATGTTGCGTCTCACGCTGGCCCTGATGCTGGTGACGAGTGTCGTCGGCTCGCAGCAGCCTGACTCGCTGCGGCTGTCGCAGATGCAGGCGCGCGCGGTTCCCCGTGAGGTGATCGAAGAGCTAGCTCGCATCTACAACGCTCCGGGGACGCTGCGGGTGGGCGGCTCGTACAACATCGAGAGCAGTCGCGTGGTGGACTCCGATGTCGCTGTGTTGGACGGACCACTGACTATTGCGGGGCATGTACGCGGTCGAGTCGTCGCGATCAACGGCTCTGTCTTCCTCGAGCCCGGAGCGCGCATCAACGGTGACGTTCTCGTCGTCGGTGGTCGCTTGGAAGGGCGCGAGGAAGCCAACGTTCAAGGTGACATCCGGGTGTATGCGTCGAGTGTCGCGTATCAACGCGAAGGGACAGTGCTCGTCGTACGCGAGTACAGCGATGAGTTGGACGACGCTGACGTGCGCTGGTGGCGCAGCCGAGAGCGTTGGTCCACGCGCGGTTGGAGCGATATCCGATTGCTGTCGGCACGGACGTATAACCGCGTCGAAGGGCTGCCAATGCTCATCGGCCCGTCCGTCGGCCGCGACCTCGGCTGGGGACGCGTCCGCCTCGATGCGTTAGGCATCGTGCGTACCGTCGGCAACTTAGACCGCGCGGAGCACACCTTCGGCCATAACGTCAAGCTCGAGTTCGAGCTCGGCGGGAACAGCGGTCTTCGCTTCGGCGGCCGCCTCTTCGATAGGGTCGATCCGGTCGAGGACTGGCATTTGACCGACAGCGAAGTCGGCTTAGCGACGTTTTTCCTGCACCGCGATTACCGCGACTATTTCAACCGCCACGGCGGGTCGATGTATGCAGGTTTGTACCTAACGCCTGCGGCTGATATCACGGTTTCCTTCAGCGACCAGCGCTGGGCAGCGCGCGACGCACGCGACCCCTTCACGCTCTTTAGGAATAGCGACGGCTGGCGTGAGAATCCCGCGATGGACGATGGCAGCCTCCACGTGCTCAGCGGAACGCTGCGCTTCGACACGCGCAACGATGAAGACGATCCCTGGTCGGGGTGGTACGTAACAGCCGACGTCGAGCAAGGACACGGAACGCTCGTGACACTCGGTCCGACGTCGGTCGCAACGCGGAGCGTTACGCCGGGGCCGGTCGATTACACGCGCGGCTTCCTCGACATCAGGCGATACAATCGGCTGTCACCGGATGGGCAGTTGAACCTGCGGGTTGTGTTAGGCGGTTGGCTGAGCGGAGATCCGTTGCCCCTGCAGCGACGCGTTTCCGTCGGTGGCCCGGGAAGTTTGCCAGGGTACGATTTCCGCCGCGTGTCTGATGCTACTGATGTGCTCACATGTTCGACGATCGATCCGGCGCTGCCAGGTGGCGCGATGAGTCGCGCGATTCTTGGCGCTCCCGCGCAGTGCGATCGCGTTACGCTTGCGCAAATCGAATTCCGCGGCGATCTGAGCTTGGATCCGTTTGGCATGTTCGATGATGATTGGCGTCCATGGCGTCCCGGGTACGGACGTGGGGCGCAGTGGGTGTTGTTCGCCGATGCGGGGCGCGGATGGCTGGTGACGGCGGCATCCGACGTCGCCGACCTAACGTATCCCAAGAACAAGCTGCCGAAGGCCAGCACGTTCCGCACGGATGTGGGTATTGGGTTGATGTTCGAGAACGTCGGGTTCTACGTCGCCAAGGCGCTCGCCGGAAAGGACGCGCCGGTCAACTTCTTCGTTAGGCTGAAACCGCGCATTTAGTGAGGGGAGGAGGGCTCGCCGCCGCGGCACTCGTGCTTGCGACCGGGGCGGGGGTCGCGTCGGCTCAGACGCTCCCCCGCCTCGAGGTGACATTGCCGCCGGCGTCGGCGCTCACGACAGACGGCCCGACGCTGCGTGCCGTGGGCGTGGTGACCGATACGGCGATGCTGGAGCTGGTGCGTAGCGGCTTCCCCATGCGCCTGCACTATCGCCTCGAACTTTGGGCCGCGCGGCGCTTGTTCGATAACCTGCTGGCCAGCGCGGAGTGGGACGTTGTCGTGCGTTATGACGCGCTGAACGAGCAGTATCGCGTCTTTCGGGTCGACAGCACGCGTGTCGGCGTGCGGCAGCGCACGTTAGGCGTGTTTTCCCGTGTGGACGATGCCGCGGCTGAAGTTGAGCGGTCGATGCGTGTTCCGCTGACCGCGAGTCCGGCGGCCGGACGGCAGTATTTTCGCGCGGTGCTCGACGTGGCGACGATGTCGAACAACGATTTGGACGAGATCGACCGGTGGCTTCGCGGTGAGCTGAGCCCGGCGGTTCGCGGTGAGCGCAATCCTGGTACGGCG
Organism: Gemmatimonadaceae bacterium; assembly: GCA_052388395.1. GTDB lineage: Bacteria > Gemmatimonadota > Gemmatimonadetes > Gemmatimonadales > Gemmatimonadaceae > DASYRX01. Next base: position 7,240 of record JBQTIF010000196.1, on the reverse strand, counting down.
ATCGGGCGCGGGATCCGTCGCGTGCTCGTGCGCGTGTTAGGCGAGGAGCGCCATCTCGAGGCGCGCACGCCATCATTCCGAGTGGTGCGGTAGCGCCTCATCGCGTCTTCGGAAGCTCGCCGCGGCTCAAATAGATGGCACCTTGCCGCCGTCAGAGACACCCACCGACGCGGAGCGCGCGCAAAGAGGTCGCCGCGCTAGAGCAGCTTAACCGTGGCGACGATGATGCGCGGCGTGGTGGCGCTGCTCGAGGAGCTCGATCTGGTGCAGCACGTCCGCACCGTAGAAGTAGCGGATGTACTTGGCCTGAGTCGGCGTTAGGCGCCGCACCGCCCAGCTCAAGTGCACGAAGTGCGGCTCGACCGGCGACGCGAGCGGATGCATGCCGATCTCCGACGGCAGGTGATTCGACTTGCGCGTGTTGCACGCGCTGCATGCTGTCACCACGTTCGTCCAGTCATTTGTTCCACCACGCGACAGCGGCACGAGATGGTCGCGCGTCAACGACTCGCGCGGCTTCAACTCGTGCTGACCGCGACCGCAGAACTGACAGCGATACCGGTCACGCGCGAATAGGAACGTGTTCGTCACCTGACGCCGGAAGCGGCGCGGCACGTGAATGAACTTCGTCAGGCGGATCACGGCCGGACGCGGAATCGCCAAGCGCTCGGAGCGCACAGGACGAGCACCGTCCGCCTCTACGATCTCTGCCTTGCCGTCGATCACCAATCGCAGCGCGCGCTTGAGCGGAACCATGGTGAGTGGCTCGAACGACGCGTTCAACGCGAGGCAGCCGACGATCACGGCAGCAAAGCCCTCAGTGGTTGGTTACACGAACTCCCGCCCGGTGCCTTGGAGCGGGAGCTTCGACTGACGATTCCGGTGCGCATGCAACCAGAAATGCGCCACTCGTAATGCAACCTACTTAAGTGCACCGGACTCAACAAGGTAACCTACCTTCGCTGCCTGACGACGCGAAACATGTCTTACCTCGCTGACAAAGCCGGCACTGGTACCGCTGTGAGCCACCCGAATGCATCGTCACGACGACCGTGCGCGATGGCAAGGTACTCCTGTTGCAGCGCGCGTGTGATCGGACCCGGCTTGCCGTCGCCTACAGGGAGGCGATCGATCGAACGAACCGGCGTCACTTCTGCTGCCGTTCCACACATGAAGACTTCATCGGCGAGATACAGCATCTCGCGCAACATTTGCGCTTCGCGCACTTCATATCCAAGCTTCGCCGCGAGCTTCATGATCGTGTCTCGCGTTATGCCGTGAAGAATCCCGGCTGCAACCGGAGACGTGTAGAGTGCCCCGTCACGCACAATGAAGACGTTCTCGCCGCTCCCTTCGGAAATGAATCCGAAGTAGTCGAGCATGATCCCCTGCGCATACGAATCGTTCGCCGCTTCGAGCTTGGTCAGCTGCGAATTGAGATAATTCCCACCTGCCTTGGCCATCGTGGGGAACGTATCCGGAGCTGCTCGGCGCCAGCTCGAAACGCAGACATCGATGCCCGATTCGAGTGACCCCTTTCCGTGCAGCGGTCCCCAGTGCCACGGAATAATGAATGTCTCGACGGGCACGCCAGTCGGATCAAATCCCATCTGTTCGCCTGTGCGAACAACAACGGGGCGGATGTAACACTCCCGCAAATCGTTCGCGGCAACGGTATCGACGGTCGCTTGCACCAGCTCGTCCACAGAATACGGCAGGTCGATGCGATAGATCCGACAGGAATCGAGCAACCGGCGCATGTGATCTTTGAGCCGGAAGACCGCACCACCGTTAGGCGTTTCGTAGCAGCGGATCCCTTCGAAGACGCTGGAACCGTAGTGCACCACGTGCGCCATCACATGGATCGTGCAATCGTCCCAGTCCACCATCTTCCCGTCACGCCAAATCCGTTGCGTGCGTCCCGACGCGCGTGCAGTCATCGTTCCGTGTCTCCTTGGGTGACGTCGTTCACGTTTGCGGAACGACCGTGAAGTCTAACCCGCCGATCGCGTTGGCTTCTAGCGCGAACTGTGCCAGACGCTCGCTGACGCCGTGCAGAGCCGCAATGTCCGGCGCCAAATTGGCGAGCAGATGACCACCGCGAACCAACTCCTCGCCGGCCACTGCGACCATTGAGGCACGCCGTCCCGCTGAACCAAAAACGAGCGCCGTAGCCGGGTGGTAAACGGGTTCGTCGCGGGCCGGATCGACTGGGAACGCGGCAAGATCTGCCGCTTTGCCCCGCTCCAGCGAGCCTACCTCGCTCTCCAGGCCCAACGCGCGCGCACCACCTATCGTGGCCAGCTGAAGCCCGTTCTGTGCGTCCAACGTGGCGCCCCGGGACGCACGTGCCATCAGCAGAGCCAAGCGGGCTTCGTCGAGCATGTCCATGCGGTTGCTGCTTGCTACCGAGTCTGAGCCGAGCCCCACGGGGACCACATCGAGCAGCTGAGCGAGAGGCGCGACGCCGTGCGCGAGCTTCGCGTTGGAGGCGGGACAGTGAACGACGCTGCAGCGGAATCGGGCGATCGTCGCGATGTCGTTACTCGTTAGGTGCACGCAGTGAATGAGCAGCGGTCGCGTCGCCAGCACTCCTGTCTGCTCCAGCAGTGCCACAGCGGACGCCGCGCGGGTAGTGACGGGAATGCCGCGCGCGCTCCACCCCTCGGCGAATGGACCGCGCCCTGCCGTCACGAACTCCATCTCCGCATGGCTCTCGGCGATGTGCATTGCGACTGGGAGGCGCTCCTCCGCGGCGTAGCGTGCGACGGCGCGATACAGCTCGTCGCTGACTGTGTATGGTGCGTGCGGTGAGACGCCGAGCCTAACGAGTGGCGTGCTCACTCTCGCGAGGTGTGCGAGGCGTCGGCGTAACTCGTCCAGCGACTCCGTGCACTGTGCCGGATGCGGGCCGAAGACCTCCTGATAGGAGATCCCGCGCACGCGCATCGACGTCAGTGCCATCACGACGCTGCCAGAGGCACTCGTATCCGCGTACGTCGTAATGCCCGCCAGCAGCCCCTCGGCGATGCCGAAGCGCGCAGAGGCGAGGAGCGCTGCTTCATCCAACACCTTTCCGCGGGCCGCCGTTAGGCGACGCAGCCAGGACCGGAAGCTCGTCTCAGTGTCGTCCAGGTACCCGCGCATCGCGGTGAGCTCGAGATGTGTGTGGGCGTTGACAAGGCCCGGGACGAGGAAGGCATGGCCAAGCTGCACGACCTCTCGCGCCGGCGGCGCAGCGCTGCGCGCGCCGACGTACACGATGCGGCCTTCTTCCACGCCAACCGCGCCGTCGGAGATCGGCGGCTGCGTAATCGGCAGGACCCACTTCGCCGTGTAGAGACGAATAGGGATAGTGGATAGTTGATAGTTGATAGAGGATAGGGCTAACGAACCATCTCGTTAGGCAAATCCCTTGTACTACGGAATCTTGAAGGGGTTCTGCAACGTGTCTTTTTTCGGCTTCGGTACGGCACCAGCAGGTGGCGCGGCGCCTTTGCCATTTGTCGCCGGTGTGTCCGGCGGCGGTGGTGTACCGATCTGGAAGATGTCCGCGATACTCGACCCCGCACATACGCTTCCATGTGAGCCGATGAGCGCGTAGTCGACGTACGTCTCGGTACCGCTGCAGTCCGGCGATGCGTCCACCAGCTGCTGGATCACAGTGTGCGGACGCGGCCAGTCCGGCGGGGCCGGCTTGCGGTTGTAGGTCTCCTTCATGAACGACGTGTACGCCGGCGCCGCGAGGTTCCCACCTTGAGCGTTCACTTTGATCTTCTTGGGCCGATCGAAGCCCATCCACACACCAGCAACGAGATCTGCTGTGTAGCCGATGTACCAGACGTCGGTTCCGTCGTTGGTGGTGCCGGTCTTCCCGCCCGAGGGGATGTGGAAGCCGGCGCCCCAAACACTTCCCACGGCGGTCCCGCGCTGCACTACGTCCTTCATCATACTGACCATGAGCCACGACTCGCCGGGCGACAGAACAAACGCACGCTTGGGCACTGGTTCCCAGATCACTTCGCCCGTCGCTGTCTGGACGCGGACGACGCCAGTGGGTTCCACGTGCTCGCCGAGATTCGCGAACGTCGTGTAGGCGGCGACCATCTCGAGCGGGTACACGTCCGCCGATCCAATGAAGATCGACGGATAGGGCGGAATCGGAGTCGTTAGGCCCATCTGCCGCGCCTGGGCGATGACAGTGCGCTCGCCGAGCGACATCCCCATATCGATGGCGGCGAGGTTACGCGACTGCGACAGCGCGCGACGCATACTGATCGTCCCGAAGAACTTGCCGTCGAAGTTCTGTGGCGTCCACATGGTGCCGTCGACCTGATTCACCGCGACTGGTGCGTCGTCGACGGGACTTCCGGGCGAGTAGCCGCGTTGAATCGCGGCGGAGTACACGACTGGTTTGAACGTCGACCCCGGTTGCCTCAGTGCCTGTGCGGCACGATTGAACTTCGAGTCGTCGTAGTCGCGACCACCGACAAGCGCGCGGATACCACCAGAGCGTGGATCGATCGCGACGAACGCGCCCTGCAGATACGGCGACTCGCGTCCACTCTCCTCATTTGTCGTTAGGGAGCGCGCGATGAAATGTTCGTAACTCTCATGCGTGAACGGGCCGTGCCGTCCACCCTCGATAGCACGCAGCTGGTTCTCGAGTGAGCGCTCCGCCGCGTGCTGCATGTCGAGATCGAGCGTTGTGTAAACCTTGAGGCCTTGTTCGTAGATGCGGTTGCCGAACTTTTCCTCCAGCTGACGGCGTACCCACTCGACAAAGTACGGCGCCACGTCGCCGGACTCGATGCGCCGAGCGAGACGCAACGGATACGCGCGCGCGAGGTTCGCGGCCTCATCGTCGATAACGCCGTGGCGGCGCATGAGCTCGATCACGGTGTTGCGACGCATGATCGCGCGATCCGGATAGCGCCGTGGGTTGTAACGTGACGGTGCCTTGGGAAGCGCAGCGAGTGTCGCCGCTTCAGCAAGGTTGAGATCGCGGACCGATTTACCGAAGTAGCGACGCGAGGCGGTTTCTACGCCATACGCACCGCTGCCGAGGTTGATCTGATTGAGATACAGCTCGAGGATCTTGTCCTTGGAGTAGCGCCACTCAATCGCGCGCGCGACACGGATTTCACGCAGCTTGCGGACGGGTGTTTTTTCGCGTGTGATCTGCGACGGGAAAATATTCCGCGCGAGCTGCATGGAGATCGTCGAAAAGCCTTGCCCGAACGATCCCGTGCGGATGTTGTGCATCGCAGCGCCGGGGATGCGCCACCAATCGATCCCGGAGTGCGAATAGAAGCGCTTATCTTCGGTGATTATGAACGCCTCGCGTACCGCGCGCGGGATCTCCTGGAGCGGGACCAGCGTGCGGCGCTCGAGTCCCACCTCGGCGATGAACCGGCCATCAACGGCGTACAGCGTTGATGTTTGTGTCGGTTTGAACGCTTCTAGCGTTGCGAGATCGGGGCACGATTCGGATGCACAGATGCGCGTCCAGGTTGCGGCGAACAGCCCTGTGCCAAACGCGAAGAAAAACGTCGCGCTGATCGCGAGCCGTCGTGCGAGGACAGGGTTGCGTGCGCGTAGGCGCTGGAAGGCCTGCCATGGGCGAGGCCGCTCAGCCCAAAGGCGTGTCAATACGACCGGGACGCGGAGGCGCATCTACGCTGAAGAACCTACTGGTCGCTCTGAGAGGCGGCAACGCGCGCGATGCCGCGACAATCTATTTTGATGGCCATGCCATCGTACTTGAGCGAGCTGGAGTGGCGCGGCCTTCTTTTCCAAGCGACTGAAGGCGCGCGGGAGGCTTTGGACGCCGGGAACGTGAGCGGCTACGTGGGCTTCGATCCGACTGCGGCGAGTCTGCATGTTGGACATCTCGTGCAGATCATGGGCCTCGTCCATTTGCAGCGCGCGGGGCACCGTCCCGTTGCACTCGTTGGCGGCGGCACCGGACTCATCGGCGACCCGAGCGGGCGCGCGGCGGAGCGTCCGCTGCTCACCAAGGAGCAAGCGGCGGAGAATGTGGCCGCGATAGGCGGTCAGTTGGAGCGCTTTCTCGATTTTAGCGGTCCTCATGCAGCTCGACTCCGCAACAACTACGAGTGGTTGAGCACGTTAGGCGCAATCGACTTCATGCGCGACGTGGGCAAGCACTTCACCGTGAACTTCATGCTGGGGAAGGAGTCGGTGAAGGCACGCTTGGAGACGGGGATTTCGTACACCGAGTTCTCCTACATGTTGCTGCAGGCGTACGACTTTCTGGAGTTGTACAAGCGCGAGGGCGTGACGCTGCAGCAGGGGGGTTCGGACCAGTGGGGGAACATCGTCGCCGGGTGCGAACTCGTGCGCCGCACGTTAGGCGGAGCGGCGCATGGTGTGACGCTCCCCCTTATCACGACGGCTTCCGGGAGGAAGTTCGGGAAGACTGAAGCTGGTGCGGTCTGGCTCGATCGTGCGTCAACATCGCCATACAAATTCTATCAGTTCTGGATCAACGTCGAAGACGGCGACGCTGGAAAGTACCTACGCTACTTCACACTGTTGCAGCGCGAGGAGATCGAGGCGTTGGAGAAGGCTCTCGCCGAACGCCCTGAGCGGCGCGAGGCGCAGGAGGCGTTGGCGATGGATGTGACGTCGCGCGTGCACCGCGCGGACGCGGCGGATTCAGCGCGCGCCGTATCGCGGCTGTTGTTCGATCGCACTGCAGATCCAAGACAGCTGACGCCGGAGGCGTTGCGCGTGCTGCGTGAGGAGATACCATTTCAGGAAATATCTCTTGGGGAAGCGCCTAACGAGATAAGTGTGATCGACCTGCTGGTGCGGACGCGGCTGGCGCCGTCCAAAGGTGAGGCGCGGCGGCAGATGCAACAGGGAGGCGTGAGCGTCAACGGTCGCCGCGTTGGCGCTGAGGAGTTTCACGTGTCGCGCGAGGAGGGGATCCTCGGTGGCTACTTTTTGATTCGCAAAGGCGCGCGGGACCTTGCGCTCGTTCAGATATCTTGAAAAGCGGGAGCGCAGATCACACAGAAACGGACGCTGATCAACCTGGGGCGGCCTTCGGCCGCAACCAAAGGAAGTGCGAACTCTGCGCGTGGCGGTTGCGAGCACGTGGGTGAGTGGAGGTGCATGACATTGCTCCGAGTGATACGCTGAGAGGTCACGCCATGACCACCAGCCATTCACCGGAGCAATGCCATGGACCGATTTCTACAACGCCACGCGG
>JBQTIF010000195.1:0-9678 GCA_052388395.1 Gemmatimonadaceae bacterium | reverse complement strand
ACCGACAAGATCGCTCGCGCGCTCGGTAACGTGCTGGTCGCGCCGATCATCGCCTATGTACCGGAGGGGGGTTGGGACCCGCCGAGTGGCCACATGACGAAGGCGGGAACGATCTCGCTTCCTAACGAGCGGTTCATGGTGCTGCTGGAAAACGCCGCGAAGAGTCTCAAACGCGGAGGATTCAAGGACATCCTCCTGATCGGTGACTCCGGTGGGAATCAGGACGGCATGCGTGCCGTCGCCGCGAAACTGAATCAAGAATGGAAGGGGAGCGGTTTCCGCGCGCATTTCATCGGTGACTACTACGCGAAGGGAGAACGTGAGGGACGCCGGTTCCTGAAAGAGAAACACGGGATGACCGACGCACAGATCGGCGATCACGCCGGCGTCGAGGCCACCTCGGAGATGCTCTTTGTGAACCCGGCGTACGTTAGGCGCAACAAGCTCGCCCCGGGATCAGCCGAGAGCGGCGTGACTGGTGATCCAAGGAAAGCGACGGCTGAAATCGGGCGCACACTGGTGCAGTTAAAAATTGACAATGCCCTCGCGCAGATCAGGGCCAGCATGGCGGAGAAGACTCCATGAACGCCCCTCGGCTCCTCGTGGCTCTTACCCTCAGCACAGGCACGTTAGGCGCACAGACGATTACTGCCCCATATATCGAAGGGATGACATGGACCGAGGTCCGCGACGCCATTCAGGCCGGGAAGAAGGTCGTGATCGTTCCGACCGGAGGGACGGAACAGAACGGGCCGCACATGGTCCTTGGCAAACACAACTACACGGTGACATTCGCAGCCAAGCTCATCGCGGATAGCCTCGGCAACGCCTTGATCGCGCCGACGATTCAATACGTCCCTGAAGGGGACTTCAACTCGGCAAACTTTGGCGAGAAGCCGGGGGTGATCTCCAACCCCTCGCCCGCGTACGAAGACCTGCTGGACGCGGCGGCACGCAGTCTCAGGGTGCATGGGTTCAGCGATATCCTCCTGATTGGCGACAGCGGGGGTAACCAACGCGGCCTAACGAATGTCGCGACCAAGTTGAACGAGGAATGGAAGGGGACTGGTGTTCGCGTCTTCGCGCTGACCGACTACTACCAGAAAAGCCGCGTTGAACTGCGCGCGTGGCTGCTCGAGAAGTTTGGCTACGACGCAGCGACCGCAGGAAGTCACGCAGGCATCACTGATACGTCGCAGCTGCTGTACCTCTTTCCGCAGGGGATCCGAACAGACAAGCTCATGCCGAGTGGCGGTGGGCCGGATTCGGGCGTGAATGGCGATCCAACAAAAGCCACTGCGGAAATCGGCAAAGTCGCTGTCGAAATGAAAGCCAACAACGCAATCGCGCAGTACCACGCGCTGAAGAAAGCCCCCTAAGCCGCGCTCAGTGACTGCATCCAAAAACAGAGCGATACTCGCAGCTTACTGCCTGGTTATGGAGGCATCGTGGCCACACCTGCATCCGCGCATGCCACTGCGCGCACCGCGATGGGCATCAGCGAGCGACGAGGACTTGCAAGCTGAGCTCGATGGCTACGTCGCTGAAGCCTCCGTTCCTGATTGCCCCGTTAGGGTGTTCTGGAAGCTTGGCCAGGACTTCACCTTCGCCGGATGCAACGAGCAGTTCGCGCGCGATGCGGGGATGACGCGCAAGGAGCTGATCGGCCTTACAGATTTTGATCGGCGACTGCCGTGGAGGATGCAGGCAGCGAAATACCGCACTGATGATGAGCGCGTATACCAGAGCGGGGAGGCTGATCTGGATATCGTCGAGCGCCAGCAGTCGGCCGCCGGAAGTATCACGTGGGTTCGCGCTGGCAAGGCTCCGATCCAAGACGCTGATGGGACCGCGCTCGGAATCCTCGGCATGTATGAACTACTCGACGCCGAACGCGGTCCCCAGCTTTACGCGCAGCGTCGGCGAAAAAAGCAGACGGACAGCGAGTAGCTCGCGCCGGTTCTCCGAGGCGCGACCCGTGCCGAGCGCGTGCCGAGCGCGTGCCTAACAGGACACGCAGCGATGGTTGTTCTTCGAACCGAGACTCTCGAGCAACGCGACTGTGTCGAGGAACGGCGAGATGCGCTGAACCGGACCGTTGGCCATGTCGGCTGTGGTCTGGCCAGTGCGCGCAACGGCTTTCACATCCGCGCCCTTGGACACGAGATACTTGATCATCTCGTTATCGCCGCGCGCCGCCGCGTTATGCAGCGCTGTATAGCCGTTGAAGTCGCGTGCGTTGACATCGACGCCTAACTCCTCGACGAGGAACTTCACCGTCGCGAGCCATGCGTCTGGCGCATGCCGGTGATCGTTCGCTGCGTACCCTTGGCCATAGCCAGTGCCTGACGCGGCGTGAATCGCGTAAATCCCAGGTCCGCCTTCCGGGATCGGTGCGAGCTGCGACGGATCGGGGACGTCGGCACCGCCAACGTTTCCACCACCGCGACGCTGGCGCGGCGGCGGTCTGAGCGTCGACACCTTGGGATCCGCGCCATATGCGAGTAGCATCTTCATCGCGGCGAGATCGGTCGCGTAGGCCGCGCGCCAGAACGGCGTAGCACCGGTGAAGTCGACGCGCAGGTTGTCGCGGTTGTACGTCGTGTACCAGAGACTTCGCTTCAAGCGCGCGTTCGGATCGGCCTTGGCCTTGAGCAGTGCTTCCATGAGCTCCAGGTACGTCGTCTGCTGCTGAAGGTGGTACGCCGGTTGTGGCGTGCGCGAGGTCGGCGCCCACTCTTTGTTGATGACAGCGTACAGCGGCGTGGCGCCTGCGCCGCTCGCGACGTTCGGGTCTGCACCGCGCTCGAGCAGCATCTTCGCGAGATCGTAGTGCCCGTTGATCGTCGCGAGGAGTAATGGACTGGTCTTATCGGCAGGGGTCAACTGATTGATAGCTGCGTTCGCGTCGAGCAGCGCCTGCACGACTTCGGTTTGGCCTTCACGCACTGCGAGGTGCAGCGCCGTTAGGCCACCCTGAAAACCGACCATCGCCGTAAAACCAGCAAGATCCTCGTCGCCGCCTGTTTGGGTTCCCTGATACGGTTCCGCCTCCTCTGCAGCGACGACAGCGCTCGGATTCTTCTCCACATCTTTGCTCGCACGAACGGCGTCCTGCACGAGCTTCGTATCGGGATGCCACGTGCCGAGCGAATCGGCACCTTGCGCCTTGCGACCGGCGCGGAGCACTTGGTTCCGGCGCGCCTTCGCTTTCTGATCGTCAACGGCGCGCGCCATCAGGTCCAATACGCGGGCAGTGATCGCCGGGTCAGCGCCATTCGCGAGCAACGCTTTCACCGCTCCGGTGCGTCCGCGCGCGGCCGCGAGCATGAGCGGAGTTTGTCCCCATTCCGGTTCTGTCGCGTTAGGGTCCGCGCCGCGTTTCACGAGGTCGCTGATCGACTCCGCGCTTCCGGATAAGGCGGCGAAGTGTAGCGCCGTCACTCCGGTCGACGTGGTTGCTTTGGCATCGGCGCCAGCTTTGAGCAGCGCCGCGACGACAGGAGCACTCCCCGCTTCGCTGGCGACGTGAAGCGGCGTGTATGCGCCGATGCGCGTAGTGCTCGTTAGGCTGGCCTTGGCGCGCAGCAGCAGCGTCGCAATCTCGACGTCGCCGTACCTGGCCGCCCAGTGCAGCGCGGTCATCCCGTCGCCTTGCGGCGCGTTGACGTCAGTGCCTTTCGCGATGAGCGAGCGCACCGCGGCAACGTCCCGCCGCATTGCCGCGTCGGCAACGGGGGAGCTGGGGGCATATGCGCCTAACGAGAAACTCGCGATCGCCAGTACAGGAAGGATTTGTCGCACGTCACTCATAACTCAGTCTCGATTTCGGGGTTTTATGAAAGCGGGAACGCCGATGACGCGGAAACGCCGCAGATAACGCAGATACTTTCTGTTGTTAACTGCAAAAAAGGCTCTATCCGCGTTCATCGGCGCCAGTTTCTGCGTCATCTGCGTTCTCGCTTTTGACCAGTCGAATCAAAACAGAAACTCGCCCGTGCTGTCACCAAAGTTCTCCAGATCTTCCATCCCCAACTTGTGCATCAGACTCAACATCGCGTTCGCCATCGGCGTCCCGTCCGGCGCCTTGAGGTGCAGGTTGCCGGCGAGCTTGCCGTTGGCGCTGCCTAACACGATGAACGGACAGCGGCGATGGTTGTGCACATTGCCGTCCGCCATCGGCGAGCCGTAAATGATCATCGTCTTATCCAACAGGTTCGCATCGCCTTCGGTCACGCTCTTGAGCTTCTCCATGAAGTACGGCAGCAAGCCCACGTGATACTTGTTGATCTCGTAGAACTCCGTCACGCGCTTCGGGTTGTTCCCATGGTGCGACGCCGGATGGAAGCCCGTCGACACGCCGCTCTCGGGATACACGCGGGCTGACGCGTCGCGACCCGTCTTGAGCGAGAAGACGCGCGTCATGTCTGCCTGGAACGCGAGTACTTGGAGGTCGAACATCAACTTCATGTGCTCTTCGAATGAGTCAGGCACGCCGGCCGGTGCGTTAGGCAGCTCCCGCGCCTCGCCACTCGAGTTGCGCGCTTCAACCTGTTGAATGCGACGTTCGATCTCGCGCACGTTCTCCAGGTACTGATCCATCCGCTGACGGTCGCTCGACCCGAGCTCACGCTTGAGCTCATTCACCCGGTTCGTGATGTAGTCGAGGATACTCCCCGTCGTTTTCGTGCGCGCTGCGCGCTCTTCCGGAGTACCGCCGGCACCGAAAAGCTGATCAAACGCAACCCGCGGATCGCGAATCATTGGCAGCGGCTCCGTCGGCGATGCCCAGCTAATCGTGTCCGTATACGCACAGGAGTAGCCGTAGGCGCAGCCACCTGCTCTGTCGACCGGCTCAATGCACAGTTGCAGCGACGGAATCGGCGTACTTTGGCCGAACTGTCGCGCATACATCTGATCCAGCGATTGCCCAACGTAAATGTCCGAGCTTTCCGTCTGCATCGGATGCGACTGCGTCAGGAAAACAGCGCTCGAGCGGAAGTGATCGCCGCCGATCTCCTCTGGTTTGTACGCCTCCGCCATCCTAACGTCAGTGTTGGTGATAATCGTTAGGTACTTGCGCCAGGATTCCAGCGGGCTGAGCGCCGTCGGCGTAAGGTCGTATGCGCCGCCAGTACCAACCGGAGCCCAGAAGTTCTGCGACGCCCCGAATGGGCTGCACCCGGCAGCCCCGTGCACCATTTCGATGCAGACGAGACGCGTCGCATCCTTCGGCGCCTGGCGCCAGATGCTCCTCGCCGGAATCATCGCTTCGAGGTACGGGAGCGCGACCATGGCGCCCATGCCCTGCAGGAAGGTGCGTCGAGGAAGCGTCTTTCCGGTGATGACCATCCGTGGGGTCTCCTTGATGGGTCGCGCTACTTGTCGCCGTCTGCCACTTCGGTTCGCTGCATGCGGAATGCCGGACTGTTTACGACACCCATGATGTACGACGCGATGCGGTCGTTGTCCGAGTGGGCGCTGCGCACAATGCTGCGAATCGTCGGCATGTCGAAGTATTCGACGCGTCGCCCGATGGCGTAGGCCATGAGGTTGCGCGTGAAGGTGCGCAGCAGTGACTCGCGTCGCTTCAACAGCGCCTCGCGCAAGTCGGACGGACCGGTCACTGGCGACCCGTCCCATAACTCACTGCGCGGATCGACCGGGCGTCCGTTATCTCTGACGCGCCAGCGACCCGTGACGTCGAAGTTCTCCAGCGCCAAGCCGATCGGATCCATCATGCGATGGCACGAGTTGCATGTCGGGTTCGTGCGATGCTGCTCCATCCGCTCGCGCACCGTAAGGAGCTTCCCTTCATTCGCTGCTGGCGTGGCTTCGAGGTCCGGAACGCCTGGCGGGGGTGGTGGTGGTGGATTGTGCAAGAAAACTTCCATCACCCACTTGCCACGATCCACGGCCGACGTGCGCGTTGCGTGTGACGTGAGCGTGAGGATGCTGCCGTGTGCGAGCAAGCCGCGGCGCTGCGGGTCAGCGTATGTCACGCGACGGAATTCCCGCCCGGATACGTTGGGCGTGCCATAGTGAATCGCGAGACGCTCGTTCATGAATGTGTAGTCAGCGTTCCATAACTCGAGCACGCTGCGGTTCTCTCGTACGAGATTCTGCAGGAACAGCTCAGTCTCGCCTCGCAGCGCCACGCGTAACTGCTCGTCAAAGTCGGGATACTGCCTCACGTCCGGGACGACCTTGTCCAGATCCTGTAGACGCAGCCACTGCGCGAAGAAGCGTGTAGCGACTGCGTCGGAGCGGCGATCGGCGATCATGCGCTGGACCTGGCGCTGCAGCACGGCCTGATCCGAAAGCTTTCCTGCCGTCGCCAACGACAGCAGCTCATGATCCGGCGGCCCTGACCAGAGGAAGAACGACAGGCGCGATGCGAGAGCGACGTCGCTAATGCGGTACGTCTCACCGGGCTTGGCATTCACCGGCGAGCGCTCGAAGCGGAAGACAAAATCCGGACTGGCAAGGATCGCTTGCAGCGCCGTGCGGACGCCGGACTCGAAAGCGTTAGGCGCATCACCCTTGGCCGTTGCGTCGTACAGCGACATGAAGCCGCGGACGTCGCCGTCGGTGAGCGGCCGTCGGAAGGCCGCGCCGCCGATGCGCGTGAGAATCGACTGGGCGCAGGATCTTGCCGCGCTGGGCGCCTTGGGCTGACAGGTAAAGATGCGGCGGCGAACCGGTGAGTCGGATACTCCAGTCGGATTGTCGGGCCCAGTAATGACCAAATCCCGCAGGTGCGGCAGGAGCGAGAAGCCATAAGCACTCGCCGTCGACGTGCTGTTGAGCGACCACTTGAGTGGCGAGATCAAGTCCTGCGCGACGGACTGAAATGCGGGCGGAACGAAAACCGCTGAGACGCGGTGTGGACCAGCCGTGATTTTCACCGGCTCGCTGATCATGCTCGCGCCATTTGGATCACCGGCGTGCATGAACCGATCGATGGCGAGGAGGGCGACGCGTTCGCCATCGATGGAGATCTCGATCTGCTCGCCGCGGGCGTTCCCCCCCGCAAAGGCACCGGTGGTCTCATGGAAGAAGACGACACGGAAGACGTACGCGCCGTCGGCTGGGAAGGTGTGGACTACCGACACTCCCCCACGCGTCCCGAATGGAGCGCCCTCGACGGTTTCAGTCTGCGACGCCGTTCGCGGCACGCTGTACGTCGCTGAGCTTGCTGTGGCTTTGGGATTCCCGACCGCGAGGTAGCTGATGTCGCTTGCCGCGCGCAAGTACGCATCGAGTAACGTCGGCGAGAGGACCTGCACGTCGGCGATGTTGTCGAAGTTTTCGCTCTGCGTATCGAGCGGGAGGAACGCGTCGGCGTCGATCTGTAGGCCCAGCAGGTCGCGGATCGCGCGCGTGTACTCCGCGCGGTTGAGTCGCTGGAAGGTTCGGTGGCCCGGGTTTGGATTCGCACCAGCCGCGGAGTCGAGGCGCGCTTCGAGCGTGGTCATGAGCGACGCGAGCGTATCGCCCTTGGGCCGCTTCTGCCCGGGCGGTGGCATCATCCCCGACCGGAGCTTGGCGATGATCTTTTCGGCGACGTCACCCATCCGAGGAGCGGCGCCCACGTCAAAGGTCTCGAGTGAGAGGTTGCCACGCTTGCGTTCGTCGCTGTGACAGCCCTGACAGTAGGTCTTCACGACGTCGTTCAGCGCGGTGCTAGAAACGGCGTGCGACGCGCGGGCTGCATAAGTGTGCCGGGAGTAGCTCTGACCTCTGACCTCAGACCTCTGACCTTGGAGGTTGAGCGGGATAAGCAGCGCGAGCGCTGCGCCGGCGAACACTTTCATTAGAGAGCCTCGCAAGGGCGATCCACGCTTCTACGCCTAACGTCGTGTCAGCGTTGATGTTTGGGCCTCGAGCCGACTGGTCAAAATTGTCGTCTTGCCTGCAGCTTGCGCAAGTCATTACAGCGACTGATCCTATGCGCATGACCCGTGTATCACTCGCCGTACTCGCAGCGCTGTTCTTGAGCCTGGGAAGTGTCACACCGGCAGCTGCGCAGGCAGCGCCGCAACGACCCGATTCCGCGCTTGGCGAGCCCCAGTTAACGGCATATGCAAAGGCGTTCGCAGCCATATCGGCGGCGCGCGATCAGGCCCATGCAAACTTGGCGCTTCCCCGGAACAAGACGGACGAGATGCAAAGGGAGCTGCGCGAGAAACTTCAGAAGCAGATCGATCAGATTCTCAAGGATCAGAATCTGACGCATGAGCAATATGCGAGGATCACATACGTGATCAGCAGCGATGCAGCACAGCGCAAGAGCTTCGAGGAGATCTTTGCGCGTGTGGCACCCAAGCGTGACCCGAAGCCTGGCTCTCGTTAGGCAACCGCGCATCCTCAGGGCGCTGCAGGACCTTTCCGACTTCGAGGAGCACAACGATGTGCCGTAATATCAAGACGCTGACGAATTTCGAACCGACGGCTTCGGACGACGAGGTACGCGCCTCGGCGCTGCAGTTCGTCCGCAAGATCAGCGGAACGACCAAACCGTCCAAGGCAAACGCAGCATTGTTCCACCAGGCCGTCGACGACGTGACCGACATCGCTCGGCACTTGATCGACGCGTTCGTGACGAACGCGCCGCCTCGCAACCGCGACGAAGAAGCGCACAAGGCCCGCGAGCGCTCCCTCAAACGATTTCCAAGGGAGCGTGCGCGAGCGTCGTAACGACGCGCGTTAGGCGAATCACCTTCCCCCCCACCGTCCCATGCGCCAGTTACTCGTTGCAGGTGTCGTAAGCGTTTCGATGCTGACAGCGCCGCTGGCCGCGCAGCAGCCTGGCGACAGCATCCGGCTCGGCGTAAACCGCGCCTTCGCGGCGTGGGGCAACAGCGATGGGCCCGGGTGTGCAGTGGCTGTGAGCCGTGAGGGGAACGTTGTCTTTCAGAACGGCTACGGCATGGCGAATCTCGAGCTCGACGTGCCCATTACTCCGGCAGCGATTTTCCATGTCGCCTCGGTGTCGAAGCAGTTCACGGCAATGGCTGTGATGCTGCTGGCACGCGACGGAAAGCTGTCGCTGGACGACGACGTTAGGCGCCATCTACCTGAGCTCCCCGATTACGGTTATAAGATCACCGTCCGGCACTTGCTGCAGCACACGAGCGGCCTGCGCGACCAGTGGGACCTGTTGTTCATGGCGCGCGGACGTTTCGAGGAGAATCGCATCACCGAGGCGGACGTCATCGAGATTGTAAGTCGTCAGAAAGCACTCAACTTTGTTCCTGGCAGCGAATACCTGTACAGCAATACCGGTTATACGCTCGCCGGCACCATCGTGAAGCGAGTGAGTGGCAAATCACTGCGCGAGTTTGCCGACGAGCGGATCTTCCGGCCGCTGGGAATGACACACACACACTTCCACGACGATTACACGATGGTCGTGAAGGGGCGCGCGGCTGGGTACACACGTGGGGCCGACGGCAAATGGCACGTCAGTCTGCCTAACTACGACACCTACGGCGCGACGAGCTTGTTCACCACCGTCGGCGATCTGCTCAAGTGGGACACCAATGTCTGGAAGCCGACGGTGGGCGACGAGACAATGCTGCGCGACATGCGAACCAGCGCCACGCTCACGAGCGGTGACACTACCGGCTACGGACTCGGTATCGCGACCGAGGTTTATCGCGGCACGCGTCTCAT
>JBQTIF010000194.1:0-2817 GCA_052388395.1 Gemmatimonadaceae bacterium | reverse complement strand
TCACGTGACGGCGCCGCGTCGCGATAGCCGCGTCTAGTCGGCCGCCTTGATCACGCTCGTGTTCGTGCCGCGCGGCGCAGCGCCGCTGCCAAGTCTCCGCGCTCGGCTACTTCGATCCGGTCCAGCTTTAGCCACGTTCGCATCAACTGCAGCTCGGCTGCCAAGTGCGACGCGACGCGATGCGCACTCTGTCCCGGCTCGAGAAACGCGCTCTGTACCATCAGCACGCTGCGTTGCCGGTCGGCCTTGAGATCGCAGCGCGCTACGAGCGTGTCGCCGAGCAGGAACGGAAAGACGTAGTAACCATAGACACGTTTCGGCGCCGGTGTATACAACTCGATGGAATACTTCATCCCGAAGAGACGCTCGACGCGCTTGCGCTCCCAGACGAGAGAGTCGAACGGCGCGACGAGCGCGCGGACGTCGATATTCTCTGGCACTTTCGCGTTAGGGTGCCAGTAGGCCTGATCCTTCCACCCCTCCACGCTTGTTGTGGTCAAACGCTTCTCTTCGACGAGTTCGGCGACAAGCCGCTTGGCGATTGACTTGGACCGTTTGCGATCACCGCGCTTCCATTGCTCCCAGAGCGGCACGCGCTGCAATCGATCATGCCACGCATCCGTATAGAAGTAGCCGGTAATATCGCCTAACGTGCCAACGCCGCACGCCTTCGCGGCGAGACAGATCAGCTGCTTCATCGCCTCTTCGCGTGGCGGCGCTGGTGCATCCAGGGCGGCGCGCGGAATCACGCGCTCGGCGACGTCGTATTGGCGCTCGAAGCCACGGCGTCCGGCAATGGCAACAAGCCCGGAATCATACAAGTGCTCCAGCGTTGCCTTGCCATTCTCCGTTCCCCACCAGCTCCACCAGCCTTTCTCACGCTGACCGGGATCACGGAGCTCGCCCGCGGAGATCGGCCCACGCTCGGCAACCTCCGCGTAAACTTTCGCCATGTAGCTGCCGCGCTTTGAGCGCATGTACTCGCGCGTCTCGTCGGCGTGCATGCGGTACCTAACGAGTGGATACAGCGCGATCGGCAGCAGGCAAGCGGCGTGTCCCCAGTATTCGAAGAGCTCCCGCTTGCTGTAGGCGAGCGAGTCGAGCGCATTCATCGGGTAGGGGCCGAGTCGTGCGAACGCGGGGACGTAATGCGCGCGCGCGAGGACGTTTACCGAATCGATCTGGAAGGCGTGAATCCGCGCGGCCAGCTTGCGGATGTGTGCAATCGTTGGCTTTGCTGGCCTTTGACCGAACCCTTGTGACGCGATAGCGAGACGGCGCGCGTCGGGCAGCGAAAACGTGATCGCCTGCCTCCTGGAGCGTCGCGTGAGAGTTCCTCCTCCTGCAAGGCTCAAGATGCCGGCGCTATCGCGCGTGACTCGTAGAAACCCCAGTACATAGGCGGCGTCTAAGATAGAGATTGTACGTGTCGCTCCCACACATGATGCGGAGCGATCTCTAAATCCGCAGTTTCGACCTCACTTTTCTGACGGGATCGCCCAACCTTTTACGTATCTAAAGGCGTGGGCCTGGACACCGTGTAACTCGAAAGGGTTATGCTGCCACCCGTTTTTGCTCCCGCAGCAGCTGCCCGAGCTGTCCGACAAGCCATCCACTAACTCCTCGGCGCTATTACCGACCGATCCGGCCGACAAGCTGCTCGCACGGCTGCGTGCTGCCACGGCGGGCGAGTACGAGATTTTTGGCGAGCTCGGCCGCGGCGGGATGGCGACTGTCTACCTTGCGCACGAGATAAGTCTCGACCGCAAGGTCGCCATCAAGGTGATGGCGCCTGGAATGGTCCACTCGCCGGGGCTCGTTGAGCGCTTCAAGCGCGAAGCTCGTACCGCAGCAAACCTGTCTCACCCGAACATCATCCCCATCTACGCGGTGCGAGAGGTTGATGACCTCCTCTTCTGTGTCATCAAGTTGGTTAAAGGGACGCCGCTCGACGCGATCATGCGCGAGCTGGGGAAGCTGCCCATTCCTATGGTGCAGGCGATCCTTGCACAGGTCGGCGACGCTCTTGGATACGCGCACCGTCACGGCGTAGTCCACCGTGATGTAAAGCCAGGCAACATCTTGATCGATGACGACGGATGGGCGGTTGTCACCGACTTCGGCATCGCAAAGGTCCCGGAGCTCGAGGGACTGACGCTCACCGGCGTCGCGGTCGGCACTCCCACGTACATGAGCCCCGAACAGGGCACCGGGAATGAGGTGACTGGCGCAGCCGACCAGTACTCGCTCGGCGTCGTCGCGTACGAAATGCTTACCGGTCGGCCGCCGTTCACCGGCTCGTCTATGATGGCGGTCCTGTACAGCCATTTTCACGACCCGCCTCCTTCGCTCGAAGAGCTGCGACCGGATTGTCCCGCAGAGTTGAGCGACGCTGTGATGCGCATGCTGAGCAAGGACCCGGATGACCGATGGCTGACGCTGGAGGAGGCGTCGGCTGCGATGGGGGCCAAGCCGCTCGCGCGCGATGATCCGCATCGCAGCCAGCTGATTACCCTCGCGCGCTCCGGCACCAGTCATCGGATCGCGTCGCAGATGAAGACGCCGCGCAGTCCGATCCCGCTCAGCAATAAGCGTCACGACTCGGCGTCAGGTCGCGCGGTGCAGGCTCGCTGGCGTCCGACGCTCTTTGGCGCTGCCGCACTCGTGTTGTTAGGCGCTGGCTACCTGATCGCGCGCGTCGACCGCGCACGCACAGCGACTGAGAATCCCTCCGTCGTCACGCAACCCACAGACAGTGCGCCCAAGAACACGGCGCTGCCCTCGCTGCCCTCGCTGCCCCCGCTGCCCCCGCTGCCC
>JBQTIF010000193.1:0-32151 GCA_052388395.1 Gemmatimonadaceae bacterium | reverse complement strand
CCCTGCCAAAACTCGAACTCGTCAGGCAGCACGCGATAACCACCCCAGTGTGGCGGGAGCGGGATGTCTGCACCGTGATACTGCGCCGCGAGCCGTTCAACCGCGTGCTCGAGGGTGCTGCGGTCGGCGATCACGCTGCTCTGCTCCGAGGCCCAGGCGCCTAACCGGCTTCCACGCGGGCGAGTGCGGAAGTACGCCTCGGACTCGTCGCGCGTGATCTGCTCAACCTTACCGGCCACGCGCACCTGCCGGTCGAGCTCCTTCCAGAGAAACGTGAGCGCCGCTTGCGGGTTGGCGCCGAGGTCGCGGGCCTTACGGCTGCGATAGTCTGTGAAGAAGAGCAAGCCACGCGCATCAATTCCCTTGAGTAACACAATTCTGGCGGACGGACGCCCAGAAGGGTCCGCGGTCGACAGCGTCATCGCGTTAGGTTCGAGCAGCTGCGCGCGCTCAGCATCGGCGTACCAGCGCCGGAGCTGCGCGACGGGATCAGCATCGAGTGTCGCCGCGTCGAGCGCGGCAGCGGCATACTCCCGGCGGATGTCGCCTAACGAGGTCACTGCTGTTCCACGAGCCGGCGCAGGCTGTCCAGGTCATATGGTTTGCTCACCACCGCCGCGACCGCGAGCTCCTGGTCCGCCTGCAGGTCCTCGGTCGTCGTCGAATCACCGGTCGACAGGATGAAACGCGCTTGACGGCACGTGGGAAGCTCGCGCATGCGGCGCACGACCTCACGACCGCTCAACCCCGGCATCCGCAGATCGCAGATCACCACGTCGAATGGCATCTGCGAAGCCACTTTGAGCGCTTGCGTGCCATCCGCGGCTTGCATTACGGCATGGCCGCGCGATGTAAACGCGCGTTCGAGTAACGCGCGAATGGCGCTCTCGTCGTCGATCACGAGTATATCGAGCGGGTTGGTTTCGTCTTCGGCAACTGGCGTGGCAGCGGCGGTCTCGCTGGGTTGCTGAACCGAGGAGTCGCGCGGCAAAGAGACACGGAAGTGTGAGCCGCTGCCTAACGTGCTCACGACGTCGATCGCACCCCCATGCTGCGTCACGATGCCGTGTACCACTGCTAGCCCCAAACCCGACCCTTCACCCTCGTCTTTAGTGGTGAAGAACGGGTCGAAGATACGCGCTAGATCGGCCGTGGCGATACCGGGGCCGTTGTCGATGACATCGATGGTCACGACGTCCTCCTGCACGGCCGTGCGCACGCGAATCGTAGGCGAGGTGCGCGGCTCGCGCGACGCATCGCGCTGATCGATCAACTTCTCGAGCGCCTGGCGCGCGTTGACGACCAGGTTGAGCACGACCTGTTCCAGCTGCGCGGCATCTCCGCGCACAACCGCCGGCTCGTCGGCGAACTCCGCGATGAAGCGGATGCCGTGTGTGTCGAGCGCGTACCGCTGCGTGTCGACGATGTAGCTGACGATTGTATTCACGTCGACTGTTTGCGGTTCGTGCGCTTCCTGTCGCCGCGCAACCGCGAGGAGATCCTTGACGATGCGCGCCGCGCGCAGCGCCTCGTGCAACATCGTGTTGAGCGCGTGCTGCTCTTCGCCGGCCAGCGGCCCCTTGAGCAGCAACTGCGCGAAGCCGGCGATGGCCGCCAGCGGATTGTTGATTTCATGGGCCACGCCAGCCAGGGTTCGGCCTAACGCCGCCATACGTTCGCCGCGCCGCACCATCTCCTCGCCATGCAGCCGTTCAGTGACGTTCTCGGCGATGGCATCGCAATAGAGTATGCGACCCTGGTCGTTGCGCACGAGGCGCGGCGATACCCGCACGCGCACCGTCGACGCGTCCTGGCGCCGCCACATGAAGTCGTACCAGTCGCGGAGCTTGCCTAACGCTAAGTCCTCGCTCCAGCGCGCGCGTTCGGCGGGTTCCACGAAGACCGTCTCGAGGACATCCAGTTTCTGCAGCTCTTCCAGCCGCTCGTAGCCGAGCATCACCACCATGGCCGGATTGGCGTCGACGAAGCGGCTCTCGAGATCCCAGCGATAGATGCCGTATGCCGCGTGATCGACGAGCGTGCGCAGGCGTTCTTCCGAGCGACGCAAGCGCTCCTCACTGGCGCGCAACGTCTCTTCGACGTCCTCACGCTGCTCGATGTACTCCTGAAGGATTCCGCGCAGTCCGTCGAGAGACCGGACCGCATGGTCGCGCTCGGCGGCGAACTCGCGTCCCGCGCGGTGCACGCGGCGACGGGACCAGATGAACGTCACAGCAGCGCCTAACGCAACGCCGAGTGCGGCCCAGAGAACCGGCGTCACCCGTTCTCCGGCAGCGAACCGGACCAAACACTACAATCGTCCATAGGTCGCGAGTCTAGTCATCCGGGATATCTTTTAACACCCCGCGGCTTTGTCTAAGCGCCCAGGAGGCGCCTTCCGCACCCCGCTAGCACCCACTTTGTGCCTATAGACTCCTCGCCCCCCGTCATGCCAGCCGCCTCGCCCGAGCGCGACGCCGAGTTCGAGCGCGTCGCCCTGCCGTGGATGAGCGACGTGTATCGCTTCGCGTTCTCTCTCACGCGAAATGAGAGTGACGCCGAAGATTTGGTCCAGGAGACGTATCTCCGCGCGTTCCGCTCTTGGCACACATTTCAACCGGGGAGCGACGCCCGCCGCTGGCTCTTTACGATCTGCCGAAATGCCTTCCTGCGATCCCGCGAACGAACGCGCCGCGAGGTCGACTTGGAGGACGGCGACGGCGAAGCCTTCGCGCTCATCGCTCGCCACGCGGAGCTCCTCGCCGACGGTACAGACCGCATCCTCGCCCAGATCGATCTCCGACCGGCGCTTACGAGGGCTCTCGAGCAACTCCAGGAACCATTTCGCTCCGCGGTGATTCTGGTCGACGTAGAAGATCAGTCCTATGACGCCGCTGCGGAGATACTCGGCGTCCCGATCGGCACCGTGCGCTCGCGACTGTTCCGCGGGCGGCGCCAGTTGCAGGAGCGCCTCGCGACGTACGCCAAGGATGCGGGGTTTGCCGGCGCTGGGACCACGAAGGAGACACGGTCTAATGGATAGCCAACAAGCAACGCCAGGCTCCCAGCATCACCCGCCCGAGATCAACTGCACCCGGGCGATGCAGCAACTCTGGGATTTCCTCGACAGAGAGCTGACGGACGAGCAGATGGCTGCCGTGCGCCACCACGTGGAAAGTTGCAGCGACTGTTTCCCGCACCGAGCGTGGGCGGAGCGATTTCTCGAGGCGCTGCATTCTTTGCGGGACGAGAAGGTCATGCCAGCAGAACTAAAGGCGCGAGTCATCGAGAAGCTTCGAACAGCAGGGTTCGCTGGCACCTCGTAGCTCGCCGCAGCCGGGCGAAGAGCTCCCCTTCGGGCGCTGTTGAAGCATACCCCTAGGGGGTATATTGTTTGACTATGCAAGAGCTCCGATTCGACATTGACGGCATGAGCTGCGGCCACTGCATCGCCGCCGTGCGCAAGGCGCTTAGCGCCGTACCGGGCGTGACCGTAAGCGACGTCCGCATCGGCAGCGCGACCGTCGTGGTGGACCCAGCGCAAACGAGCGTTGGATCACTCATCGACGCCGTGCAAGACGTCGGCTACGAGGCGCGCGAGTCGGCCTAACGAGCCCTGGTGATGACAGTGACTGACAAGGGGAGTGGGGCCGGCGTCGCCGAAGCGACAGAACGCCTAACGATTCCCGTCGGCGGGATGACCTGCGCGGCGTGCCAAGCGACGGTGCAGCGCGAGCTGCAGCGTACGCCGGGCGTCGTCGACGCTAGCGTCAATCTGATGACGAACAGCGCTGCGGTCACCTACGACCCGCGCGTCGTCGGTCCCGATCTGCTGCTCGAGCGGATCCGCGCGACGGGATACACGGCGGAGCTTCCAGCGGCCGAACTGACCGGCGTGGCCGCGCAGCTGGCGCAAGACGCGGAACAGCTGCGTGCGTATCGCCGCCTGCTACGCAAGGCGATCGTGAGTCTCATCATCGGCGTGCTGGCGATGATCGTCTCGATGCCGCTCATGGCGGCCGCAGCGCACGCCGGGATGGGCGCCGGCGCGGATCCGTTCATGCGTTGGACGATGGAAACGCTGGATGCGACGTTGCGGCGCGCGATGCCTTGGCTCTACCTCGTCTCGCCCGCGACGCTCTCCTGGTCTCTGCTGCTCGTGACACTCTTCGTCATGCTCTGGGCGGGGAGGCACTTCTACGAACGTGCGTGGGTCGCGCTGCGGCATGGCAGCGCGAATATGAACACGCTTGTCGCGTTAGGTACCGGTGCAGCCTTTCTCGTCTCAGCGCCGGCGACGGTAGCCCCCGGCTTCTTCGTGGCTCGCGGCGTGACACCAGAGCTGTATTACGAGGCCGTCATAATCATCATCGCGCTCGTGCTCTTGGGGAATGCGCTGGAAGCGCGCGCGAAGGCGCGAACGACCGCCGCGATCCGGCGCTTGATCGACATGCAACCGAAGACAGCGCGCGTCGTGCGCGGCGAAACTGAAGTCGACCTTCCCATTGCAGAGCTACACACTGGCGATGTCGTCGCCGTGCGCCCCGGTGAGCGCCTCCCGGTGGACGGCGAAATCGTCGCCGGAGCGAGCGCCGTAGACGAATCGATGCTCACCGGCGAAGCAATCCCGGTGGCGAAGCGCCCGGGGGACCGCGTCGTTGGCGGCAGCGTGAATGGAAGCGGAGCATTCCAGTATCGCGCGACAACGTTAGGCTCCGATTCAGTCCTGGCGCGCATTGTCACGCTCATGCGTGAGGCGCAAGGTTCCCGCGCGCCGATTCAAAACCTCGCCGACCGCATCAGCGGCGTCTTCGTTCCGGTTGTCGTCGCGATCGCCGTCGTCACGTTCGTCGCCTGGTTTATCCTGGCAGATTCCGGCGGCGTCCTGCGCGCTCTCACAGCCGCAGTGTCAGTACTCGTGATCGCCTGTCCCTGCGCGATGGGATTGGCCGTGCCGACAGCAGTGATGGTCGCGACTGGAAAAGGGGCCGAAGCGGGATTGCTCATCAAGGGCGGCGAAGCACTGCAGCGCGCCGGCGCCGTCGATACCGTCGTGCTGGACAAAACCGGAACTGTCACGGCGGGGAAGCCCCTGGTGACAGAAGTTGTTCCAGTCGCCGCGACGTTCGATGAATTGACGCTGCTGCAGCTCGCCGCGTCCCTCGAGCGCCAGTCGGAGCATCCGCTAGGCTCGGCAATCTATGAGGCGGCCATACAGCGCGGCATCAGCCTAACGATGCCGCGAGATTTTCAGGCCGAGGTGGGGCGCGGCGTAAGAGGGAGCATCGGCGGGCGCAATGTAGCGATCGGTCATGCCGATTGGCTGCGCTCCCTCGGCGTCGACGTCACAGCGCTCGAACAACAGGCCGCCGCACTCGCGGAACAGGGGCGCTCCGTCGTCTACGTGGCAGTGAACGGAGCAGCGGCCGGGCTCATCGCCGTCAGCGATCCGATCAAGCCGACATCGCGCGCCGCCGTTACGCAACTTCGTGCGTTAGGTACCGATGTCGTCCTGTTGACCGGCGATCACGAGCGCGCCGCGCGCGCTATCGCTCAGGCGGCAGGGATCCAACGCGTTGTCGCGGGCGTCTCGCCGGCCGGCAAGATGAAGGAAATCGACAGCTTGCGAGACAGCGGCCACGTCGTCGCCATGGTTGGTGACGGCATCAATGACGCACCGGCGCTGGCGCGCGCCGACGTCGGGATTGCGATCGGTTCCGGCACGGACGTGGCGATCGATGCGAGCGATGTGACCTTGATGCGCGGCGATCTGCGCGGTGTACCGGACACGATCGTTCTCTCGCGCCGCACGATGCGCATCATCAAGCAGAACCTCTTTTGGGCATTCGCCTACAACAGCATAGGAATTCCGGTAGCAGCCGGTGCGCTCTACCCGGTCTTCGGCGTCCTCCTCAGTCCGATTCTCGCAAGCGCCGCCATGGCTCTCAGCTCGGTGAGCGTGGTGTCGAACTCTCTCCGCCTCAAGCGGGTACGCCTTACCTAACGAGTATGCGCAGCGCCACACGACTCAGCGAGCTTACACCAGCAGCCTGCGGCTGCGGCACGGCAGCCGCAGCCGCCGGGCGCAAAGCCATCGGCGTGGATCCTGACGCCAAGTCGCGCAACCTCGTGCGCCTGCGTCGCATCGAGGGGCAGGTGCGCGGCCTGCAAAAAATGATCGACGACGATCGCTACTGCGCCGACATCATGACGCAAATCGCCTCCGTACAGGAAGCGTTGCGCGCCGTCGCGCGCGAGCTGCTGCGCAATCACCTGCGGCACTGTGCCGCCGCCGCGATCCGCGGATCGGATGAGACCGCGGACGCGATGTACGACGCGCTAGTCGACCTGTTCCACCGGACGTCGCGTTAGGCGTCTCCACCCGTCGCGCGCCAGCGACACATACGCAGCGGCGTATGCGACGAGCCCCAGGGCATTCACAGTCGGGAGGAACCTGATCGGGTAGCCGCGCACAACGCGCGTGGCTCCCTCGCCGACCAGCGCTCCAAGGATCAACAGGCTCGGGAGCATCGCGATCGCTACCGCGACCTGCTGCCAGCCGCGTCTCGCGTCGGGTGCCCAGAAGAGTCCCGCATGAACCAACGCGCCTATCACGAGCGCCCTGGCAAACAAGAGGGGCGTGAGCGGCCGCGGATCCTCGCGGCCTACGTGGATGAGCAACGCAGCCGTCGCTACTGCCAAGACAACGGCAGCACTTCGCAAGAGAGCGCGGTACACTCGTGTTGGCGTTAGGCCGCCCGTTCGACGTAGCCGCGATCTGCCCAGATAGCCCACGGCACTGTGATCCAGCCCAGCAACGCAAAGATGGCCGGAGTGAATGCCGTGGCCCCGGGCGCAATGCGCACATGCTCGATCCCGGCAAGCACGAACATTGGCCACAGGAGATCGGCCGCCGTTGCGGCGCCGATGAGCCAGCCTAACGAAGTGCGCGGGGCAACACGCTTCCCCGCGAAAGCGACCGCCAGGTGACCAACGAACATCGCTGTCCCCCCTTTGGGACGCCTAACCAGCCAAGTACGTGCGCGACGAAACGTCGCTGAAGAGCAGCGAGAAGAGAAGAGCGTTTTTAACGCGTTTGCAAGGCTGCCTGGCGGAGGCTAGGCGTCGGGGGGGACCAGTCCAACGCGCATGGCGTACCTAACGAGGCCGACGAGATCATGAATGCCGAGCCGTTTCATGATGGCGCCGCGATGGGTCTCCACGGTCTTCGCGCTAAGTTGCAGGTCGCGCGCGATTTCTCTGGTGGTATGTCCCTCGGCGACGAGTCGCAGAACTTCACGCTGACGCGGGCTGAGTTTCTCGAGCTGCCGCCGACTTTCCAGTGCTGCTGCGATTGAGGACGGAAGTCGGGAAAGGTTGCTTTTTAGGACGAAGTCTTCAGCACCAGCGCGCAGGCTGCCAACGTCCGACCGGTCATCAAAGGCACCGGCAACGACGATCAGAGGAGCGGTTGAGCGTGCCGCTCGAAGCATCGTGAGGGCGTCCGTCGCGCTGAACTCGGCCAGTGCGTGGTCGCACAGGACGACGTCTGGCTGAAACTCCTGCAGACTTTGCGCGAAGGCTTCGGCACTGTCGACGCGCTGAAGGATGTATCGCGTACTATTCTGCGCGAGATGAGCGGCGATTAGATCGGCGTCGGCAGAACTGTCTTCAATAAGTACGACTCTGAGGGTCTGACTCGTCATGGCAAACACTGCAGGTTCATGACTTGGCGGCTCCTAGGTCAAATTGCTTCACCCATGCATAACAGTGACCAGCAACCACAGCAGATCGGTTGCTGTTCAAGGCGCTCAAGAATTCCGTTGTTGTTCCGTTCGGTAGGATCCGAACTCTTTCGAGGCCCCGGGCCCCCGGGCCCCCGGGCCCCCGGGCCCATGACCCGATGACCCCGTGGCCGGTGGCCCGTCGA
Source organism: Gemmatimonadaceae bacterium (assembly GCA_052388395.1). Classification (GTDB taxonomy): domain Bacteria; phylum Gemmatimonadota; class Gemmatimonadetes; order Gemmatimonadales; family Gemmatimonadaceae; genus DASYRX01. The sequence goes on along the minus strand of JBQTIF010000193.1, from coordinate 24,221 downwards.
GCTAGAGAATCCCACCCGTCGTCATCCCCTCCCCGCGCGCTTCAGACGGCGCGCGTCAGATCCCCCTAAGCATCGCGACGCGTATCAGCACAGATGGCCGAGGCGCAGTCAGAGTATCACGATATGATGGGTGCCACTATCCGGTAATCACCTGAAGGCCCGTGCGCCGAAATCCTTCGCTCAGGCTGTGGCGATTGGCTCGACGTCCCGACCGCAGTGCTTGCACACTTTGGCCCGCGCGAGGATGCGTTCAGCGCAGTACGGGCAGTCGCGTTCTTCGCGTTTCAGCCCGTCACCTAAGGGGACTGTCGCTGCTGCGGGAAGGACGGCGGCGCGCGCGACATCTGACGCGCTTACTTGCGCCTGTACTTGCCGCCGGAATTCGAGCGGGTGAGCAATGTTTGCAAATGGCTCTTTGGTCCCGCCCGTCCCCGTGACGGTGATCGTACCGAAGCCCAGCATGCGTCCCGCGATCCCTTGCTCGACTTCGATCCCTTCGACCTTGGCCAGCATAGTCTCGAGCGTGCGCCTCCGAATCCACCCCACTTTGATGACGACGCGTTTGTCGGTTACAGCGAATTCCGACGAGGTGTACTTGATGTGGGCGATGAACAGCGGGACAAAGCCGACCGCAATCGCCAGCAAGCCAGCCCAAATCGTGTTCGCGGAGAACGCCCATACAGCGAGTGCCGTCATCCCCGCGGCGAAGAGCGCTGGCCACGCATAGATGAGCTTGTGCAGGTGGGCGCGATACTGCACGTGTTCACCGGGGAGCAGGTGGTCGTCGACATAACTCATCAGTCGAGTCCTCGCGTTAGGCGCAGCATCTCAACGACGGATCTAGCCAGCGTTTGGTTGCAGTGACAGTGGTAGTAACCTCGATGCGTGCTTGAAAGTGCCCGGAGCTGTGGATAACTCAAGGTCCGATGGGATTCTTGGCTCTTCGCAGTGCGCTGCTCGCCCTGGCGACCGCGCTGCCTATGACCGCGGCGCTCGCCGCCCAAGCGACAGCTCTTCGCAACGTCACCGTCATTGACGTCGCCGCCGGGAGTCATTTGCGCGACCGCACCGTGTTGATCGACGGAGGGCGCATTACCGCGTTAGGCGATGCCGGCTCGATTGCGCTGCCGCGTGGCACGCGCGTCATCGACGGCCGTGGCAAGTACCTGATTCCCGGCATGTGGGACATGCACCTGCATCTTGGGATGGGAGGGCGATCGACGTTGCCGCTCCTCGTCGCGACCGGTGTGCTCGGCGTGCGCGACATGGGAGACGCGTTCGAGCGAATCAAAGCGTGGCGCGACAGCATCGCGTCGGGATCGCTGCTGGGTCCTCGCCTTGAGATGGTTGGGCCGATCATCGAGAATGCGCAGTGGTTGACGCGAGTCAGCACAATGCTGAACCAGCAGGGCGAGACCGAGTCAGCGCGTTCGTTAGGTGAGCGCATCGGCGTGTCGACACCGGACGAGGCGCGCGCCGCAGTGGATCGGGTTGCCGTGCTGGGCGTTTCTATGATCAAAGTGCGTAACGCGCCGCCACCACCGCGGCGACGCTATCTGTCGACGGAGCTGGCGCGAACGTGGCGTCGGCACATGGATATGAAGCGACTGGAGGGGGCGCAGCCCGATTGGGACCTGCTCAATCGGCAGACGGCGGCACATCTGCGCGCGATGGACTCGTTAGGCGTCACGATCCTCTCCGGAACGGATTTGGGCGGGCCGCTCATCTACCCGGGCTTCGGCCTACACGACGAGTTGTCGCGGATGGTGCGGGAAGGAGGGATGACGCCGGCGCGCGCCCTGCGCGCGGCGACGTTAAGTCCCGCTCAATTCTTGGGCTTGGAAAATGAGCTCGGCACTGTCGCGCCGGGAATGGACGGACCGTTCGGGACTTTGTTTTGATGTCCCATCACTTCGCGCGGATCCAATACGTCCATGTCGATGTGAATGTAGATCTTGTCGGTGAGCCGATTCAGGCGATCGAGCTGGGCGAAGACAGCAGGTGTCGCTTTGCGTAAATCGTCCACAGTCACCTGCTCGATCTTCGACCCATTGAGAAGCTCCTGCTCGAGCGGATCCGTCAACCGTACGCCGGCCATCACGACATGCTCGTCGGCGAGCGGAGGATCGAGTTTGGCATTCGGTGCGCATGACCGCGCAAGCGCCATCCGCAGCTTACCGGAGGAGTCTGTGTAGCGTTGGCCCTGTACGGCCGATGCAGCGGCGAATGTTGCCAGGAGCAGTGCGACACGCAAGGGACGGTATCGGTTACGAATCACTTGCTGCTCCGCGACTGCGCGGCTCTCCGCGCGTTAGGCACCCGCCGCTGCTGCGACGCATGGCACGTCCGGCCCGCCGCGCGACTGATAGCAGGTTCGCTCCGAAATCCAACCCAGGCAAGCGCTGCGGCGTGGCCCATCCGCTGCGATTCGGTCGTACAGCACCCACTCGATGCCGTGGCAACGGCACGTACGATACGACGCCCCCATCGCACCACCGTCGGCACAGATATGGACAAGAAGGTACGCTGCAACAATGAGCGTCAGGGCAACAAACGCGGCGATGCGACTGCGCCGCGTCAACAGCGGGAACCGTCGCGCCGCCGCTGCCACCGTCAGCCGCGTCCGGCCTGTGTCGCCGCCAGGTCGCGAACGGCCGGCGCTTCACTGTGCTGTCGCAGACGCTCCGGATAGACCCACTGCAACATCGGTGTCGTCATGAACGTCGTAGCCAGTGCCATCAGTACCATCATCGCAAAGAGCGCCGGTGAGATCACGCCGATGTCATACCCAACATTCAGGATCACAAAGGCCATAAGGCCGCGTGTATTCATCAGCACACCTAACGCCAACGACTCGCGCCACGACATTGATCCGACTCGCGCGGCGATAGCCGTGCCGCCAATCTTTCCCGCGACGGCCACGAGCAGAACAAGCGCCATGTAGAACCAGAGATCGCCGGAGATCAGCGCAACGCTGGTCCGAAGCCCCGTAAACGCAAAGAAGATCGGCAGGAAAAGCACCACCATCACGTCCTCGAAACGCTCCCGGAACTCGCGCACGAACTCTTCACGTTTCGGCATGACAGCCCCAGCGAGGAACGCGCCGAAGACTGCGTGAACGCCTAATCGCTCAGTGATCCACCCGCTCGCTAGCACAAGGAAGACAACGGCGGCAATGCGATCCTGCGAAAGTTTGCCTCGCGCGACATACGTCGCCTCGAGGCGGCCGAGGGCGCGCCGCACGACGGTGACCATCAGCAACACGAAGAGGAGCGAACCTCCCAGCATGAGTGGAATTGGAACGGGCGCGTCGGCGCTGCGCACGATAAGAACCACACCAGCAAGGATGCACCATGCCGTCACGTCATCGACTGCCGCGCACGCGATGGCAATGGCGCCGAGTCGTGTTTTGGTCAGTCCACGTTCTTGAAGTATCCGCGCAAGAACCGGAAACGCAGTCACGCTCATTGCTGCGCCCATGAAGAGCGCGAAGCCAGTGAACGTCACACTATCATCTGAAATGCGAGGATAGAGGTAGAGGGCGAGGCACGTTCCGAGAAAGAAGGGGGCGATGATGCTGGCGTGACTCGCTATCAGCACGATATGCCCACGGCCGCGGATCAGACCAGCGTCCAGCTCCAGACCCACAAGGAACATGAAGAACAGAAGGCCGATTTGGCTCAACGCGTTGAGAAAGCCAAGGCTCGCCGCCGGGAACAACGCCGTCGAGACAGTGGGTGCAAGCCAGCCTAACAAGGATGGTCCGAGCATGAGGCCGGCGACCATCTCTCCGACAACTTTCGGTTGACCGACGAGCCCCATCGCGCGGCCCAACACGCGTGCCGCAAAGACGATGATCGCGATCTGCGCGAGGAGCAGCAGCGGACTAGGCATCAAGCTCCCGCATCACGCGTGCGGACCGCGATGCGCGTCGCGCGGAAACGCACCGGCGAACACGATGCACAGCCGGGAAACGAGAGCGTTCCGGGAAGCCTGATGTGATCGGCTGTCGCTTCGATGGCTGCAACAATGGCCACCGCGTCTGCCGGTAGGCAGTTGCTCGCGCGCAAAGTCGCCTTGTCGTCGATCACGGTCGCGGCGCGCACAGTGTCAGCGGCGATGGAGCCGGTGAACGCCATCCTCCCGAACGACATCTCGAGCCGCGGACCGGACTGCGAGATCATCAGCTGCTGCTCCGTACTGTCGACGAGTGCAGACACGCATGGTCCAGCGCCTGACGAGTCGAACGAAACCGCGTAGCGCCCATGGACCGCGCGCGGGGGGCGCAGCTGTTCGCCGACGCGCAGGATGCCAAGCAGCGCAACGAACGGCAGTCCTACGAAGGCGAGATACCAGAGGATCGGTCGCATCGGACTATATACGACGCGTTTTGTCAGCCGGTCACGGTACGCGCGCTGCTCTTAGGGGCTGGCCGACGCCGAGGAGGCGTACAGCGGTCACCGCGTTCGCCGCGTCCCGTTCGATGCCAAATTCCGCCGGCGACTCGAGTGTAAAAAAGCGATCCGGTTCGCTCGCGTAGAGACGCATCGGCGTCGGGGAGAGCGGGAGGACCTGCGCCAGGAGCGTCCCGTCCTGCACTTGCATAACGATTGGAATGGTGTCGTTACCCGCCACGAGCCGGTAGCGGCCAACGATCGAACGCAGGCGCTCAGGGTCGACGGCGACGACCTGGCGGCTCTGCGGCTGCATAACGCCCCAGCCGTACACGTCGGAAACCGCGCGCGCGATCTCGGATGCCAGCGCGGACCCGTTGTCGCCGTTCGTCATGACAGCGACGCCGTCGCCGCGGTCGGCGAAGGCAAAAAAGAAACAACGATACCCCGCGTTGGCACCGCCGTGGCTAAATCGTTTTAACGCACCGTCGCCTTGTAGCGCGACGCCCAAGCCGTACTCCCCCTTTTGCACTGTCAGGAACTCGCGTGCAGTCGCTTGAGAGAGGAGCGCTTTCGGCGCGCCGCCTAACGAACGCTGAACCGCGCGAGCGAACAGGAGGAGATCCGTCGGTGTCGTCCAGAGTCCTGCCGCCGCCATCTCCGGATACGTGTGCCATTCACCTGCGAGGATCGCTCCGTCGCCGCGGTGTGCCAGTGCGGCAAGGTCGCGCTTTGTTTGCGGGAGCGGCTGTTCGTACCCGGAGCTTTTCATTCCGGCGGGGCCGAGCACCAGCTCACGTGCCAGCTGCGGGAACTCCTTCCCCGTGAGGTCGACCAGCGCCTGCTGCATCACGGTGAAACCGCCACCTGAATAGCGCCAGATCGAGCCAGGCGCGACGTTGACACGAACCGCCGCCGTGTTGGCTGGCTTGGCGCCATCGAGCACTTGCACGGCTGTCGGCACGCTGACGCCCGCGGCGTAACCCGGGAAACCGTGTACGGTGAGCCCTGCGCTATGACTGAGTAAGCGGCGCAGTGTGACGGGCTCCTTGTGCGAGCTCTCCGGCACTTTCCAGCTCGTGAGCACGGTGTTGATATCGGCATCCAGCGTTAGGCGTCCCGCGTCTACCAGTCGCAGAGCTGCCACCGCAGCGACAGGCTTGCTGATGGAAGCAGCCTGGAACAGCGTAGCAGAATCGACAGCTTCGCTGCTGCCCGTGCGGCGCACGCCGTACCCCTTGGCCCATTCGACCTTGCCGTTGTGCAGCACCGCAACGCTCACTCCAGGCGTGCGGTAGGCGCGCAGACGCTCTTCAATGGTGAAGCGCGGGACGGGCTCACCGGCGATCGTTAGGTGCCGCAGGAGCCCGCGTTCGACGCGGGCGATCCTATCGGCGACATCCTTAGGGCGATCCTGCGCTGTGGCGACCGTGGAGATCGCGACAAACGCGAGGGCGGCGAAGCGTTCGCCGCGCGGGCGCGATAACAGACAACGAGTTCGCATGGGCGTTTCCTTTGCGGTTTACGGCGCGCGGCGCGCAGTCGAATCGGGGACCGTATACGTGACGCGTCCTGTACTATCGAGAAACTCGAGTCGCGCCGAGCCTAACGAGTCGACGAGGAAGCGGGCGCGCGTCTTGCCGCTCGGGTCCGCAAGATTCAGCAGCGCGCTCTTGCTCGTGTCGCGGCCGATGTACACGCGCGGTGCATACAACGGGACGCCATCGCGCGGCCCCATCAGCTGCCTCAGCGCTGCATGCCGAGCGGTAGGGTCGGCCATTCTGTTAATTGAGTCGCGCTGCGCCACGAGATCGAAGATGTCGACGTCGGCCCGTTCGCCGAATGCGAGTCCCATCGATCGCCGGCCGTTGTTGTCATTGTAGTTGAGAACAACCACCTGATCCTGGTTGAACTGATCGAACGAGAGATGGTGACTCGCCTGAAAACGACCGTCCGGAAGACGGCGCCCGGTGAACGTCAGTCCGCCGTTTTCCGTCCCTTCATCGTTGAAGAAGATGATCCCGGGACGCGTTCCTCCGGGATATCCAAACGGCTTTCCCTTGTAGATCGGACCGATTGAGCGCGGCCGATTAGAGATGACCATCCGGTAGTTGCCATCGGGCTCGACGACGTTGATGCGCTCCACGTCCAACTCGGTAATTCGCTGTCGTTGAGATCCTTGTCGAAATGCTGCAAGCGTGACGACTATCAATAGCGGTGTCGTAACCATCGCATGGAGTCGTAATAGCCTCAATTCGCGACGAATTGCGTTATCCACGGACTGCGCTCCGGTTCGGTAGGTTCAATAAATCACGCGCAGTGGCCGCTCGCACACAATTCCGATTTTGAGGAAGAGCTGTTGACCGCAGAAGGACTCGCATCCCGATTACTTCGGTGGCGAAGCTGTACTCGGCTCCAAAGGACGATCTGGCTTCGACCTGCGCGAGTACGCTCAACGGAACTGGTCAACACTTGGACCCAAGATCGTCGGAAAGCTGCACTCTTTGCTGGCGACATGGACGACTTCTATCTCAACGTCGGCGTGTAGTTCGAAGAGTTTGAAGGGGACGACGAACCCACACTGTGCCGGCGCCTTCACCTACGGTCGCCCGATGAAAGGCCATTCCTGGCACGCATTTACGTGGGCCGGGATGGTTAGGCGCATGGCTGATCATTTGAAGAGGAACGCACCGCCGGGAGACGATGCGCGAGCTTAGAACTATTGAATGCACGCGTGTTGCGATGTGAACGCAAACCGTTTGACCGTGACGGGCGTAGCTAGCCAACTCCACGCCGCTTGCGGCGGATTATTTGACATGCGCGCTGTACTGGCCTGCTCGAAACGCGACCTAACGATTGTTGGTATCTTCGCCGTCTGGTTTAGCGGCGTGCTTGCTCTCGACGTCGCCGCTGGTATCTGGTTCCAGCGAGGACTCGGGTTGCTGTCGTGGACCATCCTCATCGGACTTCTCCACGGTGAGGAAAGGGCCGCCCGTTTTCAGGTAGCAGTCGTCGTGATGTTCGCGACGGTGGTGGAGTACACGGCGGCGCCGTTGCTCGGTTTCTACACATACCGGCTGCACAACGTACCTGCGTTTGTACCGCCGGGACACGGCGGCTTGTACCTCGCCGCCCTCGCGCTCGGGCGCTCGGCGCTATTCGCGCGGTACGGCCGTCGGCTCGTTAGGCTTGCTCTCGTGGCGGGTGCTGCGTGGGCGTTGTGGGGCGTCACCCTCGCCGCGCGCACAGATTGGTTAGGCTTGATCCTCTTCGCCGGGTTTTGCTGCGTCGTTGCGAAGGGACGGGCGCCGTCCGTCTTCGCGTCCACGTTCATCCTGACCGCGGTCTTGGAGCTGCTTGGAACGGGCCTGGGCAACTGGCGTTGGGCGACGCACGATCCCACAGGCGTCTTCACAATCGGCAATCCGCCGAGCGGAATCGCAGGTGGGTATAGTGTGTTCGATATGGTTGCGCTCACGGGTGGCCCGGCGTTAGCCGCGCTGGTCCAGCGTGTCTCGCGGTCGTTCGCGCTCAGTCTCCTGTGGGGACGATACCGGCCCCTTCCACCATAAGGATTACCGTTCGTTCAGGCGCTCGCGTGCGATGCCTAACGCCACGCGGGACGACGAATCCTTGCTGCGCGAGCAGCTCGACGCTGCGCTCCTCCAGATCGACGATGAAGCGGCCTTGGACCACATAGAAAAACTCATCTTCGTCGTCGTGATGGTGCCAGTGATATTCTCCTGGCTCGAAGACGCCGAGGCGCACGACCGAGTCGTTGACCTTACACAGCGTCTGGTTGTACCAAGGATGTGTGACGCCGGCGACGAGCTCGGGGACGTCGACGACTTCGAGTGGCTTGTAGTGGATGTTGACGCGAGTGTCGTAGCGATCCACAGGTGCGGACATCGTATCTCCTTAGGCGATTCGGCGAAGATCAAAAGCGGGAACGCAGATTCACACAGAAACATTCGCAGATAACCGCAGATACCGCACTCCTAGGTAACTACCTTTGAACCTAGGCTTACATGATCGCCGACGCCTTTCCCGCCATCGCCTCGTTGAATGCTTTCACATCGCTCTCCAAAGGGGGATCAAAGGGGTCAGAGTCGATTGAAATAGAGCGAATCGATGGCCGTCGCTTAGCCGCCCATTTTTTCAATCGACTCTGACCCCTTTGATCCCCCTTTGATCCGCTGGAAATAATTCGCTATAGTCGGCTGGCAGACGGACGCACCGGAGGGTGCTCACATGAAGTCGACACCGTTCATCGTTGCGCTCACTGTTGCGGTAAACGTCAACGGATTGGAACTGCGCGCCCAAGGCCCGAACGATCATGCGACTCGACCGAACGCGCTGTCGAAGGCGGAGCGAGACGCAGGCTGGCGACTGCTCTTTGATGGTGCGACGCTACGCGGGTGGCGCGGCCTCGGTTATGACAGCGTCCCGACGGCGCATTGGCAGGTCGAGAACGGCGCCATCAAGAAGATCCCCAGCGGCGAGGTGCGTCGCATGGCGGATGGGCAGCCCACTCAAGGCGGCGACTTGATGAGCGACGAGGCATTCGGCGATTTCGAGCTGTCCTGGGAATGGAAAGTCGCTCCGGGAGCAAACAGCGGTCTCAAGTACAACGTGTCGGAGGCATTTTCGCTCGCCAACGCCGCGAATCACGCGGCGCTCGGTTTCGAATATCAGATCCTGGATGATTCACTCGGCGAAGACAACAAGATCGCGTCGCATCGGGCTGGGGCGCTGTATGACATGATTCCACCTAACGAGTCGAAGCGGTTGAATCCCGCAGGTGCGTGGAACCGCTCAATGCTCGTCTTTCGCGGCCCACACATCGAGCACTGGCTCAACGGCTCAAAGGTGGTCGAGCTCGATCTGGGCACGCCGCGCGCGGACTCGCTGCTGGCACTGAGCAAGTACCGCTCGATCAAAGGGTTCGCCGAGCGACGCGCGGGACACATCATCCTGCAAGATCACGGAAACGAGGTGTACTTTCGCAGTATCAAAATCAGAGTCGTTAGGTCGTCGCTCTCAGTCGTTCCCGAGCAGTAAGACAACTTGCGAGGTCCCATGGCGCAGGAATTCGAAATGCCCCGCCGTACCTTCCTGAAATCAGCGACAGCGACCGGCTTGGGGATTGCGCTATCGCAGCGCTCCGCTCTGGCCGCTGGAGCGCCGAGTGACAAGGTGCGCGTTGGCGTCATGGGACTCAACGGCCGGGGCGTCGTCTTGGCTCGGACGTTTGCTCGCTCGCCTAACGTGGAGGTTGCCTACCTCTGCGACGTAGATGCGCTGGTTCTCGACAAAAGCGCGTTAGAGCTGGGGAAAGTCCAGCAGCAATCGGCGAAAGCCGTGCGCGACTTCCGGCGCATCCTCGATGACAAGTCAGTTGACGGCATCGTCATCGCGACGCCGGATCACTGGCAAACGCCAGCCGCGATCCTTGCCATGAAGGCCGGAAAACATGTCTACGTGGAGAAGCCAAGTGGGCACAATGCGCGCGAAGCGGAGCTGATTGTTCAGTGCCAGGAGAAGCACCAGCGCGTCGTACAGATCGGCACGCAGCAGCGATCGCATGACCGTTCGCGCGAGATCATCGCCGCGATTCACGGCGGCGCGATCGGTTCACCGTATCAGGCGCGCGCCTGGTATGCGAACACACGCACGAGCATCGGTCGCGGCCAGGAGGCTCCCGTGCCGGCGCACCTCGACTACGAGATGTGGCAGGGACCAGCACCACGTACGGCGTACCGCGACAACGTCATTCACTACAACTGGCACTGGTTCTGGCGTTGGGGAACGAGCGAGGTTTGCAACAACGGCACCCACGAGATCGACATTGCGCGCTGGGCGTTAGGCGTCGAACGTCCGCTCGCGGTCTCTTCAGTCGGCGGGCGCTTTCACTTCCAGGATGACTGGGAGATGCCGGATACGCAGGAGGTCTGCTACGAATTCGCCGGCGGCAAATCCATCATCTGGCAAGGGGCGAGCTGCAACGGCGCGCAGACGCACGGCCGGTCGCGCGGGACGGTAATCCTTGGGACGAACGGCAGCGTCGTCATGGATCGCGACGGCTACACGATCTATGACCTCAAGAACAAATTCGTGAAGGAGAATATCGGTCCGAAGGGAGACGCGCTGAACGTGACAGCGGATGACAACTCGACGCTCGTGCACGCGACGAACTTCGCCGACGCAGTTCGTGGCTCGACGGCGCTCCATGCCCCCATCGCACAGGGCGCCACGTCCGTTATGCTCTGTCACCTCGGCAACATCGCGCAGAGAGTCGGTCGCAAGTTGCGCATCGATCCAGCGACGGGGCACATCCAGGACGATGCGGAGGCGTCGCGGCTTTGGCAGCGGGAATATGCGCCGGAATGGGCGCCTAGCCTGTAGCCGGCGGAGGGGACAGCGCCCTCCATTGTCACGCGCCTAGCGCGCTACCTAACGCTGCGAGGTGTGCGGTGGTGAGCCGCGGCATCGAGAAGAGCGCGACGCCAGCAGCTCCAGCGTCGCGTGTGATCGCTACCGCTCTGGCAAGCTGCGCGGGATCCAACCGTGGGACGAAGACGCCGGCGTAGAGCGGCACGCTGGGTGCGAGTGCTTGCACGCCTTCGCGCGTCGCCCGTCCGATCCATTCCACGTCCTCGAGATAGAAGTGGTGATAGAGCATGGGAAATACGGCGTCGAGCGGCCACTCGTCCCACGCTTGCCTAACGAGCTGACGCGCGAGTGTCGGCGTGGCGAAGACAGCCGCGTTTATCTCCTTCCCACGTCCACGCACGGCTCGCGACAGGAGTGTTACGAGCGCCGTGATCGAATTCCAACGAAACGCACGCCACGCTTCGTGCGCCGGTGCATCCTCGAGTTTCATCGGATCGATACCTGACTGCTGTTTGAATTTCTCGCGGCAAACATCGCAGTAACAAAAATCGAACTGCGGCATCTCGCGATCCTGCACGAGGTTGTAGCGCGACCAGAGCCCCCGCGGCAGGATGACATCGATAAAGCGGATATAATCGAGATGTACACCGTGGACATCCGGCCGAGCAGCGATCCGCTCGACGCTCGAGCGCAGGTACTCGCGCACTCCGTCGCGGTTGGGGCAGAACCAGTTATACGATGGGACGTATGGCGGTCGCGTTAGGCTCGACTCTCCATTGCGGCTCACGCTGAACCACTCCGGGTGATTCCGCTTGGCCCACCGGTCGTTGCTGCGATACATCGTGTGGATCCAGCGGTGGTATTCCAGGCCTTCAGCCTTCGCCGCTGCCGCGATGCGCGCCATGTCCCCATCCGCGACGAGCAAGCCTGTTATCCCCGCCGCGCGAAGACGTGCGAAGCGCGTACGCCAAGCGGCTTCGCTCGACGTGGTGTTGCCATGGAACCAGGTCCACGCGCGGAACGACGGCGCGCGCGGAACGAGCGCTGACGCCAGCAGCGCTCGAGAAGCGGCAGCGCTTCCGACAACCTTGAGAAAGTCCCTTCGTTCCATTCGGCTATCGATATGAAAGCCCGTCGCGCAGATGTAAAATGCCCCTGCGCCGATCTAAGCGACGCAGGAGCATGAAAGTGCGAAAAGACTACTAACCCGCTACGGTCGAATTGCGCGCGGCCTCGATGTCGTGCTTCGATGCGCCGCTTCGTCGTTCACTCGCAGGGTGCTCAGCATGCGGCCGCACGTGGCGTCCACAGTCGCCCACTCCCTCCCCGGCGCGACACACAGCGCGTAAAGCACATGCCCATCACCCAGCTCCCGGGTATACACGCTTACGCGCTCATCGTCCGCCGTGACGGGCGAGCGTCCGTTGAGCACAATCAAATAACCTCGCGCTCCATCGATCTCGAGGGCACGGGCGGAACCCGGCTCAGCGCTCAGATACGAGTTGGTGCTCACGATTTGATTCACTAAGTCGTCCGTTGCTTCCTCGAGCGATACAACCGTGGTCACTCGATCTTCGAAGGGTACGTAGCTGCGCTGCAACCTGCGCGAACGCCGCTCGGTCGTTCCCGTGAATGGCGCATAGTGATTGATGATCATCCCATAGGCCATCACGGGCTGACCATCGCTCATCTCCAGGACGCCTCCAGTCGGAGCTAGAGATACAGCGAAGCCGCTCGACGCAAACGCGCGCCAGTTACTTGGGCGTGAAATCGTGAAGAACCCGTTAGGCTGCTGGAACAGCGTGAAGCTCGACGATGGTGCAGGGACACTGACGGTGACCGGGTCGATCGGTCGCGTGACGGTCCCCGTTGAAGTCGTTGTCGGCCACTGTGTCTGCGCTGACGCGAGTGCAGTGTTTCCGACACGCGACTGGATCGCCGCAAAACCTCCCACGTCGCCTGAGCGCGTTGTGCTCAACGTGCTGGCGAGCTCGCGAATGCGGGACTCGCGATCTGCCGGCGGCGGGTGGCTACTGAAGAAGCGCTCCAACTTGCTCGGATCGCGCCTTTGTTCTTGCCGCAAGAAGGCAAAGAAGTCAGCCATCGCCGCGGGATCGTAACCCGCGCGCGCCATGATGTCGGCACCAGTCGCGTCAGCCTCATACTCATCGTCGCGACTGAACTTTAGAAAGGCGGCGTTCAGACCGAATCCGCCTACTGCATTCACGATCCTTGACGTGCTGCTCGATCGTCCCAACAGTCCGCCAAGTAGACTAAGCCCGGTCTGGCCAAGGTACGCTTTGGATGCTTGCGTCGTCCCGTGACGCAGCGCGACGTGGGCCATTTCGTGTGCGAGAACACCTACGAGCTCTGCTTCAGATCGCGCGCTCGCGATCAGCCCGCGGTTCACGTACATCGGGCCCCCGGGAAGAGCAAACGCGTTGATCTCTGTTGCGTTCACCGCTTTGATCTGATAGGGATAATCGGCGCCTGGCGCATGCGTTGCCAATCGCTGAATAACGCGATTTAGATAGTTGTTCACTTGACGATCGTTCAACAACGGAAGCTGCCGCTCGGCTTCGACGGCCGCTTGACGCCCTATTTCGACGTCCTGTTGAACGGAGAACAGATTGAAGCTGGACTGGGACCGCCTAACGGTCGACTGCGCTTCGCTTCGTGTGCTAAGCGTTGCAGTCGCGACTGCACCCGTAAGCAACATGGCGGGCGCGAGCATAAGTCTCTTCATCGGTTTGCCTCCTTAACAGAACTGTAGGAGGGCAACTTTTGAGCCTGCAGCTCAGGGCGCAGCCGGCTGAGCCCCCGTTAGGCAGCCACATTAGTGGGCACCTGCACTCCACCCGCCTGAAACACAGCCAAAGCCCGGTCGCGCACTCGTATCGTGGTAATCCCGCCGAGATCAAACGTCAGCGACCGCTGCCATAGCACACGGTGCGAATCAACGTAGCGGATGCGGCGCCACGGGATGTGCACGGCTGGCCGACGAAAGCGGAAGAGCGGGTGGCTCTCCAGGTACAAACCGTCCGCCGTTGGGATGAGTGCCGTTACTCCCTTTTCGCCAACGGCACCCACCTTCAGCACCAATCGGCGCAGGATCTGTCCGCCGGGACGCGAGCCCCCAGGAAACGCCGCCGCCAATTCAGTCCAGCCCGAGATGATGGCAAGCAACGTGGTGACGATGAACCAGATCCCCAGGAAGGCAATGAGCGAACCGACGGCAACGACGATGCCGAAGACCGCTGGATTGAGTGGATCGCTCACGTCGTTAGGTTCCGCGCGCGACGACGTAGTCGCGCGTGATGCGCTTGACTGACACAGTTCCTGCCTGTCGCATGACGACCTCGAGTTCGCGGCGCAGCAGGGCAAGCACAGTCTCGACCCCCTCCTGCCCGAACGAGGCCAACCCCCAAACGTAAGGCCGCCCGATACCAACGGCCGTGGCGCCTAACGCCAGCCCCTTGAAGATGTCCGTGCCACGTCGGAATCCACTGTCGATGATGAGCGGCACCCGACCGTTGACTGCAGCGACGACTTCCGGCAGCGCGAGAATCGTGGCGCGTTCGCTGTTCTCGGCTCGCCCACCGTGATTGGAGACGAACATCCCATCCGCACCGTTTTGGATAGCGAGCTCCGCGTCTTCGGCCGTCACGATCCCTTTGAGGAATACTTTCATCGTTGTGGTGTCCTTGAGCCGCCTAACGAAGTCCCACGTCGGCGTTCCCACCTCGGGAATCGGCGTCCCCGGTGCCGGCTCGGCGAGCATCGGTTTGCGCCGGTTATCACGATCGTCAACGCGCCCGGTGACACCCGGCTGCGGCCGTCCGCCGGCATGACAGCGCTCACATTGGCGTTCGTCGATCAGTGCGTGGCGCAGCATCGTTTCTCGGTTGCCGCCGCCAATCTGGTCGATCGTGAACGCGATGACGGGACAGCCAGCACGTTCCACGCGTTTGATCATCGCGCGCGTCTGGTTCCAATCCTGCCGATGATAGAGTTGGAACCAGACGGGCATACCTCGCGCGGCACTGACATCCTCGAACGACGTCGTAGCGACCGTCGAGAGCACTTGCAGGTGTCCTTTTGCTTTCGCTGCGCGGGCGGTGGCTAACTCACCTTCAGGATGGAACGCTCTTTGACTGCCCACAGGGCAGAGGGCGATCGGCGTGGCCCATTTGACGCCGAGTAGCTCGATCGATGTGTCGATCGTGCTGATGTCGATGAGGCGACGCACACGGAGCGCATAACGAGTGAATCCCTCGCGGTTCGCGCGGATGGTGGCATCGTCGTCGGTACCGGTGGCGAGATAGCCCCAGTGCGCCGATGGAAGCTTTTTGCGGGCAACGGGTTCGAAATCGAACACATTGATCGCCTGATTCGCGCCGGCGATGTGTGTGCTGTCCTGAGTCGCTTGCTGTAAGGAGTCGAGAGCTTTCGATCGATCATGCGCTGCGCCGTCGAGCAGGCGCTCGAGAGTCGTTAGGTCGATACCGGCCGCCGCCAGCAGCGGGCTGCCGGCGAGAAACGACAGGAACCGGCGTCGCGAAAATGGATCGTGAGACATCGGCGCCTCGTTAAGTCAAATGGCCCAGTAAGCCGGGGTCGGATCTTGAAATACAAGCCCTAATCGTTGCGGCGGTCACTCAAATTCGTGCATGCGTGAATTTGACTGATCGCCGCGCGTTTTAGGGCTTGTATTTCAAGATCCGACCCCGGGCCAGGCGAGACCAAAGCGGCAATTGCGGGAGCCAGCCCCAACACTACGTTAGGGCGTTGCGTAGCGCCGGCAAGCTCGTATCCCGCGAATCCTTAGCACTCCCCTCGGATCGCTTATGATCAATTCCGTTCGCCTCTCCTTCTGCCTCGCGGCAATGCTCAGCGTCACAGCAGCCGCTCAAGCGCAGCAAGGCCAAATCAGCGGCCGAGTGACTGACTCGTTGGGCACGCAGCCGATCGGCTCAGCGCAGCTCGCAGTCGTTGGGACCACACTGGGCGCTGTCACCAACAATGAGGGACAGTACACCATTCGTGGTGTGAATCCCGGACGCGTCGAAGTGCGCGTCCTGCGACTCGGCTTTGCCGAGCAGCGTCAGGCAGTGACGGTTGCAGCGGGTCAAACCGCCACGCTCAACTTTCAGCTGCGCGCTGTCGCGATGACGCTAAATCCGGTCGTAACAACGGCGACTGGGCTGCAACGTCGCGTCGAAGTTGGCAACGCGATCGCGCAGATCGACGCAACAAACATCGTCGAGCGGCAAGCTGTCTCGAACGTGGCCGACATGTTGGTGTCGAAGGCCGCCGGTGTGCTGGTGATTCCGGGGACCCAGACGGGAGCTGGCGTGCGCGTGCGCATTCGAGGGACGAGCTCTCTGTCGCTAACAAATAATCCGATCTACGTGATCGACGGCGTCAGAGTGGAAGGGACGACCGGTTCCTCGACCCTCAGCGTCGGCGGTACGACGCCGAGTCGCATCGGTGACATCAATCCGGAAGAGATCGAATCGATCGAGGTCGTGCGCGGTCCGTCAGCGTCGACGCTGTACGGTACCGACGCGGCGAATGGCGTCATCGTAATAACGACGAAGCGCGGCATCGCCGGCCGAACGCAATGGAGTTACTACACAGAGCAGACGGCGATCAGCGATCGCAACGACTATCCAACTGCATATCGCGGGTGGCGCACTGGCACGACAACCCAGACAAACTCGCGGGCTGACAACACAGTGCAGTGCCTTCTGACTCAGCGCGCGGCGGGCGTGTGTACCCAAGATAGCGTTACGAGCTACAACCTGCATAACGATCCGGAATCCACTCCATACGGCATCGGGTATCGCCAGCAGCATGGGTTGCAGTTACGCGGCGGCTCCGATGCAATCCGCTACTTTGTGCACGGCGAGTGGGAAGACGAAGATGGCGTGACAAAAGTGCCGGAATTCGAGCAGCGCTTTCTCGGAGCGCGCGGTCTCACGTTACGCTCGGAACAGGAGAGTCCGAACCGCTACACCAAAATGACGGCGCGGACGAACCTCAACTTCACTCTGCCGCGCAATGCCGACCTCGCAATCAACGGCGGCTACATCTCTTCGGATCTGCGTCTGCCGATGAGCGATGATTCCGGCGTGAGCGGTATCGCGGCGAATGTGTACGGCGGCCCGGGGCACAAATACAACCTAACGGCAGGTGGGGACACACTATACGGTTGGCGGCAGTTCACACCGCGTGACATCTACCAGGCGACAAGCAATCAAGCGATCGAGCGCTTTATTACATCAGCAAGCACCAACTGGCGCCCGCACGACTGGCTCTCGCTGCGCGCCAACACGGGCCTCGACTTCATTAGTCGCAAAGACACGCAGCTGTGCCGATTCGCCAACTGTCCGGATGTTGCTACTGATCGTCAGGGCTTCAAGCGCGACAACCGCTCCAGCTTCTACATCTACACACTCGACGCCGCGGCAACGGCAACACACCGCCTCAGCGACGCCTTGGATACGAAAACGACTGCCGGTGTGCAGTTCTACCGCAACGTGTTCAATCGCAATGGCGCCACCGGATTGATCCTTCCGCCGGGCGCGACGACAGTGACTGCAGGCGCGACGGCGCGGGCGGACGAGACGAGCAGCGAGAGTCGCACGTTAGGCGCGTTCGTCGAGGAGCACGTTTCGTGGCGTGATCGCCTGTTCGTCACGGGCGCCGTGCGCTCCGATCGTAATAGCGCGTTCGGGGCGGACTTCAAGACTGTCTTCTACCCCAAGCTCGCAGCGTCGTGGATTGTCTCAGATGAAGAATTCTTCCCGACCCCAGGCTGGCTGAGCCAACTGCGCTTGCGTTCGGCGTACGGGGCCTCGGGTGTGCAACCAGGGACGACAGACGCGGTGCAGTTCTTCTCGGCGACGACAGGTCGGCAGGAAAGCGGTGACGTTCCCGGTGTCGTCTTTAGCACGTTAGGGAACCGCAACCTCAAGCCGGAAAGATCCACGGAGCTCGAGGTTGGGATCGATGCGAGCTTCTGGAACAACCGGATCTCAACCGAGGTCACGTACTACAGCAAGACGTCCAAAGACGCGCTCATCAGTCGCGTCCTGCCTCCGTCGTTAGGCACGGGCGCCACGTCGCGGTTCGAGAACCTCGGCGAGGTTCGCAATTGGGGGTGGGAAGGGATCATCAACGCGCAGCTGCTGCAAACGAACGCGATCGGCTGGGATGTTACGATCAACGGCTCGTCCAATGACAACGAGCTCGTGAGCCTTGGCGGTGTCCCGCCGACTGGCGGTGCGACGCAGCAGCAGCGCGAAGGATATCCCCTGAACGGCTGGTGGTCGCGGCGCTTGCGCAGTTGGCAAGACAAGAATGGCGACGGGATCATCACGTATAACTCGAATCCCGCGCTCAGCGAGATCGTCGTCGACTCGATCGCCGCGTTCACTGGACCGAGCTTCCATGGCTACTCAGTGCCGCGCCATGAAGTGTCGCTTACCAACGGTTTCGAATTCTGGCAGCGTCGTATCAGAATCAGTGGGATGATCGACTATAAAGGCGGACATCTCATTTACAACAACACTGAGCGAATCCGCTGCGCGAGTCGTCTCAACTGCGCGGGGCTGATCGACCCTAACGCGTCGCTCTTTGAACAAGCGCGCACTGTCCTGGTGCGTGAGCATCCGAGTCGATCGGTCGCCGGCTTCTTTGAGAAGGGTGACTTCCTCCGGTTCCGCGAATTGGCGCTCACGGTCAACACACCGGAACGCTGGTTGAGCAGAGTCGGCGGTCGCAGCCTGGTTGCGACATTCGCGATCCGCAACCTCGGCATTCTCTGGACTGACTACCTCGGTGTCGATCCGGAAGCGTTCGGCACGACGGGCGATGCCCCATCGGAATTCCAAGCCTTTGGTCCGCCTACGTTCTTTTCCTTCCGTTTCATCTTTGGCTTCTAGGTCGATAACTCGAATGATTCAGCATACACAAGCGCGTGTTATGTGGGCTCAGGTGCGCCGCGCCACTGCCGTGGCCACGATCGGTGTCGCGTTAGGCTCTTGCTCGCCGACTGAGTTCCTCGATGTTACGGATCCGGACATCATCAATCCCGGTGACGTGTCATCTGCCGCCGGCGCCAATGCCGTGCGCATCGGCGCGCTTGCGCGACTCAACTCGGCCACGAGCGGCGATGAGAGCCTTTTCCTGCTCGGCGGACTCTTCGCTGACGAATGGAACAACGGCGATTCCTTCATCGCTCGGCAGGAGATCGATCAGCGCGTCATCACGATCCAGAACAACTTCTTGACTAATGCCAATCGAGCGCTGCACCGCGCGCGGCTCGCGGCCACACAGGCGATTGACCTGCTCGAGCAGTTCAACCCCACAGGACCGGCGCCCGAACGCGCGGAGATGTACTTCGTGCTCGCGTACGTCGAGAACTTGATCGCCGAGCACTATTGCAGCGGCATCGTGTTTAGCACGGTCGTGGAGGGTGCCGAGCGGTATGGCGAGCCGAGGACAACGCAAGCCGTGCTCGAGCTGGCCCTGGCGCACGCTGACTCAGGGCTGCGGCTCATCACGGGGACGAGTGCAGCCGATGTGAAAGTGCGCAACGCATTGGCGGTGACGCGCGGCCGCATTCTGCTGAATCTCAATCGGCCGGCGGAAGCTGCCACGGCAGTGAGCAGCGTGCCAACAAACCATACATACCAGATGCTGCACGCGATCACGGCGACCAGCAACCAGATGTGGTCATTCAACAACCTTGCACGTCGTTACAGCGTGAGCACTGGCGAAGGAATGAACGGACTGAACTTCGCCACCGCCAACGATCCGCGACTCCCCATCTGCCAGGGGGGTGACGCAACATGCCGCGCGATCGGCGTAACGCAGACGAGCCGCGACGACCTCACGCAGCCGATCTATGTGCAGCGGATATGGACAGCACGAGAGACGCCGGTGACGATTGTGAGCGGGATCGAGGCGCGCCTCATCGAGGCCGAGGCGCAGATGCGCGCGCAGAACGTCACCGGTTCATTGGCAACGCTCAACGCGGCGCGCGCGACAGTCACAGCCCTAACGCCGTTGCCGGCCGCCACCACGGACGCGGCGCGCATCGATCAACTCTTCCGCGAGCGTGCCTTCTGGTTCTTCTCGACGGGGCATCGCGTGGGAGACCTGCGCCGGCTCGTGCGGCAGTATAGCCGTGGGGCGAACAGCGTCTTCCCAATTGGCGCGTGGCACAAAGGCGGGAACTACGGCGTCGATGTGACGATCCCGGTTCCAATGGCCGAACAGAACAACCCGAATGTGCCAGGCGAGACGTGCCTGGATCGCAACGCCTAACGCGATCATCGTATGCGGCGGTGGAACTCAAGTGGACGAGCAGCGTTCGCGCTGCTCGTCGCGTTTGGTACGCGGGCTGCGGCACAGGCGCCGGACCTCGCGCAGCAAGTCGAGATCCGACGCACCACATACGGCGTGCCACACATCAAGGCCGACAACCTCAAGGCATTCGGCTACGCCTTGGCGTACGTGCAGCTCGAAGATCATGGGCCGCGGGTTGCATTCGGGCTCTTTCGCGGGCGCGCTGAGATGGGACGCTGGTTCGGTCGCGACAGCATGGAGAGCGACTTCTACGCACAGCGCGCGTACGCTGTCGCGGTCCAGCGCTATCCCGACCTGCAACAGGCGACGCGCGACGTGTACGAGGGCTTCGCCGAGGGAGTGAACCGGTACATCGCGCTGCACCCTAACGAGTTCCCGCCGGGGTTTGTCCCGCGCTTTACAGGCTATGACATCGCCGCACGCGACGTTAGCGTTGCAAACACCGGCGATGCGGAACGCTTCGTGGCGCGGCTCCAACCGCGCCCGCGCAGTGGGCCCCGGGCGAACAACAGTGAGCCTGAAATCGAGGAAGGATCCAACGCCTGGGCGTTTGCGCCAAGCCGTACGAAATCGGGGCGCGCAATTCTGCTTCGGAATCCACATCTGGCATGGACCGCCGGTTACTACGAGGCGCACGCGATCGTCCCGGGCGTGCTGGATTTCTACGGTGACTTTCGCATCGGCGGCCCGTTCGGCGTAATCGGCGGGTTCAACAAGTACCTCGGTTGGGCGACAACGAACAACGCGCCGGATCTGGATGAGATCTACGCTCTCGAGGTCGATCCGGCCCGCGTCGATCACTATCTGTTCGAGGGGACGTCGCTGCCGTTGCAGCGCGAGCTCGTCACCGTTGCTTACAAGAACGGCGACGGGATGTCGACAGAGACGCGCGAGTTCTGGCGCTCGCCGTTAGGTCCAGTGGTCCATCGCGGTGGGGGGAAGATCTACGTGCTTCGCGCCGCGGCAGAAGGGGATTATCGTCACGGCGAGCAGTTCCTGCACATGATGCGCGCGCAGTCGCTCGCAGAGTGGAAAGAGGCAATGCGCATCCGCTCGCGTGTAACGTCGAACTTCACGTACGCCGATCGCGCCGGAAACATCCTGTACGTGTGGAACGCGTCTATTCCGGCATTGCCGCACGTGAACGGCGGCGACACGAGCGCAGTCCCGGCGCGCATGACCGCGGACATCTGGACGCACTACGTGCCGTGGGATTCGTTGCCGCAGGCTCTCAATCCAAAGGGCGGGTACGTGCGCAACGAAAACGACGCGCCGTATCACACGAACCTGCAACAGGTACTCGATCGTGCGCGCTACCCTGCGAACTTCCCGGAGCCTTCCCTGCGGCTTCGCAGTCAGCATAGCCTAACGCTGATCGACAACAAGAAGAAGCTCACGCTCGAGGAAGTAGTTGCCCTCAAGAACTCGTACCGCATGTTGCTGGCTGACCGCGTCAAGGCCGACCTGGTGGCCGCGGTACGGGCAGCGTCACCTGCGCCGCTTGTCGCCGAGGCGCTCGCGTTACTCGAAAAGTGGGACAACACGGTCGCTCCGGCGAGGCGCGGCGCTGTCCTCTTCGAGACATGGTGGCGCAAGTACATCGAAGGTGTGCATGCCGATTCGATGTTCGCTGAGCAATGGACGCCTAACGCTCCGATGGCAGGACCGCGCGGGCTCAAGGACGCGGCGCGCGCTGAGACGGCCTTTGCGTGGGCTGTGGACGAGACGATGCGTCGACACGGCTCTTATGACGTGGCGTGGGGGGACGTGCACCGTGTGCGTGCGGGAAAGGTGGATCAACCGGTCGGCGGCTGTAGCGGCGCGTTAGGCTGTTTCCGCGTGCTGAACTTTAGAAACGAACCGGACGGCAAGCGCAGCGCACCGCGATCGGCGGTGATGGCTGGGTGATCGCTGTCGAGTTTACCGACGTGCCTAAAGGGTATTCAGTCTTGGCGTACGGACAGAGCGCACGGGAAGACTCACCGCACTATTACGACCAAGCGGAGATGTTCGCGAAAGGGGAGTTCAAGCGAATTGCGCTCATTGAGAAAGACATCGACGCGCAAACAATTCGGCGGTATAGACCGGGGTTGAATCCGTGAGAGTATGGGCGGCGCCGCTCAAGTAGTTGGACCCCGCACAGAAGCTTGCAGTTCGCAGTTATCAGTTCATCAGGGAGCGACCACGTTAGGACTTGCTGCAGGTCGCGGACGAGGAGCGTCATCACGATTCCCGAGCCGCGCGGGCCGTGGCGAATCTTTTTTGGTCGCGCTGCGTGCTCATTGTGAAGCTCGTCTGGGCGACCTAGCAGGAGCATGCTCGGTCCAAAAGCAAGGTAGACGACGGTCAGTATGGTTATCCTAATGATTCAAAGAACTCACCGTTGTCGGCACATCCGACGCCTAACCACTGCCATTTCATAACTCGTGACACCAGTCGTCCGCACCCTCTTGGTGGCCAACCTCGGCGCTTTCCTGCTGCAGATGACGCTCCCGGGTTTCGAACGCGCGTTTGTGTTCGTGCCGCGACTCGCGCTGTTCCGCCCTTGGTCAATCGTCACGTACATGTTTCTGCACGGCGGGCTGATGCACATTGGCTTTAACATGCTCGCGCTTTTCTTCTTCGGCCCGCGTGTAGAGTCGCGCATAGGCTCCCGTCGCTTCACCATTCTCTACTTTCTGAGCGGCATCACGGGCGCGGTCCTGTCGTTCTTCTTTTCCCCGAACTCACCAATCATCGGCGCTTCAGCTGGCGTATTCGGTGTGATGATGGGCTTCGCGTACTATTGGCCTAACGAGCCGATTCTCATCTGGGGAGTCCTTCCCGTTCCGGCGCGACTGATGGTGATAGGTACGACAGTTCTCGCACTCTGGAGTGGACTGGGAGGCGTGCGCAGCGGCGTCGCGCATTTCGCCCACCTTGGCGGCTACGCGGGGGCGTACCTCTACCTCCGCTGGCTCGAGCGCTCGCGCACGCAGTTCAAACGCAAGGCGACCGCGGCGACTCCCGACGCTACGCGGCGCGTGGAAGGGTGGCGTCAGATCGACATGGCGAAAGTCCACGAAGTGAATCGCGACGAGGTCAATCGCATCCTCGACAAGATCAGCGCTCAGGGCATCGGTTCGCTCACACCGCAAGAGCGCACGTTCCTCTCGAACTTCGTGCCCCCGGACGACCGCAACCTAACGCATTAGCGTAAGAGCTCACGCAACTCCAAACGATGACGGTTTACAGCACCTCGAACGCTACCGCCGAGGCGTGCTGTAGCGGGCCGCCTAACGCGAACCCTCGCGCACATCAGAACGTGGCACGGCACACTCGCTATTGATGCGCTGGACGACCCGTTGCGATGCGGGCGAAAGTTGATCGATCGTCGTCCGTCGATTACTGCTGGTGCGCTGAACGTGCGCCACAGCTCGGACGGAGTCGCCCACGAATTCGCTTCCAAGCAACAGGAACTCCTTGACCTGCGCGCTGATATCGCCGACCTGGCGCTCGAGCAGCGTTCCAGAGCTGGCAGACGGCTGATGTACACCGCGAATCGCGTAAAGGCGAGTGACCGGTGTGCGCGCTTTTGGGGTCTATTCCACGTAGAGAACGCTCTGACAACGCCATGCAACAAGTTGTCTTCATTGGATGGCTCGCTGCATTGGCGGCAACCGCCACCAATGCGCAGAGCGCGCAGCAAAGGGCCGAACCTCCGATGTGGCTCCTCGGTTTGGACGCGTCAGGCTACCACAAGACTGATTCAAATGGTCCGATGGGTCTAGGCGTCAGCGTTGCGGCCCAACGTGAGCTCAACTCAATGCTGGGACTGCGCGGCACGCTCAGCGCGATGGATACGTGGGACGTCAGCAATATCACATTTTGTCGACCGTTGCCTAATGACGAATGTCGTCCGGCCGACATTTTCCCAAAGCGGGTCTGGTCGCTGACCGCATCGTAGGTGAGTAGCTTGTACCCGCGGGATTTTCTATTTTTGTGGATCGGCGAAGGTATTGGGCTGCCCAACGGCGCACAGAACTATCGGTTATCGACGGTCGACACTTCGAGAGG
>JBQTIF010000192.1:0-7669 GCA_052388395.1 Gemmatimonadaceae bacterium | reverse complement strand
AGGAAGTACATCCTCTAACGCTCGCTCTGACCTCTGACCTCTGACCTTTGACCTGTGGTTAGGCACTTTTTGGCCATCCCCGACTTCTCGGCTTCGGAGCTGCATAATCTCTTCGAGCTGGCCGAGGAGATGCGCAAAGGCACCTACGTGAAGCGCCCGCTAGCCGGCAAATCGCTAGCGATGATTTTCATGAAGTCGTCTACGCGAACGCGCGTCTCCTTCGAAGTGGGCACGTGGCAGTTAGGCGGCCACGCGCTTTTCCTTTCACCACGCGACGTCCAACTGGGCCGTGGCGAGCCAGTCCCGGACACGGCACGTGTTCTCTCGCGCTACGTCGACGGCATCATGATCCGCACTTTCGCGCATAGCGAGGTGGAGGAGCTGGCGCAGTATTCCAGCGTCCCCATCATCAACGGGCTCACCGATCTATTGCATCCGTGCCAGGTGCTGGCTGATCTACTCACCGTTAGGCAGCAGTCCGGCACGCTCGACCGCGCCATCGTCGCCTGGATCGGCGACGGCAATAACATGGCCAACTCGTGGATCAACGCGGCGTATAGCCTAGGCTTCGAGCTGCGGCTCGCCTGTCCTGAAGGCTATGAACCGAACGCGGAGATACTGAAACGCGCGCAAGGCAAGGCGAAAGTGAGCGTCGTTCGCGACCCTCGCGAGGCGGTCAAGGGCGCAACCGTCGTGACGACCGACGTCTGGGCGTCTATGGGGCAGGAAGAAGAGCAGGCGATCCGCGAAAAGGCCTTTAAGGGCTACACTGTCGATGCGGCGCTCATGAAGCGCGCCGCGCCTAACGCAATTTTTCTGCACTGTCTCCCAGCGCACCGCGGCGAAGAAGTCGCCGCGGAGGTCATAGATGGACCGCAGTCGCGCGTTTGGGACGAAGCCGAGAATCGCCTGCACATCCAGAAAGCAATCATGGCGGTACTCATGGGCGGTGAATCGCTCGGCTAATCCGGTAGCACAGCGGCCAGCCCTTTGCGCGCGCTCGGGTATTTGGGCGTCCATTGCGACGCTGCTTGCAGCTTCGCGTTAGAGATTCGCAGCGAGCGCGCGATCGTCTCTCCGATGGATCCTGCGAGCCTCGCCAGCCACGCTGGCAGGATCTTTGGCGGTCGCACCCCAAGCAGCGCGGCGATCGCGTCGCCAAGTTGCCGCCGAGTGAGCGGCTCGTTGTCAACGACGTTGTAGATGCCCGCTAGTACGTTCAGCGCCGAGACGACGGCGGCGGCGGCGTCCTCGTGATGAACCATGGAGAAGTAAGCGTTAGGCTTCCCAGGAGCGGCAACAAGCGGTGCCGCACGCTCGACAGCAGCTTCTGTGTAAACGGATCGCTGGATCCGTAGAAGAAGGCGAACCGCAGCACAACACCCTCACCACCGCTCTGTGTGAAGCGCGCAACGGACGCCTCGGCGTTTAGCGTGCTGCGGTTATAGCGAGCGGGGCGCGGCTCCATTTCCTCGCCGATCCAGCGATCACCGCTGTCAGGGTAGATCGGAGCGAAGGATTCTTGTATGAAACGTCGCACGCCGGTGAATTGCGCGGCGGCGGCAAGAATCGTTGACGCGTCATTTCGGATACGGTCCGTCTGGCGCCATGCACGGGGGAGAAACGGACCGATCGTTCCTTTTGGGATACGCGTCGCGAGATTCACCACCGCGTCGTGTCCGTTCACCGCCTCACGCATCGATTCAGCGACAAAAAGATCCCCCATGACAGCTGTTGCTCCGAGATACTCGAGCACCCTAGAGCTCTCGGGCGTGCGGCCGATCGCAGTGACCTCATGCCCCTGCGCGAGCAGCAGCGGGATCGCTCGCCGACCGATGACGCCTGTTCCCCCAGTGACGAAGATGCGCATGCGCAGACTAAGCTCCAGCGTGTAACATTGCTGCTCCCATCGCGTAGAAAGCCTCTCACCACTCATTGAGCCGGCCCAGTATGCAGGCAACAGCAAGAATCGCAGCGCTCCTTGTCCTTCTTGTTGGACTCGGCACACAGCCGGTCGCAGCGCAAGGCGCCGCACCCATCGTGATCTCCAATGTGACGGTCATCGACGTCGAAACTGGCGAGCGCAGGCCCGGGGTGAGCGTCGTCGTCACAGGCAACCGCATCACGAATGTCGGGCGCCTAACGGCAAGTCAGCTTCCGCGTGGCGCGCGGACTGTCGACGGCAGCGGCAAGTTCCTCATTCCTGGGCTGTGGGACTTTCACGTGCATAGTGCGTATCCCGGGTTGCTCAGCATGATGTCGCCGCTATACGTCGCGAATGGCGTCACCGGTGTGCGCGAGATGTTTGGCGCGATGCCGGCCGTGCGCGCCTGGCGCGATTCGGTGGCGCAGGGGACGCTTGCCGGTCCGCGTATCGTTGCAGCGGGGCACATCCTCGACGGTCCAACACCGATCTGGCCGGGATCGGCGTCCGCAAAAACGCCTGACGACGCGCGCCGCCTCGTCGACTCACTGAAGAGTGCGGGCGCCGACTCCATCAAGGTGTATTCGCTGTTGCCGCGCGACGTCTATCTCGCCATCGCTGAGCACGCGAAGGCGAAGAACATCTCCTTTCAGGGGCACGTTCCCGAAGCTGTCAACGTCCGCGAGGCGAGTAACGCCGGCCAGAAGACGATGGAGCACCTAACGGGGTTTCCCATCGCCTGCTCCTCGCGTGAGGATGAGTTTCGCGCTGCGCGCGCCAACGCGTTAGGCGATATGCAGGCGTGGCGCCGGATCGCGGCCCAGCAAGCAGTCGCTATCCGTGACAGCTACGACCCGCAGCGCTGCGCCGAGCTGTTCGCGCTGCTCAAGAAGAACATGTCCTGGCAGGTGCCGACGCTGACCGTCAATCGCAACATGGCGTATCTCGACGATGCCTCGTTAGGCGCGGATCCGCGGCTCAAGTACATCCCCAAGTTCCTGTCCGGCGGCTGGGACCCCAAGACCGACTTCCGGCTCAAAGATCGCACGCCAGCACAGTGGCAGGGCGCCAAAAAGGCGTACGACCTGCAGGTGCGTATGACGAGCGAGATGTACAAAGCCGGCGTTCCAATGCTGGCCGGGACCGACGTGCTCAACCCGTACTGTTTGCCGGGCTTTTCGCTGCACGATGAGCTCGAGTACCTCGTAAAGGCTGGTGTGACGCCGCTCGATGCGATCCGCATGGCCACTCTCAACCCGGCGCGGGTCCTGGGTGCCGCGGATTCGTTAGGCACGGTGGCGGCGAATAAGATCGCTGACCTCGTGCTACTCGACGCCGATCCGCTGGCCAACATCCGCAATACCACGCGCATCAACGCCGTCGTGGCCAACGGGAGGCTCTATGATCGTGCGGCGCTCGAAGCGCTCCTCTCGGCGGCGGAGAAATTCGCCGCGTCGACGGCCACACCACGGTAGGCGTGAAGGTTCTTTCCGCGCTCTGACTTCAGGCGTGCGAGCCTAACGAGCGTCCTCGCCAGGCAACATGTTTCGTGCGAGGTCTATGGCTCCAAGCCGATCTGCTCGAGTGCCTCACGAAGGAGCGACTCCACCTTCAGCAACGAAGCTACGCGGCGAAGATATTGCAGATCGAGGCTTGGACCCGCGACCTTGAGCACGCCGAGCGCGTCGGCCCACTGACGTTCTGACACGCGATCGCCGAGCGCATACCAGAACAGCTTCTGCGCCACCACGTCCTCGGGGCTCGCCACCACGAGACTGCGATCGGCAACCTCGTATCGGCGCGCTCTCGACAGCTGCAATCGCGCCGGCTCGTCATCCTTTGCTACGAACACATCGGCTTTGAAGTACGACCCCAGATGCACCACGTTGAACGACGTGTTTCGTTCGATGGCGGCTCGAATGGCTCCCTCGTCGAGGTAGAAATCTTCGCGCAGCGCCGCGACGAATGCGGCGACGTCGTCTTGTCGCATTGTGACCACGAAGTCCACGTCCTGGGTGGCGCGTGGAATACCATGTAGCGAACTGGCGAGCGAACCACCGACCAAGTACTGAAGTCCCAGTTGCTCGCACACCGCCGCGAGCTGCAGCGTGATGGCGAGAATGTCGTCCACGACGGTCGTGCTAGAGACCGCGCAGCGACGGATCCCAGTGAAACGCCTCACGCATCAGCTTTGCGTCGAGGCGTAGCGCGGCGAGCCGTAGTCGAAGTTCGTGCGGTGGAATGTCTGGCCCGTATTGATGGCGCAGTCGCGCCGACGCCAGCTCTACCAGCGCGCGATTCAGCGAGAGGACGCACTCGAGTTTCTGGGCCGGCGTCATCCGGCGGTAACCTTCGATGATCAGTCGCTCGGCGGCGGGAGAGGTGTCGCTCGGACCACGCATAAACGTCTACTTCCCGCCAGCGGCGATGAACTTTGCCATGTGCTCTTCGAGCACAGGGAGCGGCACGGAGCCTAACGCGAGGATCGCGTCGTGAAACTTCCGCTGGTCGAATGCGGCGCCCAGTTTCTGCTCCGCTTCCGCGCGATGGCGGCGGATCTGTAACTCGCCGAGCTTGTAGGCGAGCGCCTGGCCGGGCCACGCGATGTAGCGCTCCACCTCGGTCGTGATCTCGTGCTCTGAGAGCGCGGCGTGGCGCCGGAGGTAATCCATGGCCTGCTCGCGACTCCAGCCGAACTGGTGGATTCCCGTATCGATGACCAACCGAACGGCGCGCCACATCTCGTACGTTAGGCGGCCGAAGTCTTCGTACGGCGTTTCATAGATCCCCATCACAGTGCCTAACCATTCCGTGTAGAGCCCCCAACCTTCGCCGTACCCCGAGAACGAGGTGCCGCGGCGGAAGGGCGGACGCTCGGGTCCCTCGAGCGCGAGGGCTGCCTGGAAGCTGTGCCCCGGTGTGCATTCGTGCAGGGTCAGCGCGGCCAAGGTATAGAGCGGGCGCGCGGGGAGGTTGTAGGTGTTCATGAGGCACGCATCGAGTGCACCGCGACCTCCCGTGAAGATCGGCGCCAACGCATCGGGAACGGGGCGGATTCCGTGCCGGTAGCGAGGGAGGAATCCGATCGTCTCGCGCAACTTCCAGTCGGCCTTCTTCGAGACGTACGCCGAATACGACAGCAGCTCGCGCGGCGACTTGGCGTAGAACTGCGCGTCGGTACGAAGGAATGTCATGAACTCGTCCAGCGTCCCGCTGAAGCCGGCCTTCTGCTTGGTCGCTTCCATCTCGCCGCGGATGCGCGCGACCTCCTTGAGACCGATATCGTGGATCTGTTGAGCGGTCAGATCGAGCGTGGTGAATTTCTCGATCATCGCTTTGTAATAGGCCTGACCGTCAGGCATCGACGTCGCCGCGAGCGTTGTGCGCGCCTTGGGCAGATACTCCGAGCGAATCATCGTTAGGAGTTTCGCGTACGCCGGCGCAATAATGTCGCGCAACACAGTCACGGCTTCCGCGCGCATCGCCGCCTGTTCACTAGCGGGGATTGTCGCCGGCATCTGCGTGAAGGGGCCGAACAACGGATTGGTCGTGTCGCCCTGCACGTACGGCTCGATCGTCTTGTCTCTGCCTAACACGGACACACGCGGAACAGTGTACCCCCGCGCGAGACCAGCACGCATGTTCGCGATGTTCTCTTCGAAAAACCGGGGAGCGTCTCTCAGTCGCCCGAGATAGGCGCGATACTGCTCCGCGGTCGCGAAGCCTTGCCGCGGCGTGAACGACGTCCAAAAGAACGTGTCGCTGTTGAACGGTGCCTCGTACGTCTTGAAGCGCACGTCATTAGCGAGCGCTCGAACAGAGGTGCCAAAAACCTGCGCGTTCACCTGCTCTTCCGGCGACAACTGCGCTAGCGGAATGCTGTCGAGCGACGATAGGGTACGAGTCCAGTACGCAAGCCGCGCCTCCTGCGACGCGGCATCGACTCGCGGCAGACGGTCACTTGCCCCTGCGTCGCCAAGTGTGGCGTCGCGCTGCGCCAATTCCCGTTGGCGCCACGTCCATTCCGCTGTGTAGAGCGCGCGCAGCCGGGCATCGGCCGGGGCGGTCGCCTGGGCAGTGAGATGGGATAGTGGAGCGGCACAGAGCAGCGCCGGCCATAGCAGGCAGCGGCGGGTGCACGAGAATCTCGACATGGAAACGACCTCCGAAGAGGGCGCCAAAGTAGCCGCGGAGAGCATCGAGCGCATCTTCCGCGTATCAGTGACCAGCAGCAAACCTCGGCAGTATTTTGACTTCCCATTCAGACGGACGGGCATGGAGCAGGGACTTCGCGCCGACAGCAGACGAGTCGCCTCGACCAATGAACAGCGATTGACCGCCGCCCTTGGCGACTTGCGATCGCAGGTGTGTAACCGAATCGTCGGGCAGCGAGAGGTCATCGACGAGATTCTCATGGCGCTTCTCGCTGGCGGTCATGCGCTACTTGTTGGCGTGCCGGGCCTCGCGAAGACGCTCATGGTGCGGTCCGTGGCGGACGCGATGCACCTCGACTTCCGACGCGTGCAGTTCACGCCGGACCTCGTGCCGAGCGCCATCACGGGCACCGAAATCCTCGAGGAGACGCCGGATCGCGGACGCTCATTCAGATTCGTTCGCGGCCCCGTCTTTACCAACATTGTTCTGGCAGACGAGATCAATCGCGCGCCCCCGCGCACGCAGGCTGCTCTCCTCGAAGCAATGCAGGAGCATTCTGTTACCGCCAACGGCGAGACGATGCCCCTGCCGAATCCGTTTTTCGTCTTGGCCACGCAGAACCCGATCGAACAGGAGGGGACGTACCCCTTACCAGAAGCTCAGCTCGATCGCTTCCTGTTCGACATTCGCGTCGGCTATCCCTCGGAAGCGGATGAGATCTCCATTCTGCGAACGACAACCGGCACGGCCGACCAGCGCGTGACACGCGTCGTCGATGCCGATGGGGTGCTGCAGCTTCAGCGTTTGACGCGCGACCTGCCCGCTGCTGAGCCCGTTTTGAAGTTCGCGGCGAGCCTGGTGCGCGCCACTCGGCCGGACGCGCCTAACGTGCCGCCGTTGGTTCGCAAGTTCGTGTGCTGGGGGGCCGGGCCGCGCGCCGGACAGGCTCTCATTCTTGGCGCCAAGGCCGCGGCGTTGCTGGACGGACGCTTTGCTGTCAGCCCTTCGGACGTCCAGCGCGTAGCATTTCCGGTGCTGCGCCATCGCGTGCTCACCAACTTCGCCGCCCAGGCGGAGGGGGTGACGGTAGAGCGGCTCATCGCTGATCTTCTGGAACATGTACACGCTCCGCGCAGCGCCATACCTGTCTAAGGCGGGCTCGTTAGGCAAATAATTGCGATCGCCTTGACCCTTGACCCCCGGACCTCGCACCATGTCCGTCTCACGTCGCAAATTCGTTCAAACGGCGTCAGCCGCTGCCGCGCTGACTGCCATCGGCTCGCGCGCCAGTGCGCTCGCCACCAACGGGATATTCATCCCCGAGCACCAGCAGTCGACGGATTACAAGGCGCTCGCGATGCGCGCGGTTGACGCGGCGCGCTCAGCCGGCGCGCAATACGCCGACGTACGCATCGCGCGCTACCGATCCGAAGCCGTGTCGACGCGTGAGCGTCGCGTGCAAGGACTCAGCGACAATGAAACGGCCGGCATGGGCGTGCGGGTGCTCGTGAACGGCGCCTGGGGCTTTGCCGCGAGTGCGGACCTCACGGCTGATGCTGCCGCGAGTTTGGCGCGCGCTGCGGTCGATCT
>JBQTIF010000191.1:0-23939 GCA_052388395.1 Gemmatimonadaceae bacterium | reverse complement strand
CGCGTGGCCGCCATTGGCGGTGGAGCCAATTACAGGTGTTGCGGGCGAGCCAGTGGCCGGATGGTCGGTGTGGTTCTGGATGCTTGCGATCTCACTCGGGTGGAGCTGCGCGCTTGCTGGAACCGCGGTTGCCAGTCGCGCCGCCTTCATACCGATGCTCATTCTGTTCGTCTACTTCGGCGTCGTCACCGTTGCGGCCCTGCCGAAGACCTGGTGGAATCTGCTTCTTCCAGCACAGGCAGCGTTTGCGCTGGCGTATTGCGAGTCACAGCGCGCGCGCGTTACGCCCAGCGACACTGCGCGGGGAATCATCGTTGCGGTAGTCGGCGGCACAGCCGTCGCATTCGCGCTGATCGTAGCGACGCCGATGACATTCTTATTTCGCGCCCATTTGAAAACGTGGGTTGGCCTCGTTGGCGCGTTGCTCGGTGTGGCCGCGTGGATCTTTGGCGCCCGGCTGCGCCAGCGAGCGGCGCGGGCTCGCAAACAGATACTCGTTAGGCTCGACGCCGTCGTCGCGCTGCTCACCGCGTCGTATCTCCTTCTGCTTGTCACGCTCGTCATACGCGGCGGACTGACAGCGCCGGCGCAGGGCATTGCCTCGTTCGCCATCTCGGTCACGGGGTACCTGTGGCCGTTCTACTATTTCCTCGGCATCGGTGTGGTGTTCAAGGTGCTGCGCCAAACGAAGGCTGTGCACGGCGTCGCGTTCGAACTGATCCCGTCGCGGTACTTCGTGCCGCTCTCTCTATTCCTGCTGATCGCCAGCGCGACTGTCGCATGGAGCGAAGCCGTGGTTGCCCGTCCCGCGCTTCCCTGGCCCGACTGGCTCTCTGATGTCAGCGCCGGGATCTATATAGCGACGGCGTGGCTTTGGATGCGCCCCGTCCTTGGCCTAACGATGATACCGATGCGCTGGGTGCTACTGATAGCGCTCGCCGTTGCTACGTGGGCGCTCGTCAGGCGACGCTTCCACAGCGGCGTTGCGGCGGGACTTCTGTTTACGGTCTTGCTCGTCTGGTTAGGCCTGTTCGAATATTTCTTCGAGTTCACGGGTTTTGGTCGGTCGTATCAGCATACGGCGCTGAGCCTGCTGATCTTCTCGGTGTTCGTGCTGTGGCTGACGCACCGGACGCTCTTCGATTTTCTCAACGGCTCATCGCGCTGGTGGCCGCAGGCGGCGCGCGTGGCGATCTACGCGGCCGGATTGCTATTCGTCTTGACACCGCTGCATGCGCGAGCCGCCTTGCACGACGCGAGGCTGCCTAACGAAATATTTCTGTACCTCTTTTTCGGCGTCGTGGACCTCGGGTTGCCGGATTATTTATATGTGTACGCGCAGCGTCGCTTCAGCGCGCTGCCGCTGTCGGTCCCGGCAATGCTCGGACTTTTCTGCGCAGGGATCGCGCTGTCGGTCCCGCTGACGCTGCTGGACAAGCTCGCCGTCGCGGACTGGTCGCCGGCCAGCATGTGGGCACGCGCTTCAGCGCAGGCCGCGGGCCTGCTCCAGGGCCAACCCGTGCCGGCGACGCAGCTCTTCCTCTCTCCTGCGTGGATTGTTCTGCGCGCGGCGCTCGCCGTCGGCGCGGTTGCCGGCGTGGCTGCGTTAGCCCGGCGCTTGGTGCGCGACGTTAGGCTCGTTCCCGCAGCGACGATGTTCGCAGCCGTGGCAGTCGGCGCCGGGCTCGCCTCGTTTTCGAATCGCAGCGTGGAGCTTCCCTTGCTTCCGCTACGTGTCGCGCAGCTCATCACGCCGCTGCACACGTCGGTCGCCATCGATGCGTCGCTGAT
The DNA here is from genome assembly GCA_052388395.1 of Gemmatimonadaceae bacterium. Classification (GTDB taxonomy): domain Bacteria; phylum Gemmatimonadota; class Gemmatimonadetes; order Gemmatimonadales; family Gemmatimonadaceae; genus DASYRX01. Next base: position 22,148 of record JBQTIF010000191.1, on the reverse strand, counting down.
TGCGCGACACCTTTCATATTTTCTGCCGGCTCTGACGATCGGCCTCGCGCTTGGACAGGCGCGCGGGAGGCGCTGGCCGTGGCTCTTCGCCGCCTTTGCGTTGCAGGTCGCAATCGGGCTCCTGTGGCCGGCAGGCGAAGCGTGGCTGCGATCGACCGACGCGCTCGTGCTCGTGGGCTTCGCGGGTGTCGTGCTTTTTCTGTGGCTGACGGCCACGGTACGGGATCGTCTGGATAACGTCCTGGAGCCTATCGCACCTGCTCCCGGAGAGGCACGAGACTCCGCGCGGCTCATGCTCACGCCCGACCTGCGCTGGACGGGTGTCTCGCTGCTCATCGTGTTAGGCGCGCTGACCGCGTACCGCGCATACGCTGCTCGGCTGGTCCCGCATTCCATCGCGAACCAGTTGACGTCCGCCCGGCTGCCGGCTGTGTGGCGTCCGATCGCCTCGGCGCCGGCGCCGCCGGCGCCAGGGCTCGCACTGGCAAGTGAATCGACCTCGGGCGTCACCTCGCTGCTTTGGGCCGATGTCCGATCGTTCCCGCCGGGAGAGACGCGCGCCTGGCTGCAGAGCATCGCGATGGAGACAGCGCAGCAGTTGGCGAATTACAGTCCAGTCAACCTGGACTCGTGGGATCGCTTTTATCCCGGTGCGTTGGCACTGGACTTTCGTTATGCGGCGACCCCTGGCGACAGCGCGGCGGCAACGCTCGGCACGACAGTGATCGCGCCGATGCCTAACGCGCCTGCGTTCGTGGCAACGGTTACATACGCTCCGAGTGAGATACAGCGCCGCTGGGACCTCGCCCGCGCGCTGCGAGCCCTGCCGCGGCCGGCCGACTCTCTCGCCAAGGCATCATCGCGCTGACATTCCGCTAACCCTCCAGCACCAGCGTTCTGCCGTACCACGCGCAGGGACACAAGGGTTGATCAAAGCATCTCTTCAATCACTGCATCCTATTGTCCGAGGCGGTGGAGCTTGGCCATGCAGCAAAGCTCGAGACAAGCTCCCACTGACGAAGGCTGTTGGGATGCGTCGATCAACAGGATACTTCGATTCACTAGGACTCTTAACTCTTAGCCCCGAACCATGGACCCTTAACGTCCTTGAAGCGAAGAGCGTCAAGAGTCAAGCGTTACTGGTTGAGAGTTAAGGGTTACGGGATCAGAGCATCTTCAATCAACGCATCCTATTGTCCAAGGCCGGGAGCTGGGCCATTCAGCGATGGCGGTGACGATCATGCACGCATGAGGCGCGTGCTCAGACCAGCGCACATTTGCGCAGCGTCGGCTGCTGAACCAGCAGATCGCTCGCTCGATGTTTGAGAAACCGGGTGATCTGGTGCGCTGGTTCGGCGCGGTGCAGGGGCAGGACTATCTGGAAGCGCTGTGGGGCGTCGGTCTGCGCACCAAGGGCGCGATGCAGCAGGACATAGAGCGCGCGATCGCCAGGCGCGAGATTGTGCGCACGTGGCCGATGCGCGGCACACTGCATTTCGTGGCGCCTGACGATATCAAGTGGATGGTCACGCATCTCACGCCGCGCGTGATGACGGCGGCGGCCGCGCGGCATCGCGAGCTGGAATTGGACGCTGCCGTTTTCACCCGCGCCGCGAAAGTGTGTGAGCGTGTGCTCCAAGGCGGAAAGCATCTCACGCGACCCGCGCTATACGCGGCGTTAGGCGCGGCAGGGATCCGCGCCAGCGAGTCACGCGGAATGCACATCATGTCGTATCTCGCCCACCGCGGCCCGCTGTGCTTCGGACCCCGCTCCGGCAAGCAAGCGACGTTCACCCTATTGGAGGAATGGATACCTAACGCGACGATGCTTTCACGCGACGAGGCGCTAGCCGAGTTGGCGCTGCGTTACTTCCAGAGTCACGGTCCGGCATCGCTGCACGATTTCGCCTGGTGGTCCGGGTTGCCTGTCGCTGACGCACGTCGCGGAATCGAATCGGTACAGCCGCTGCTCCTGAGCGAAGCGGTCGAAGGGCGGAGCTATTGGTTCACGGAGCAGGCGCACAACACAAAGAGCACTACCACGTCCACAAGAGCCTACCTGCTCCCGGTGTTCGACGAGTACGTCGTTGCCTATCGCGAACGCAGCGCTGTGCGCGACCCAGCCCTCACCAAACGAGTCAACGCCGGCGGGGGCATCTTCAAACCGATTGTCGTGATCGACGGCCGGGTCGTTGGAACATGGAAGCGCGATTTTCAGGGCAGCGGCGTCGCGATCGCCGCTTCTCCGTTCACACGAATCAGTGCCGAGCACCGGCGCAAGATCGAGCGCGCGGCGCGGCGGTACGGCGCCTTTCTGCAGATGCCTGTGACAACCGCGATCACTCGCTAGGCGGCATCGCACACACCGTAGTCCGCTACCGACCTCATCCAAACACCGTGTAGACGCACTTGCACGGCCCACGCCTTGCTCCGTCGAGCCTTCGCGGTCGAACAGCGGAGCTTGCATGCCACGTCAGACACGATGACCGATTCCTACAAGAGCTTCCTTACAGCTCTCTCGTTAGGCATGTGCCAGCCGCTCGCGGCAACCGCTCAGTCAGGGGATGCGGCGGCTGGCATCCGCAAGAGCTACTTCATCCCCGCTGTAGAAATCATCGCATTTGACGGACTCCTCAACCTGTTCGACCGTCTCGTGATCGGCGCTGAGTTCAAGTCGAATGGAGCGAGCATCTGGCGCAACCTTCGAAGCGGGTGGGTCGTTGAGGACGACCCCTACGCGATCAATCAGTTCGGCCATCCATACCAAGGATCTGTTTATCATGGATTTGCACGCTCGGCCGGGCTCTCGTTCTGGGAGGCACTCGGGTACACGTTCGCCGGAAGCGCGCTTTGGGAGATCGCTGGCGAGACAACACGACCATCGTTCAACGACCAGATCGCGAGCGGAATCGCCGGATCGTTTCTCGGCGAAGCATTCTTTCGCATCGCGAACTTGATTCTCGAGAACGCTGACGGCACGCCGGGAACGCGGCGCAGTGCAGCAGCAGCGGTCATCGCGCCGTGGTCGGCTTTCAACCGAAATGTCTTTGGTCGCCGCTTCGACGCGATTTATCCGAGTCACGCAGCCGCCTATTACAGGCGCTTTCAGATCGGTGCAGCCGGTACTACGAACAGCTTGAAAGGGGCGGCGACCGAACTCCGACCTAACGAGGCACAGCTGGAAGTCGGCATGGAGTACGGTCTGCCCGGCCCGCCCGATTATACGTACCAGCGCCCGTTTGACTACTTCGCCGTTCAAGCGACGGCGTCGAGCGCCAACGGATTCGAGAACATCATGTCGCGTGGATTATTGGTTGGCGAGCGACATGATATTGGGGACGCCTATCGCGGCGTGTGGGGGTTGTATGGCAGCTACGACTACATTGCGCCGCAGATCTTCCGCGTGTCGTCGACCGCATTATCGATGGGGACGACGGCCCAATGGTCGCTCTCAGAGAGCGTCGCGCTACAAGGGAGCGCGTTATTTGGCGCCGGCTACGCGGCCGTCGGAACCATTCACGGATCGCGCGAAGACGACTACCACTACGGCATCGCCCCGCAGGCCCTCATCGCGACACGGCTGATTCTCGGCACTCGAGCCTCGCTCGACGTCACCGGCCGCGAGTTCTTCGTGAGCGATGTCCCTGCGACCAGCACGGCGGGTCACGACAACATCGGACGCGTCGACGCGTCACTCACGGTGCGGATCCATCGGGAACGCGCACTGTCGCTCAAGTATCTGTATTCGCGTCGCGACGCCCTTTATTCAGACCTCGGCCGGCGCACACAGGTGCGTGGAACGTTAGGCGTCTTCCTTACGTTCCTCGGCCACGACCGATTCGGAGCGGTGGACTGGCGCTAGCCTCGCAAAACGGACGGCGAAGCATTCTATTGGTGGTCATGAAGCACGCAGTGACATTCGCGTTCGTGGTAGGCGCATGCACGGGCCAATCGGCCGAGAGACCGCGTGATACAGGCGCGGACCGTCAGACAATAGCCAACACCATGGAGCGATACATGGTGCACGCGCGCGCGGTCGCTGGCGATTCGATGGCGGCGTTCTTCACGACGAACGGGACGTTATTCGAGCCGGGAATCTTCCCTATCCTGACGCGCGACTCGATCCGCGGCTTCATGACGTCTTTTCCGGGTGTGCGCGTCGATTCGGCTACGGGCGTACCGGATGTCATCGAGGTCTTCGGCGACACCGCGCTACTGTGGGGCTCCTATTTCGAGAAGCTGTCTTTCCCGGGACAGCCACAGAGCGAGCAGCATGGCAAGTTCGTGATCGAGTGGATACGGCAGCCGGACGCGTCGTGGCAGATCCGGCGTTATTATCGAATTCCTCTGCCGGCGACTGCGCCGCCTTTCGCGAGCCCGAAGTAGTGGCGGCAGGTACATCGCCTAACGAGGCGTCAACCTACACCGTCTCTTCGTGCCGCACGCCGTAAGCCTCATTTCGCTGCTCGCCGCGGGACTTGGGCTCGCGCTGATCTTGGGCTTCGTGGCAACGCGACTACGCATCCCACCGCTTGTTGGCTATCTCCTCGCCGGCATCGTGATCGGACCTGCCACGCCCGGGTTCGTGGCGGACCTGAGTCTCGCCAGCGAGCTCGCCGAAATCGGCGTGATGCTCATGATGTTCGGCGTTGGCCTGCACTTCTCGTTGCAAGACCTTCTCGAAGTGCGCCGGATCGCAGTTCCCGGAGCAGGCGTCCAGATGCTCGTCGCAACCGCGTTAGGCGGCGGCGTTGCCATCTGGTGGGGCTGGAACCTGGGCGGAGCGCTCGTCTTCGGGCTCGCTCTGTCCGTCGCGAGCACCGTCGTCGTCCTCCGCGCGCTAGAAGCGCGCGGTCTACTCAACACCGTCAACGGGCACATCGCCGTCGGCTGGCTCGTGGTGCAGGACCTGATTGTTGTCCTTATCCTCGTGCTGCTTCCTAGCATCGTCCCGCTGTTTGCCGGCGGAAGCACGACGCCCGAACCAGCGACGGGAGGGATGTGGACGTCGCTAGCCCTCGCGCTGGCAAAGGTTGCCGCGTTCGTCGCGCTCATTCTCATTGTCGGACGCCGAGTCTTTCCGCGCTTTCTATGGGTTGTTGCGCGATCCGGCTCGCGCGAGCTGTTCACGCTCGCCGTCATCTTCGCCGCTGTTGGGATCGCATTCCTTGCGGCAAGACTGTTCAGTGTTTCCTTCGCGTTAGGCGCATTTTTCGGTGGGACGATGCTGCGGGGATCTGCGCTCAGCCACCGCGCCGCGGAGGAGTCGCTTCCGTTACGCGACGCATTCTCAGTGCTCTTTTTCGTCTCCGTGGGGATGCTCGTCGATCCGCAGGTGATCGTGCAAGCGCCTTTCAAGCTGATCGCCGTCGTCGCCGTCATCATGATCGGCACCCCGCTGGCGGCGTTTGCCCTCGTGTTGCTATCGCGATATCCGCTGAACAGCGCGCTTACGGTCGGAGCCAGCCTCGCGCAGATCGGCGAGTTCTCCTTCATTCTCGCGGGACTTGGGGTGACACTGGGCGTCATGCCCGCCGAGGGTCGTAGTCTCATTCTCGCGGGTGCGTTGATTTCAATCTCGTTGAATCCCCTCCTGTTCGCTGTCATAGAGCCGGCGCAGGCATGGATTCGCTCGAAGTCCAGTCTCGCGCGAGCGCTCGAGCGCAGCGACGATCCCCTCGCTGAGTTGCCGGCCACAGTCGACGTCGAGACGCTGACGGGTCATGTCGTGCTAGTCGGCTACGGCCGTGTCGGCAGACGCATCGGTGAATCGTTAGGCACCAACGGCATCCGCTACGTCGTAGCCGAAGCGAATCGCGAGATCGTCGAGCGACTTCGCGCGCAGAATATCAACGCCGTCTCTGGCGCCGCGTCCGACCCTGCCGTGCTCATTCAAGCACACATAGCCCGTGCCAGCATGCTGGTGGTAGCCACACCCAGTACACTCGAGATGCGCAAGATGGCGGACATTGCGCGTACGCTCAATCCAAAGATCGAGATCCTCTTGCGCACGCATAACGACGAAGAGTCGGCGTTGCTGGAGCAAGAGAACGTCGGTAAAGTCTTCATGGGTGAGCACGAACTCGCCATCGCGATGACGCAGCATATCCTGAGTCGATGGACGTCCGCGCAGCGGCCGCTTTGATCCGCGCTGCCATTCCGCGAGGGACAGAGACCTGGGCGGACCTCGGCGCTGGCTCCGGTACGTTCACTATTGCCCTTACCTCACTTCTTGGACCGGGATCGCGCGTCATCGCAGTCGATCACGATGCAGCTGCGCTCAAGAGCCTGCGAGAAGCGGCCGAGCGGGCGGCGTTAGGCAAGCAGATCACTGTCCTGCAGCAGGATTTTCGCGGCCCTCTCAACCTTCCGCCTCTCGACGGCGTTCTGCTCGCCAACGCGCTGCACTTCGTGCCAACCCAGGAGCAGTTTGACTTTCTCGCTCGGGTGACGCGCTATGTGCGGCGCGGCGGCCGCCTATTGATCGTCGACTACGAAGGGCGCGGTGCAAACCAATGGGTCCCCTATCCCATCGCAACTCCACAGCTCGCCCAAATCGTCGCGAATCTGGGGTACGAACCCCTTAGCACGGTGGGAACGCGACCGTCGCAGTACGGGGGAATCTCTACGCTGCGTTTACAACCACGGAATCGACGCGATCTGACAGCAACTAGCGTCGAGGGGAGTGAGCCCGGCATCGTGCTCGCTTACTATTGATGCCATGCGTGTCGTTATCCGTCGCTGTACTTATTGAATTACCGCGGTACAGGCTGCCCGGGCGGCAGCGATGCTGCGTCGGGACCTAGGCGTAGAGGTCGATCTGCTACAGGGACCGTACGGCTCCCTCAAAATTTTCGTAGACGATGAAGAAGTCGTCGACGCCGGAGTATTAGCATTCATGGGCGTGATGCCAACCCTTGCACATATTCGCGAGCGCGTCGCGGCACGGCTACAGCGTACGCCTACTCCTCCTGCTTGATACCAACGCTGATCCCCCTCATGCCCACTCCCCCAAAGACGTCCCGGTCCAGACGCGATTTCGTCGCCACGGTCGCCGGCATTGGCGCCGCAGTCGCGATCACCGATTGGGCTGCGGTGCGATCAGCGCTGGCGCAAGCAGCGACCGCCGCGACGCAGCAGCCAGCACCCGCGTTCACTGCGCTCACGCCTGAGGAGGCGGCCGACATCAGTGCGGCTGTCGAACGCATCATTCCGAGTGATAGCACACCGGGCGCTCGTGAAGCCGGCGTGATCCATTTCATTGATCGCGCGTTTGGCACGTTCATGAAGGACGATCTCGCCGACGCCCGGAAGGACTTGAAGGATCTCAACCGGCGCGCGGCGAAACGTGACCGCAATGCACGGCGATTTTCGCAGCTGAGTAAAGCGGACCAGGACGCCGTGCTCCGAGACATCGAGCAGACACCGATGTTCAACGGACTGCGCTACCTCACGATCGTCGGCATGTTTGCCAACCCGTCGTACGGTGGGAATCGCGACCACGTCGGTTGGAAGATCCTTGGCTTCGAGCCGCATGCCATACACAAACCGCCGTTTGGCTACTACGACGCGCAGGAAAGCAAAGGAGGGCGCCGCTCATGACGCAGCAAACGGGCGCTCAATTCCCTCCATCCGGGACCGTCGACTTCATCGTCGCGGGATCGGGAGCTGCTGGTGGCGTCGTCGCGAAGGAGCTCGCCACGCGCGGTTTCACGGTGGTCGTGCTCGAGCAGGGGCCGCGCCTAACGCCAACGCAGTTCGAACACGACGAATTCAAGACATGGTTTCAGAATGGCCTGAGTAACACGGCGCCGGTCACCTTTCGCGACAATCCGAAACAGGAGGCGCAGCTTGGACGCGGCGGCTTGTTGTACGCCAAGTTGGTGGGCGGAAGCAGCGTTCACTTCACCGCGAACTTCTGGCGCTTTCGACCCATCGATTTCATCGAGGTGTCGCAGTTAGGCACGATCGCGGGAACGGGGCTCGCCGACTGGCCCATCACCTACGAGGAGCTGGAACCGTACTACACGAAGGTGGACTGGGAGATCGGTGTTTCAGGGGAAGCTGGGTGGGGCGAACCGCCCCGGTCGCGGCCATACCCCATGCCGCCGCTGCCTAACAAGTCCGCTGGCGTCATCTTCGAGCGTGCCGCCACGAAGCTCGGCTGGCATCCGGTCGTGGCACCGATGGCCATTGCGTCACAACCGCACAATGGGCGCCCCGCGTGTCAGCATTGCGGCTTCTGCATGGGGTTTGGATGCGAATACGGCGCGAAGGGCTCCACATTGGCAACGGTCATCCCCGTCGCCGAGCAAACCGGCCGTTGCGAGATCCGGCCCAACAGCTATGTGCGCAAGGTGGAGACAGACGCCAGAGGGCGCGTGACCGGCGTGGTCTACTACGACGCGGATCGGCGCGAACAAAGACAGAAGGCGCGCGCGGTCGTGCTCTCCTGCAACGGCGCCGAGACAGCCAAGCTCTTGCTCAATTCCAAGAGCAATCGCTTCCAGCACGGGCTCGCCAACTCGTCAGGTTTGGTCGGCAAATACTTGATGTTCAACGGCGCCGCGCTCGCGACAGGGACCTTCGAGCATCCGCTCAACGAGTACAAAGGAGTCCAGGTCACGCGACTCGCCCTCGATTGGTACGACTCTGATCCGAAGCGCGGCTTTTATGGCGGCGGCGGTATCGATGCTCGCTTCGACGCCAAGCACCCGATCATCTTCGCGTTAGGTGGCACCCCCCCGTTTCACCCGACCTGGGGCCCGGTCTACAAGCGCTATTTGCAGCACGCCTTCACGCGGCAGATGACCCTGTACGGGCACTCGACGTCGCTCCCGCTGGAAAGCAACAGCATCTCGCTCGACCCCAAAGTGAAAGACGAGTTCGGCGTTCCTGCGATCCGCCTTACATACAAGGATCACCCGGACGACCTCAAGATGAGCGAGTTCTTGCTCGCGCGCTGCAAAGAACTGTTCGAGGCCGCTGATGCCGACATGTATTGGGGGACACCCGTCACGCCGCAAACATTCGGCGTGCACTTGTTAGGCACTTGTCGTATGGGGAACGATCCGAAGACGAGTGTGGTCGACAAGTTTCATCGCGCGCACGATGTCCCCAACCTCTTCATTTGCGATGGCAGCAGTCTCGTGACCTCGGGGCGCGGCCAGCCGACGATGACGATCATGGCCCTCGCGTTTAGGGCGGGCGAAAAAATCGCCGAGTTCGCTAAGCGCGGAGAGATCTAGCCGAGCGTGATTAGGCCGCGGCGCGCAGCGAAAAAAACCTTCAGCGACAGCGTCATCGCTGCAATCGACAAGGCTGGTTATCTCAAAGTGCGCGCTGGAACTACGCACCGCTTTGTCGCGATCTGGAGCGTCGTTGTGGGACGTCGCGTCTTTGTGCGGTCATGGTACATGCGACCCACCGGTTGGTACTTCACGTTTCTGGAAGAGCCGCGTGGCGCCATCGAAGTCAACGGACGCGAGATCTCAATACGGGCGTCGCGTGTGCGCAGCCTGCGTGTGAAGGCGGCGGTAAGTAAGGCGTACGCCGCCAAGTACGTGACGCCAGCATCCCTCAAATACGTGCGAGGCTTCGCGCGCGGCCGGCGCCGCGACACGACCACAGAGCTGATGCCGCGGTAGTCGTTAGGCGCCGCCTGACGCTGGCGGACCCGGCCGTTGCGCGACCCTGGCGCGTACGGCAGAGCTCGTCACTCCGTGGCGCGCACCTTGCACTTCAGCCCGACACGACCGTCGCGCAGCAGCCGTGCCTAACGCGACGGGCTCCTCTCCCTCGCAGGGTTGTAGCCTCCGCTGCCGCGTCCCTTTCAATACAGGAGTGTCCCGTTGGCTGACGTCGGCTTGGCTGATAGTCCGGTGTACCGCGAGGATGCGCCAGTCACGGAAGATGCCAAACACGGCATCTACCGCGACCTCATCGCTGCTGCTCGTTTCTTTGCCGAGCGCGCGCGCGGCGTGGAAGAGAGCGCTCTCCAGGGCGCCGGTCAGGGAGACCGTGCGCCTGGCTCCGCAGCCGTTAGGCACCGGGCGTACGTCACGGGCAGCATTCTGTCTTCCGTCGCGTTTCTCGACGCGTCGATCAACGAGCTGTATCTCGAGCTCCACGGCGCGCGCACGCGCGAGCGCACACGTCTTCCGCGCCGCGTGGCAGCGGTTCTCGGTCGCTTCTGGTCCCATGTCGAGAACGCGCCGGTGCTGCAGCGCTACCAAGTCGTACTGGCGGTGGCCGACGCCGAGCGCTTCGATGAGCGGCGCACGCCGTTCCAGGATGCGGACAGCTTGATGAAGCTGCGCGATGCGCTCGTACATTGCCGGCCCGAACGACCGGAGAGCCGGCGCCGAGTCCGCGCGCTCGAGCAACGACTGCATGCGCGCTTCTCAGAGAATCCGCTCGCCTCGGCGGACAGTCCATGGTTCCCGGATATCTGCCTGAGTACTGCGTGCGCCGAGTGGACAGTGCACACGGTGGATGCCTTTAGCGACGAGTTTTGCCGCCGGATGTCGCTGCCGCCGCGCGGTCTCGAGCGCAAGGACGTCGATGCGCGCAACGGAGCGGGCACTGGCCGGTCGCTGCCTGGAACACGTAACGGACGCTCAGCCGCCTCAGCTGCACCTAACGAGTCTCACACTCGGCACGAGAGATAGCGATGCCTTTCCTCAAGCGCACGATCGATTTCTTCACGCTGGGTTCCGAGCGGCCGATCCGGCGGCTCACGGCCTACTATGTGGTCTTGGCGGCTGTCGTCGCCGTAATCCTGCGCCTCTTTCCCGCAAGCAGCGAACTGTTGTTCGGAAGCTTGGCGCTCAATATCCCGAACGCGCCGGTCATCCTGCAGGATGGCCTCAGCGGATTGAATGAGTCGCCGCTTTTCCTACCCGAAACGGTCGGACGCATGGCCATTAGTACGACCATCGCGCTGCTCGCCACAATCGCTCTCATGCTGCCGGTGAGCTGGGTCTATGTCTCCGCGCGCAGCGTGCGAGGTCACAGCCAGGCGCTCGTCCAGACGCTGGTGATTCTCCCGATCGTGACGGCAGGCGTCGTCTTCGTTGTGCGCGACAGCCTCGCGCTCGCGTTCAGCCTTGCCGGCGTCGTCGCCGCTGTGCGCTTTCGGACGACGTTGCGCGACACGCGTGACGTCGTGTTCATCTTTCTATCGATCGGGGTCGGCTTTGCGGCGGGCGTGCATATGCTCGGCGTCGGTTGGCTCGTGTCGCTCGTCTTCAACTACGTCCTGCTGGTCACGTGGCGCTACGACTTCGGCCGCAACGTGCTCGGGCCAAGTCCAAGCGCGCAACTGGCAGAGCCGCTCAAGTCGCTAGCCAACGCGAACGGAAATGGCGCGGTGGCCGATCGCGATCTGGTACTGGCACTGAGCCCGGCGAAGGCGGGGGAGTTGGCTGAGCGGTTCAGTCGCGTGCGCGACGTCTTGGGGCCAAAGAAGAAGAAGCCACGCTATAACGCGGTGTTGCGCCTAACGACTGACAAGACGGGTCAGGCACAGCCTGTCGTGGAGCGCGTGCTCGATGAGACCGTCAAGCGCTGGAAGCTGGATGAGGTGATTCAGCACACCGGCAAACCGGACGAGGTCTACTACCTCGTGCGCACTGGAAAACGCCTAACGCGCGACGAGTTTGTTACTGCCATTCGTGCCGCCGGGGCCGGTCTCATTTCCGACGTTGATCTCGAGATCGGTGACGCGGTCGATCGCGAGCGCCTGGAGAAGGCTCCATGAATATCTCCAGGTCCGTTTCGGCTGCACTGATCGTGGTCGCCGCATCGGCATGCGGTACCGGGATCAGCTCGAAGCAATCCGCGGCGGACTCGGTCGTGTTGATGGATCGCGCGCGTCGGCTTAGCGAGCGCCTCGCCGACTCAACGAGTGGGGCAGGACGAGCAACGCCGGTAGGGCGCTGGGTCCTGCCTCCCGCGCTCAATGAAGTATCGGGCATCGCCATGACAAGCGAGGGGCGTCTCCTCGCGCATGGCGACGAATACGGTCGCATCAGCGTGCTCGATCCGCGACGCGGCATACTGCTCAAGGAATTCTCGATCGGAGCCAAGGCTGATTTCGAGGGAATCGCCGCCACGAGCGGAATGATCTACATGATCGACAGCAACGGTCAGATCTATTCGTTTCGAGAGGGAGCCCCCGGGCAACGGGTGACCTACACGCTGATCGACACACGCTTGGGACGCGAATGCGAGTTCGAAGGAATCGCGTACGATCCGCGGCGCGGCGCGCTTTTGCTTCCCTGCAAGAACATCGAGAAGAAAGAGCTTCGCGGCAACGTGGTGATCTATGTCTGGCAGCTCAATGCTCCGACGACGTCGCAGCGCCTGTCGATGATCACCGTCCCGATGAAGTTCGCGATCGGCAACAATCCGTGGGCCGCCTTTCGGCCAACGGACATAACAGTCGATCCGAGAACTGGAAACTATGTGCTCGTCGCGGCCCAAGAGCGGGCACTGTTGGAGCTGGAGCCTAACGGGAAGGTTGTACGTTCGATGCCGTTGCCCGGCGGCGACGAGGAGCATCCGCAAGCCGAGGGCGTCGCCATCACCGAAGACGGGATGCTGGTCGTGAGCAATGAAGCGACTGGCCGTCCCGCTTCCATCACGCTTTATCGCTGGCCGCTTGAGCCAGCTGCCGAGACTGCACCATGAATCACATAGACCGATCGGTTCGCCGCGTGGGCTCGCTGCTGGCGTTTAGCGGCGCTCTCTTGTCGCCCAGCACCGAAGCGCAGACGCAGGAACGCAAAGGAGAACGCAGGGACACGGTGGTGACAGCCAGCACCTACTACAGCGCCGGCCCAATTCATCGCTGGTTGTTAGGCGACAATTGGCGCGACATCTGGGCCACGCCGATTAAGGTTCCATTCCTCGATCTGCGCACGTTCGCGGGCGGCCTCAAGCCCGTTGATACAGGCGGGAGTGCTCAGACGACGTCGCTGCGCTTTGTCGGTGCCGACGGAAAGAAGTACGCCTTCCGTCCCGTCTACAAAGAGCGGCTCGTGCACCTGAAGGAGTTCGAGAATACGATCATCGCCGACATCTTCCGCGACGGGCTCAGCTCGTTGCATCCGACAGGGCCGCTCGCTGCACCGTCCTTTCTGCGCGCCGCCGGGATCATTCACCCAGAGCCGACGCTTTTCGTAATGCCTGATGACCCCGCGTTAGGCGAATTCCGCAAGGAATTCGCTGGCCGGCTTGGCGCGATCGAAGACCGTGCCATGATGCCCGAGAATGGCGCGGGACTCGGCGGTGCGACGGAGCTGATTGATAGTGAAGATCTGCTCAAGAAAATCAATAAATCGCCTAACGAGCACATCGACGCGCGTACGTACCTCAAAGCCCGCCTCATCGACATCCTGTTGAATGACTACGACCGGCACCTGAACCAGTGGCGCTGGGCACTCATACCGCCGCGCCTCGCGGGATCGGTGGCAAATGGCGATGCCATCGAGTGGGTACCGATTCCGCGGGATCGTGATGCCGCGTTCATCAATCACGAAGGAGCGTCGATGCCACTCGCGAGAGTGGTGAAGCCGAATCTCGTGGCATTCGAGGCCGACTTCCCCAACATGCGAGCCTTCGCAGGCGCCGTGATCGATCTGGATCAACGTCTGCTCGTTGGTTTGGACAAGACAGTGTGGGACTCGATGACCACCTGGCTCAAGACGACGATCACCGATGCGGTCATCGATTCCGCAGTCTGGGCGATGCCGCACGAATATCTGCCGCTGCATGGTGAGCTGCACGCGAAGCTCAAATCGCGCCGGGACAAGCTACACCGCGCCGCGAATGAGTATTACCGCGTTCTTGCTCAGATAGCGGAAATTCACGCCCCTGACACTGACGACAGCGCTACCGTCGTCCGCGAAGGGAGCGACGTGATCGTCCGCATCAAGACTGGTGATGGCCGGCCGTGGTTCGAGCGTCGCTTCAAACCAGGAGAAACGCGCGAAATCCGATTGTACTTACATGGTGGAAACGACTTGGGGCTCGTCACCGGCGACGGTACCAGCCCGATTTTCGTCCGGGTCGTGGGGGGCAATGGATCCAATTCGCTATATGACAACTCGAGAGGGGGGCGCTCGCGCCTAACGCGATTCTACGACCGCGGCACGGTGTCTGATATCGTGTACGGCAAGGACACTGTGTTCAACCGCCGGCCCTGGGTGGAGGCATATGGCAAGCCGGTTCCCCCACTCAAGGATCGTGGGTCGCGTGCAGGGCCAACGTTTGGCTTCCGCAGCGGTTCAGGGCTGGGGGTCGTTTCGAAGCTCGGCTACGAACGCCGAACGTACGGCTTCAGATACATGCCTTACAAAGATCGCATGGCATTGGACGTGGAGTATGCAAGTGGCGTGCAGGGTTATCGCGTGCAGCTCGACGCTGACCGGCGCATTCAGAACGAGCGCTGGCATTACATGATGGAAGGACTGATATCGGAGCTCGAGATCGTCGAGTTCCGCGGCGTCGGGAATGCGGTAGAAGACTCGGACGACCCGTTTTTTAACGTCCACCAGCGGCAATGGGTTTTCCGTCCGGCAATCGGTTTCGCGTGGGGGCCAGAAGGCGACATCTCACTCGGACCGATCGTGAAGTACGTAACGACGGATAGCCTGCCTAACAACTTCATTTCGAGAGATCGACCGTTAGGTTTCCCGCGGTTTGGTCAAGCCGGGCTCCAGCTGCGCGCAGAGCAAGAAAAACACGACAGCCTTCTCACACGTGGCTTCACCCTTGAAGCATCAGCTTCTTACTATCCGCAGGTGTGGGACGTCGAAAGCGGTTTTGGCGAAGTCTCTGCGCTCGCCAAAACGTATCTTACGCTTCCATTCCTGACTCGGCCTACGTTGGCGTTACGCGGTGGCGTAAAGCGGCTGTTCGGCGATGCACCGTATTATGAAGCCGCGTTCATTGGCGGTCGCCGGTCGGTTCGCGTGTTGCAACGTCAGCGGTTTGCGGGCGACCTGGCGGTTCATGGAACGTCTGAACTTCGCGTGCCGCTGTTGCGATTCAACTACTTCCTCCCGTGGAGTGTCGGTGCGATAGGATTTGTCGAGGGGGGGCGGGTGTACAACAATGGCGAATCGGCCAACGGCTGGCACCAAGCCCAGGGGTACGGTGGCTGGATCGGGCTGCTTAGTCAGAAGTACAGCATTCAGGTCCTGCGGACGAACAACCCTGAACGACGACTGATTATCGGAACAGGGTTTGCCTTTTGACATAGTAGAGAGCAGGCGCACTAACGAACCCTACATCACCTTATGCGGGGAATACCCGGTCTTATCCTTGGGGCCCTTTTCGCCGGTGCGTTGGGTTGCCCACCTCCGGTGCAGCTCACGCCGCCGCCGGCTACCGCGCCTGCCGAGCTGGTCGCCGAGGCCGGTGGCGCGATATTCATTGCTGTCGGCGATATCGCAACGTGTGAGTCGAACGCCGACGAGCAAACAGCGGCGCTCGTCGACAGCCTTCTACGCGCTGATAGTGTAGCGAACGTCAAAGACGTCGTTGCCGTGTTAGGCGACGCGGCGTATCCGTCCGGGTCATGGCGCGACTTTACGCAGTGTTACGGTCCGTCATGGGGTGATACGACGAAGTTGATTCCGCGTCGGGTTCGCCCGGTACCAGGTAACCACGAACACGAAACCGACTTCTCGTCGCCGTACTATCGCTACTTCGGTGATCGCGCCGGCTCACCGCGAAAGGGCTACTACAGCTACGACCTCGGCGAGTGGCATATCATCGCGCTCAACAGTGAGATCGCGCGCAACGAGCGGTACTCCGCAGCGGAGCGTAAGGCGCAAGAGGATTGGCTGCGAGACGATCTACAGAAGAGCAACAAGAAGTGCACGTTGGCATACTGGCATCATCCGCGATTCGCGTCGAGCTATCACGGCAACGATCCAACGGTCACCAGCTTCTGGACCATTCTCGAGGAGGCCAACGCGGACGTGGTCGTTGCTGGTCACGAGCATGTTTACGAACGCTTCGGACCGCAAACCTCGGCTGGCGTTGCCGACACGGTTAAGGGGATTATCTCCTTCGTTGTCGGGACGGGTGGCGGCGATCTACGGGGCTTCAGCAGTCCGGCACCAAATTCTCAGCGCCGTATCGAAGGCCACTTTGGCATCCTGAAGATGACGTTAGGCAAAGAGGCGTTTCAGTGGGCCTTTATCGACATTCGCCGGCGCATTTGGGATCCTGGGGCGGCGAAGTGCCACTAAATAGGGGCTAGGGGATAGGGGCTAGGGGAGAGTGGATAGTGGATAGTGGAGAGTGGATGGCCTAACGAGCTAGTTAGGCGGCGGCGGCGGTGGATCCAGTGCTCAGGAACGCAACGAGGAGTCGCTCCTCGTCCGTGAGGCCGGCGACCGAACGGCCTTTCAGCTTCTGCCCGTGTGACGCCGATGCCGGAGCTGAAAGGGCGTCGAGCACGCGCGGATGGATGTAGCACGTGCGACAAACGGCGACGGTGTTCCCAAGCTGCTGGGCGACGTCTTTGATGGCCTCTACCGCGTATGCTTTAGCCGCTGACGCGTCGGCGGAAGGACAACCGGCGAGGTGCCGTGCGGCGAGCACAGTTCCGGCCCACGTGCGAAAGTCTTTCGCTGTAGAGTCCTCGCCAGATAGCTCCCGTAGATACGCATTCACGTCCGCGCACGTAACCGGCCGCGATCCCGTGCGGCTTGACACTCTTCCCCTTGAAACGCAGCTCCGTGCGTGGACCGTCGGTGCGCACATGATGGTTGCGCAGCGTCGTTAGGCTGCGAGCAGATCCACACGTCGGTCCATGCGGGCGGGATCACCAGTGCGCGGATGCGAGCGCGAGTCGCCTTGTCAGTGACCGGCGCGCCCATTGCATCGCGATACGCGCAACCGCGGCCCGATTTCAGCCGCCGAACGCCCGGCGAATCGTCGCGCACGTAGCGCAATTGGGCGGCGGTCGCTGATCGCATTGCCGCCATGAACGGATCGATTCGATTGCGGCGTCGCTTCTTGTGTTGCACTTCAGCCAAGTCATCTCCTAACGCTGCTGAGCCCGCTCGGACGGGCAGTTTTGCCTAACACCAGCCGCGTCATGCGAAAAGCGGGGCTCGCATCCGCCGGCCGCGCGCACGGCTCGTGCGATATTAGAGTGAACGCCTAGGGCCTCCGGTTATGCTCGCTACCAATCCATTGCTGGCCCTTTTGATCCTCGCACTGCGTCTATCGCGTGGACAGTTACGCATGAAGAGGTATTCCGCGAACCACGCGAGTGAGGCGCACGGCCTCATCACGCCGGCGCCGCGGTTCCCGAGTGCTGTCGCTCTACCTCGACCAGGCCACGTCCCGCGCTGCCATCCTAATAACTCCCGGGTTGTACATCGCGACCTCGAGCAACCACGTTGCCAGGTGCCGTCACGATCCGCAGTGTTGTCTTGAGCTCGTCCCACCAAAGACCACCTGGCACGCGCAAGTCGAGTTTCGTATGTCGAGATTCATGAAGACGACAGAACCGGCTCGATCGTGCGCGCTGACACTCCAGGTGAGATAACGCGGCTCTCGTCTCCGCCTAACGTGCCGATGCCCGGTGTAGCAACCGAAGTTCTCATCATTATCCTCCTCCTCGCGCTCAACGGCGTGTTCGCGATGTCCGAGCTCGCCATCGTTACTGCGCGCAAAGTGCGCCTGGAGCAACGCGCCGAAGCCGGCGACGCGGGAGCGAAGACGGCGCTCGCCCTCGCACACGACCCAACGCAATTCCTCTCCACGGTGCAAGTCGGAATCACATTGATAGGCGTACTCGCCGGTGCGTTCGGGGGCGCTACGATTTCCGACGAGCTGGCTGCCGCGCTAGAGGGGGTTCCCGCAATCGCTCGGTACGCGGACGCAGTGGCGCTGGGCATAGTCGTCACTTCCATCACATACCTCTCGCTCCTGATCGGAGAGCTGATACCCAAACGGGTCGCGCTGGGTCACCCAGAACGAGTCGCGTCTTTGGTGGCCCGGCCCATGAAAGTTCTCGCGCGCGCTGCCGCTCCTGTCGTGGTCCTTCTGACAGGACCCACCAACCTCGTTCTGCGACTCTTCGGCATCCGCGTCAGCAGCGAGCCGTCCATCACGGTCGCGGAGATTCGCGCGCTCGTGGAGCAGGGAGCCGAAAGCGGTGTGGTGGAAGAGGCGGAGCATGAAATGGTCATGGAAGTGTTTCGGCTCGGTGACAGATACGCGAGCGACGTTATGACACCACGCACGCAGCTTGAGTGGATCGACGTGGCTGAGGCGAGCGAGGCCGTTCGTCAGCAGGTGGCACGGCAGGGGCGAGCGCATTTTCTCGTGGGCGATGGCAGTGTAGACAACGTGCTCGGCGTGGTGCACGCCGAAGATCTTCTGGTGCAGTGCCTAACGAGCCAGCCGTTCGACGTCCGGGTGCTGCTGCAGCAGCCGTTCTACGTGCCTGCTACACTGCCTGCGCTGGACTTGCTCGAACGGTTTAAAAAGGCGCCGCGCGAGGTCGCCGTCGTGCTTGACGAGTACGGCGGGCTCCTAGGAGTCGTGATGTTCGACGATCTGGCGGCGACAGTGGTCGGGGAAATCGATTCGGTCGCAGGACAGGAGTCGCGCGGTATTGTGCGCCGCGACGAGCGGACGTGGGTGATTCGCGGGACAGTGTCCATCGAAGATGTGGAAGCCGCGCTGGATTTGCCGGACATCCCGCCTGACGAGCGACGCAGCGTCCGTACGCTGGGCGGATTTATCATGATGTTGCTTGGCCGTTTGCCCAAGCAGGGTGAGCACATCGAGTGGGATGGACTGCGCCTGGAGGTCGCCACGATGGAGGGGCGGCGCGTGAAGCTGGTGGTCGTAACGAAACTGACGACCGCGGTGCCCGCACAACAGGACGATACGCAGTCATAGCGCACCAGCTGAGTTTGGTAGTCGCGGCATTGTTTCTGCACAGACGGACACGAGCGTCGCGCTGGACACGCCGCGCAATCATCGCAGCCGCCGATTCGACGCAACAAGCACGAAAACTTCGTCCCAATGTGGTGCGTATGATTGGCACAAGGTTCCTACCCCTTGGCGTACTCGTATGCGTCATGGCTGGCTGCGCGTTAGGCCCGTTCCGAACCGGAACCGACGGCATGCCGACCGGCCCTTGCGTAGTTCCCATCGATGATGGAGAGACTCGGATTCGGGTCAGCAACGCGAGTAGGCGAACCTGCGTGTCCATCGCACGCCTCTTAGAGTCGGAAATACCTGCCCTCACTCACGAGGAGCTGGGCGAGGGGCGTGGAAGCGGGGCAATTACTGAGTCGGACGAGGATGTCTATTGCCGCCTACAGCCGAGACCCAAGCAGGGAGGGAGCCTCAAGTTCCGGTGCATGCGTACCAATGCCGAGAATCAACTGCACGATGAAGACGGCAATCTGATTCCTGAGGCGGCAGGGCTCGACGCCGACGACAGCCTCCTCGATGCAACCGGCGCCAAGATCCTGAAAGCAAACGGGAAGCCGCGCAAAGGCGACGAACTGCGTGTGAAGTACTTCACGGGCGCATATCCCGCCGGGCGGTATCGCGAGATGTTCACCGAGACGGTCGTGAGCCAGTTGTTTTGGGCGCTTGGAATACCTGTCGACAAGGTGTCCATGCCTGCGACCGTGCGTTGTTTCGGTTGCAGTGGGGATCCGTTCGGTCAGCTGACTCCGCAACAGAGCTCAACACCGCACGTCTTTCCGCTAGCCTCCGTGAAACGGCCACTCGAGGGGAGAAAGATCGCTGTACCGCGGAGGAGTGGGTTCTTGGGTTTAGGCGGCAGATACGACCACGGATTTGGGTTTAACGAGATCGCGCAGCTGGTGGCCACAGCGTCCCACGCCCGACGCGTAGAAGTCGAAGTGCATGCGCTTGCCCTGAACCTCGTTGCGTACAACAACACACATGCCTATCAGAACGACCTCGTGTGCATGAAGGACGAATGGGATAAGCAGACGGGCGACTGCCGTAACGTCGTGGCGTACGTGTCTGACGTCGGTGGAACGTTAGGCGGCGCGCGAGCCATCGTAGCCCCTGGCGAAGATCTACCGGACATGATGGATCATCCACGTGGCGAGTTCATGACGTTCTCGCGCGGCTCGGTTTTCGCCGATCGAGCGACCTGTACATTGTACTACAAGATCGGTGGAGTTCGCCGAGTATCCGAGGCAACCCGCCAGATCCTGGATCAGCGGATACGTGGCAGGTTGGATCATGATTATCTCCGGATCGTCTTTGAGAAAGCGCACGTTCATCGCATGGAGAAACGAGTGACCGACCGCGTCGCCGCGCAGTACAAACTGCAGGATGGTCCAGAGCTCCACCGTGCGGTGCAGCGACTCTGGGCTGACGAGATGTACCGTCGCTTGCAGGAAGTTTTGAACGCGCGATGTCCGAACTAGCGTCCTTCGCACGCGACCGTGATGCATCGCTCAAGACGGCCGCGACGTCGCGGCGCGAGCATCGTGCCAAGCAGGATCGTACAGTCACCGCCCAGCACCAGAGGGAACTCGCCCGCATCGAGCACCGTCGCCACGACATCGGCGAGCTTGGGTAACCACGCAGCGATCGATTTTGCGTTAAGCGTTAGCGTGGAAGGCGCTTCGACGATGGCATACGGCCGAGTTGACATCTACGGATCACCTCTTGGGAGGGACCAGTCAGCGCCTAACGAAGCGACCGGTTCACTTCTTCGTTTGCCCGTTGGAATGGTAGAACGGTGGAAGGCAGGATCGCCGCCGCGTTCCATTGCCGCCATGAACGGATCGATTCGATTGCGGCGTCGCCTCTTGCGTTGCACTTCAGCCAAGTCATCTCCTAACGCTGCTGAGCCCGCTCAGACGGGCAGTTTTGCCTAACACCAGCCGCGTCATGCAAAAGCGGGGCTCGCATCCGCCGGCCCGCGCGCACGGCTCGTGCGATAATAGAGTGAACGCCCGTGCCCTACTGCTATGCTCGCTACCAATCCATTGCTGGCCCTTTTCATCCTCGCACTACCGATCGCGTCTATCGCGTGGACAGTTACGCATGAAGAGGTATTCCGCGAACCTCGTGAGTGGATGGAAGAGCGGACGCGAACGTCGCGCTCATTCGCAGTGCGGAAGTTCTTCTTCCTGTTTACGTGCGAGTATTGCTTCAGCCACTGGGTCACGCTCGGCTTCCTCGTTATGACGCGCTACCGCCTGCTCTTCGAAGACGGGCGCGGATACGTGATCTCCGGGTTCGCATTGGTGTGGATCGCGAACATGTACATGGGACTCTTTGGGCGACTCCGCCTCGACATCAAGCGCGAGAAAGTAGAGATCGCTGCCGAAGAAGCAGCGCAAGAGCAGATGTCATGAACGGGACGGACGCCGGCGCGCTGTTGTATGGGCGTGTCGCGCACCCGCATGAAGGATCCGCCGGCGGCGTAAGCGTGCTTTGACCGCGCGGCTAATGCACGGTACGTTGGGCCGCGATGGCTTACGATCCCTTTGCTCCGCGAGCTCCCGGCGAGCGACGCTACTGGCTCGTTAAGACCGAGCCCACGACGTTTTCATTCGACAATTTGATCGCCGCACCGAAGAAGACCACGACGTGGGACGGCGTGCGCAATCCAATTGCGCGGAATTACCTGCGCGACGGTATGAAGGTTGGCGATCGTGCCTTCTTCTATCACACCGGTGACGAGAAGTCGATCGTCGGCATTTGCGAGGTCGTGCGTGAAGGATATCCCGATTCAACGGCGCTGGACAAAAAGCACGCACACTTCGACGCCAATTCCAAAGCCGCGGCTCCGACGTGGTTCATGGTCGACATCAAAGCCGTTGGCGCTGTCCCACGCGCCGTGCCTCTGTCCGAGATAAAAAAGCGATCGGAGCTGGCGTACATGCCGTTGGTTCGAATTGGTCGGCTATCCGTGTCTCCCGTCACCCCTGCCGAGTGGCAGATCATTTGCGACATGGGCGGAGTGCCGGCGACGCTCGCCAAATGATGTCCAGGGTTCCATCGTTAGGTGCGCTGTTGTTCGTAGTCGCATGTGCTGGCGAACAGGAGCAGCCGATTGCAATTGACGCCGTGCCTGAGCCAGTGATCGCTGCCGTGCGCCAACG
>JBQTIF010000190.1:0-20214 GCA_052388395.1 Gemmatimonadaceae bacterium | reverse complement strand
GTCGGGTCTTGATGGCGGTTGGAAAATGTTTCGATTGCATGATACGTCCAGAAACGACCGACGCGTGGATCAATGGTCACTCGGTCGTGCGTGGCGGCTTGCGCATCGATTTCGATGAGCCGGCGCTACGTACGGCTTTGACAGCCGACACCGTCGATATCGGCGTCTCGTTAGGCGCGGGTGATGCTTCTGCGACGGCGTATGGCTGTGATTTGACCGCTGGGTATATCGAAGAGAACGCGGCGTACTATTCGAGCTGATGCGAGGGGAACGGTATGGCTGATACTCCATGGCGAGTCGCGCGGACGGCGTTGGCGTTGGTCCTCTGGGCTGCCAGCGTTTACGCGCAGAATAACAATGAGCGGATCCCATCGGCGCTCTCTACGTGGATCGCGCTCGAGGCTACACCGGGGCGCGAGTCGTACGTTGCCGAGCGCCTAACGCGGGAGCTCGGACGCGGTTGGACGAGCGATACGCGTGGTAATCTCATCCGTCGCGTAGGCAACGGTACGCCGCGGCGTGTTGTTGCTTGCGCGCTCGACGTCCCCGGCCTCGTCGTTAGCCAGATCACGGACGCCGGGTATATCAGGCTGCATCGCTCCGGCGGTCAGCCGGCACATCCGTTGTGGGATCAGTTTCATGAAGCGCAGCGCGTCGCGGTGCTCACAAGGACCGGCCGGGTACCGGGCGTCGTCGCTGTAGCCAACGGCCACTTCGCGCGCCAGCACCGCGGCGACACAACGGTCGTCAACGTCGATCAGCTGTGGGTCGACATTGGCGCCGCGTCACGAGCCGATGTCGAAGCGTTAGGCATCTCGCTGCTGGATCCTGTCATTGCCGATCGGCCCGCGTGGACGTACGAGGGGTTTGCGGCGGGTCCCGCCGCGGGCGCTCGTGCAAGTTGTGCCGCGGTCGCGACTGTAGCTCAGGCCTCCGTGTCATCGGGCGAGACGATCTTCGTCATCTCGAGTCAGCGTGCCTTCGGCTGGGTCGGCCTCGCAGGGATACTCGCGCGACTCGGATCCATCGCTCAACTGACGCTGGTCGACGTCGGACGGCCGACCGCTGCCGATGCCGTCCTTGCACGGGGTCGCATGCCTAACGCACTGCAGCGGACTATCCGGCTGGATTCAGCCCGCGTTATCACGCCGCGTGTCCGTTTTGCCGGCACGTTCGTCGAGTCCATTCACGAAAGCGACGCCGGTACGCTGTTGGAGGCTGTCACACGCGCGGCCGGCGCGTCAACGAACATGACAGGGTGGCAGGTGCTGCCCCTCGACACAGCACGAGTGCTCAGCGCGCGGCGGGACGCGTACGACGCCATCGAGAAACAGTTCTTTGCGCTCGCCGACCTTCCCGGCGTACCGGGACATGAGGGGCGCGTACGTGACGCGATTCGTGCCGCGCTTCCCGCCTGGGCGCGGAGCAGCGCAGCAGTCGATACGGCGGGCAACCTGATCGTGAGCGCCGGCCCCGATCGCGACTCCGTTGTCTTCATGGCTCACATGGATGAAGTGGCCTTCGAAGTGGAACGCATCCTCCCCGACGGTCAGGTGACGTTAGGCCGTCGCGGCGGCGTGGTTATTCACGCGTGGGAAGGTCAGCCGGCCTATTTGCACTTCGATCCGGACGCGGCCGGCCGAGCGGCCGAGTCGCTCCGTGGGGTGTTCGTGCCGCGTGATTCCGCGCGCGTGAAAGCTCCAGTCAACCTCACCGGGTGGTTCGGTCTCGATTCGGCGCAACTCGCCGCTCGCGGCGTTAGGCCAGGGCTTGGTGTCACGGCGTACAAGCGCGGGGCACGCCTCGCCGGAACGCGCGTCACGGCGCGGGGCAGCGACGACCGCACCGGGTCGACTGCGCTGCTCCTCGCGGCCCAAGCGATCGATCCGTCCGAGCTCACGCGCAAGGTGATCCTTGCGTGGAGTGTCCGCGAAGAGGGCGGACTCAATGGGGCGCGCGCCTTCGCCGCGTCACACGGGGCGTCCCTCTCGCGCGTCTATGCTATCGATACGTTCGTCTCGTCGGACACGCCGCTCGAGTCGCCGCACTTCGCCTACGCGCCGTTAGGTGCAGGGGCCGTGCTGCGAGGCCTGGACGATGGCGCCATGGCTCCGACCGCGGAGCGTGATCGCATCGTACGCCTCGCACAGAACAACAGGATTCCGCTCCAGATCGGGACGACGCACGGGAGCACCGATGGAACTGCCATTACGCTATTCGGCGCGCCGTTCGCCGGTCTGTCCTGGCCGGGGCGCTATTCGCACTCCCCGGCCGAAGTCCTCGATCTACGCGACGTCCAGGCGCTCTCGCGCCTGATCGTCGCAGTCGCGATGGAGCGCTAAACTACCGCGGGCGCTCCACGATCCCGCGGAGCGCCTCTTTCACGCGCGTATCATCGAACTTACCTAACGCGGAGATGGCGCGACGTCGCTGATTGTACTGCGTGTCGTCGCGCGCGATCGCGATAAGCTTGTCGACGGCTGGTTTGGATCCATCGCGCGCGAGCACATTGATGATTGTGCCACGGATGTCGGAGTCGCCGACCGCGTCGTACAGCGAAATCACATCAGTGACTGGGACACCGGCACGATCGGCCAGCTCGATGGCCCTGCGCCGCTGTTGCACAGCGCCGGTATCGCCGCGCGCGATAGTCAGGAGCCACGACGCATTCGCTGAACCGCCGATCGATGCGATGGCATTGAGCGCCGCGTCGCGGGCACGTTCCGCCGTGAGCTTCGGGTACAGGTCACGCAGGAAGGTGGCATCAGCCGCGGACCCATACTCACCCCCCAGACCATTGATCGCGGCAACCCGTGCTTCGTTATGCGTGGCGCCGAGGGCTGCACGACGGAGGAACGCCCGCGCGCGTGGGTCGCCTGAGCTCGCGAGTGCCTTTGTCGCTTCTCCAGCGAGCCAGGGATCGCTGGAAGATAAAGCCAGTTCTTCGAGCGACGCGTACCCACCACCCGCATCGATGCGAATGAGTGAGCGCAACGCCTGACTGCGGATCTGCTGATTGTCACGTTCATCGCGCGCAATAGCGCCTAACCGGCGCCCCGCTTCACGCGCGCCGACGCCGCCGGGCTCCTCGGCACGTTGCGCGAGATAGCTGATCGCCCTGGTGCGCAACGCGCGCGGCCGTTCGCTGTTCTGTACGATCCGAAGCAGCGTTGGCGTGACGGCAGCGCTATCCGCGATTGTCGCGGGGAAGATCGCGTCGTGCGCGGTGCGCGCGTCGACAGCCTCAGCGATGCTCAACAGGTAGCTTGCCGCTTCGCGCGCGGGTATTCGCCCGATGTTTGTCGCGCCCTGTTCGCTTTGCAGCGGCCCGGCGTACGTTTGCAACCTAACGGTGATTCCATCAGAGCGCGTCAAGAGCACGCGAACCGGTCCATCCTCGCACGGGGCCATGCGTGTGGCATCACTGAAGTTCCCGTGCCATGAGTTCGCGTCCACGCGCATCCAGTAGCGGCCATCGCCGCAGACACCTTGCCGTGCCGCAAAGTGAAACTCGACTTCTCCGTCGCGCACCTGCGCTACGCGCTGTTCCAGTGACTGGGCTGCAGCAACAGTAGGCAACGTCGTTAGGATCGCGCCGGCGATACGGCGCACCGATGCTCGGATCATTTGGCGATAAGCTCCAGCAAGAGCTTCGTGCTGCGGGGGTCTTTCTTGCGGGTGAGTGCGTTCACGGCGGAACGTCGTAGCTGCGGATCAGTACCCGTCTTGACGATGTCGATCAGTTTGTCGGTCGCCTCTGGTTCGGTGCGGCGGGCCAGCGCGCTGATGATGTATTCACGCACCATGCGGGACGACGCGCCGTCGTACATCCGGCCGAGATCGGGGATCGGCATGGATGTACCGAGACGCTGCAGGATCGCCGAGCGCACTTCAGACGGTTCGTCCTCGTTGCGCAGGATGCTTTGCAGCCACGCCTCGTTCTCGGCACCGCCGGCGCGGGCGACCACGCTCACGGCGCGTTGCTTGAGTGAGGTGCGATCGAGTTTGGGATAGAGCGCGCGGAGCCATACGACTTCCTCCGCCGTTAGGCGCTCTCGTTCGAACGTCGCGATCGCTTCAGAGCGCAGGCGCTCAGGCGCGTCCGCGCGCTCCACCAAGGCGCGCACGCGTTGCAGGGCGCGCTGATTCGGATGATTCGCCAATGCGCGGATCGCGGCGCGCTGCATGCGCTCTTCATCGCTCGTCCGCAGTATCTCTTCGAGCACCTCGAGCGCGGCGTCGTCGCCCGAGCGTCCGAGCCACGACACGGCTTCTACGCGCACGTCCAAGGACGGATCGGTCTTGGCGACGTTTGCCAGGACGCCTGTTGCAGCCTGATCGCGTCTGTTGCCGATGATGAATAGCGCTCGCCGACGTAGCTGCACCGAGCATTCATCTCGGCGCGCGAGCACCTGCTGAATGAGTGGGCCAACAGTTTCAGGATCGTTTTGATACAACGCATTGAGGGCTTCGACGCGCACGCCCTGATCCTCTTCAGCCTCACAGCGCTGGCCGGGTTGCGCCGTCTGCGCAGCGAGTTGGCGCTCCGCAGCTGCGTCACCTCGGTTGGCGAGCGCTCCAAGAATGCGTGCTTGAAGCATTGCTGCATCGTTCTCATTCGCGCTGGGGTATTTCGTGCGTTGCGTTTCGATTGCGGTCAACGCGGCACGCAAGTCGGCCATCCCGCCGATGCGATATAGCGCGAACGCTTGCCAATAGAGCGCGGTGGGTGCGTATTGCGAACCAGGAAACCTGGTCGAGAGGTCGCGAAAGGCGAGCGCTGCCTGACGATACTCACCGCGATTGAGCAGCTCGCGCGCTCGACGGTACAGTGAATCAGCCGGATCGTCCGGCGCCCACGCAGGTCGCGGCCCGCCAGGATTCCAGCTCGTCGTGAAATGGAAATCGACGTCCGGGGTGTGCCACGACGGTACCGGTGAAATTGGTGCCATGGGCTGTATTGGTGCGATTGGCGCCATTGGCGTAATCGGCCTAGTTCCTCGCGGCGGCTGATGCCACAGCGACATTTCGGGCAGCACTGGCATTTCGGGCATCACGGGCATGACCGGCATTTCAGGCATCACCGGCGTGTGCGGCAGTTCCGGGAGCGTCATTTCCAGGTGCCACGGCGATTGCAGGAGGTGTGGCTCCACCGTGATGAACGGCTCGTGCCAAATATCCCGCGCGCGCGGTGTTTCCACTCGAGTGGGACGCGGGGTCTTGGCGCGAGGCGGGGTGGGCGCCCGCGGCGGCTGAGCGCCTAACGAGACAGCGCACGTCACCAGGAGCAGGATCGTCGATCGCATCATATGGTGTTCCATCCTCAGTTAGCGTCGCCGGCAAGCGAAGCGACGGCGACGCGAATGCGCGGTACAACGTCACGCTGTTCAACCGCTTCGGTGATAAACTCGAGCTCCGCGTCATTGCGCGGCGTCGGCCCGGAGAGCTGCGCTACCTGCGCCAGAACCAACTCGAGATCTTCCAACAAAACGCGCAGTCGCTGGTCGCTCGCGACTGGCGAGTCGAGCAACAGGCGTGTAGTGACAAGCAATCGCGAGGCCTGCGTGGCTAAGCGGTCATCGGCACGTCCTTCTCGTGCCTCCCCAGGCAGCGCCGCTAGTAAGACAGCCGTCTGCGCGAGTAGCTCCGTCGCGGTCTGACCGTATGGCTCGCCCACTCCAGTCTGTACGGCCGCGACGACTGGTTGAGCGGCGGGCTGCATCGTCGAGAAGCGGCCCAGGGCGACTCCGATCACGAGCGACGCCGCGACGGCTGTCACGAGCAGCCACCACTTTGGCGTTAGGCGGTTGTGTGGCCGGTTGAAGTGCTTCGCCTCGATCCCGGCCCACATCTCCGCCACGCGAGGCTCCGGCGGCACGCGCCACGTGCGGCCCGCCTCCTTCAACAGCTCTTGCAGCTTGTCTTCAGTCATAGTCTACTCCCGCACGTAGTCGGCTAGCGCCTGGCGCAGCCGCACGCGCGCGTCAAATAAGCGTGCCTTGCTCGTTCCCACCGCGATGCCTTGCATCGCGGCAATCTCAACGTGGGTGTACCCCTCGATGTCGTGCAGAATCACCGACGCACGCGCCCCGGGGGGCAGTGCATCGATCGCCCGCGTTAGGCGCTCGCGCAGCTCCGAGTCCCGCGGAGAGCCTTCCGCGGCCAAATGCGCCGCACCCGCGCTTTCCAGGCTCTTCTCCCGCGTTGCGAGCCGGCGCACCTTGCGCATCGCGTTCAGCGTGACGCTCACGGCGATCCGGTGCAGCCACGTGCTGAGCGCTGCCTCGCCGCGAAAGCGTGGCAGCTGCTCGAAAGCCCGGATGAAGACGTCCTGCGTAAGGTCATGCGTCAGTTCCTCGTCGCCGCACAGCCGGAAGACCAACCGATGGACGCGATGGACGTGCGACTCGTAGAGCGTACGCGCCGCTCCCCGATCGCCGTCCAGCACCCGGGTAATCAGCGCCTGCTCCTCAGTGCCGCCGAGCGGCGCCGACTGTGTGGCTTGTATAGCGAGTCCCGTCATGCGATTCCGACTGATAGACACAGCGTGTAACTGAAGCGTTGGGGTAGATTTGGCCGATCTTTCCCCGGGCGATTCCAGCGCCAGGGGGGCGTCTACGCGTATGGCTCAGACGCCGACGTGCGAAGCACCGAATACCCTAAATCCCGCAATGCCACTCTCCACGACTTTTGGAGTATCGCGAATCTTCCTGGCGACGGCCGCCCTGCTAGCGCTCGCTCCTGCGGCCAACGCCCAACGCGTGGATGTCACGCCCAGCCGGCAGGTCGAGCCGCGCGAAGGGCGAGCGGCAGCGGTACGCGCTGCCCCCGCGATCGACGGCCACCTGAGTGAGGAGATCTGGGCGAGCGGCGATCTCTACGAGGGCTTTACCCAGCGCGAGCTGCGCGAAGGGGATCCCGTCACTGAGCGGACAGAGGTCCGCATTCTCACGGATGGCGAAGCGCTCTACATAGGAGCGTGGCTTTTCGACCGCGAGCCGGGGGGCATTATGCGGGGGGACAAAGTCCGCGACGTGACGCTAACGAATAGCGACTACTTCGGCATCATCCTGGACACCTATTTCGATCGCCAGAACGGGTTCGTCTTCGCGACGACCCCGTCGGGGATCGAACATGACGGACAGGTGGTGAAGGAAGGTGAAGGGGGCGGCGTTTTTCAGCAGGGGCAGGGGCGGGCGCAAGCAGGATCGATGGGCGGTTTCAATCTCAATTGGGATGCGAGCTGGACCGTCGCGACATCGGTCGATTCGTTAGGCTGGTATGCCGAGTTTCGCATTCCGTTCGCGACGCTGCGCTACGGCGGTGGGGGCGACCAGACGTGGGGGCTGAATCTCGTACGCGGTATCCGGCGCAAGAACGAAGAGGCGTTCTGGTCCTTCATCCCGCGGCAGTTCAACCTGATGCGTCTCTCGCTCGCAGGGACGTTGCGTGGGGTCCAGGTTCCGGTACGGCGGGTCGCGACGGCAACGCCGTACGTCCTTGGCGGCACCGCGCGCAACTATATGCTGCAAAACAGCGAGTTCGATGCAACAGGCGAGTGGGGAGCTGATCTCAAATATGGCCTAACGCCAAGCCTAACGCTGGACCTTACGTATAACACTGACTTCGCGCAGGTCGAAGTGGATGAACAGCGCACAAATCTCACGCGTTTCCCGCTCTTCTTTCCCGAGAAGCGGCCATTCTTTCTCGAGAACGCCGGTGTGTTTTCGGCAGGAACACCCCAGGCGATCGAGCTCTTCTTCACTCGGCGCATCGGGATAGACTCGTTAGGTAGCCCAGTCCCCATTCTCGGCGGCGGCCGCATCACGGGACGCGCCGGTGGAACGACTGTCGGGTTGCTGCACATCTATACCGATGAAGTGGCCGGGCGTCAGTCGTCCACAGCGTACACGGTGGGACGCGCGTCGCGTGAGCTGGGACGGCGGTCGCGCGTCGGCGTCATCGGCGTACAGCGAGAAACGGCCGGGCCCGATAATCACAACCGAACGATCGGCCTAGACGGTCGCCTCGGCTTGAGCGATGCATGGACGTTTGACTGGTGGGGGGCAAAAACGGAGACCCCCGGACAAAGCGGTGATGACTTTGGCTTCAGCGCACGCGCTGGTTATCAGACGCAGAATTGGACGAATGCGGTGCGCTACATACGGGTTGGCGAAGACTTCAATCCTGCCGTTGGATTCCTCAATCGCGGTGGTGGGTTTCGTTTCTACGAGGTCGCGTTGATGCGCCTCGTGCGCAACGAGCGTCTCAAGTGGCTGCGGCAGTGGAATCCACACATCAATTATCGCGGCTACTTCGACCTCGATGGGCATCAACAGAGCGGTCAGATCCACGTTGACTTTACCGAGGTCGAGTTCGCGGACGGCGGACGCTTCGGCCCAGAGTTCAACTACTACGTCGAAGGGTTGCGCGACACGTTCAACATCGCGCGTGGCGTCAAACTGCCGCCAGGGGACTATAGCTGGCCCACGCTAAGCTGGGATTTCACGACGAATCCGAGCGCACCGCTATCGATCGCCGGCCGCAGCGACATGGGGCCGTTTTACAACGGGACGCGGCTCGGTGGGAACGCAACGCTCACGTGGCGACGCGGCGCGTCGCTGAGCACGTCACTCGTTGGCGACTATCAGGACGTTGAGTTGGATCAGGGGAGCTTCATCCGCTCGCGCATTGGCTTCCGACTCGCGTATTTCTTCACGCCGCGCGTGTTTTTGCAGTCGCTCACGCAGTACAACGATCAGGACCGCATTTGGAACGCGAATGTGCGGTTCGGCTGGCTCAATACAGCAGGAACGGGACTGTTTATTGTGTTCAACGATGGACGTGAAGCGGATGCTTTCTTCGACTGGGTGCGCCCGCAGACGCGATCGTTCATCGTGAAGTACACGCACCAATTCGGAACGCGAGGGTGAGTGCCACGCGGCGCTTCCTAACGATCGAAGCGCTGACGCCGCTCGTGCTGCCAGCCGGTAGCGCAAACGCCGCTCGACCTCTTGTTCGTCAACGGCCGCGTGCTCGATGGTGCCGGCAACCTGTGGGTGCGGCACGACCTTGGAATCGTAACATCGCGTACCCCGGCCTGGCGTCCGTTGATCAGCCGCAGCGCGCGAGACGCTCGATGGCTTTGGGTTGCTCATCACTACCTAGTTTCAGTCACGGCGCACGTAGCTCTGCGATGGGAGCCGCGGCGCGAGCCCTAACGCGCAAGACTTGGACGGGATGAGCCGCTACGCGCGCCGCGGCATGGAGGAAGGTGACGTGGCTGACACATTGGCTCTTGTGCGAGCCGCAAGGATGGAAACCGTGCACCGGCGGGGTGGCGCCGATCTCTGACTCGACGTGCACTCGGTAACCAACCGGAGCTTAGCAGCTGCGACGCCACAAGGACTCCGAGCGTTCCTGGAAGCTGGGATAGTCTGATACCGGAACGGTAAGCAGTGAGAAGACGCCGGCGGTGAAGTCGACGGCCCGATAACCATTGTCGACGCGAGCGTACATCATCGTTGCACCACTGCAGTCGGCTAGTAACTCCCTGATCCTTACCGAAGGTAGTTCGCGATCCCCTGGCTTTCCTCCGTCACACCTAACGTGTCGAAGCGCAAAGTGCGCATACTCGTGCGCGCGAACAAACGCGTACACAATGGGACTGAAGCGCTTGTCGATATCGACGGCGTAGCGAATTGTCTCGCCCCGACTCGAGCATGTCGCAATCGCAATCGCCCGTTTCAGTTCCTTGTCCTTCACTTCGCGAATTGGATTGCTTCGGCCGGGCAATATAAGCGGCTGGTTCAGGAAGGCCTCTATGGCCGAGCGTTCGACGGCAATGAGGTCCGGGTGTCGCAATAGGTCCGATGCGCGGGGAAGGCTGAGGGCCTTTGCGCGACAAGAACGTTCCGAAGTACATGCCTTGGTGGACCAAACGCTGGCAAATTCTCCCGGCGTGTTGGCGACTTCGCCCCACACGAGGCTGCGACTCACCAAAGGACTCCCGTGGATAGCTAGCGCGAAGAGCGTGTCGGCCGCCTCCGATGTAGGTGCAGCGCCAGGCTCTGCGTCGGGCAGGCGCGTTAGGAACGACGTTATGATGGAGTATGACTCCGTCGCAGCTTTCAGCAGTGACTCCTCGATGCCGGCCGAGAGGCTCGCGCCGAATTGGGTACCGAGGATCGAGTCACCTTCGTGAATCGTGCGTTCTAGCTCGATACGTGCGGGGACCGCTTTCGACTCGAGCGCAGCACTATCGAGCTTAGAACGCTGGTCTGGCGGCGCGCACGCTGCTCCTGCGATCAGCAAGCTTGCAATTGCATACGTTAGCCTAACGAAGCCTCCGATGCGCCGGAGGCTAGCCGCTATTCCAGTCATAGCGACCACGCAACGACAAGATTGAGCGCAATCACGCGGCTCTTTCCAACAACGATGATCAGCGTCGGCTGCGATCGCAGGTAGGCTACCGTCTGCGAGAGCGTGACGGAAAAGTCGTCGGCGGTTGGAAGTCCGGCCTTGAACTGATAGCCCGCTTCGAGCACGCTTACCGCGCTCGGCGCCCAACGCAGCCCTGCAGTGATGATCGACCCTCGAGACGTTTTTCCGCTGTCTGGGTCGACGATTGCGTAGGCGACTGAGGCACCGGCCACCACATCCTGCGACGCAACCTTGAACACGGGCCGATCCGCCGCGATCAAGTAGTCCTGACGCGTGGTGACATCAACTGTCTTCTGGAAGGCACCTCGGAGCGCGAGCGTGCCGACTTTCCCGGAGTAGAGCTGTGCCTTCGCGTCGGCAGAGATTCTGTTTCTGTCTTCGCTGTTGGTGTCCAATCGCTTGTATCCAGCCCGAAGCTGGAAGGGTATCGCCTGATTCTTGTTCAACAGCCCAAGCGTGGCACCGAACTGACGCCCGCCGCTCGCCGCAGCGAACGTCGGCGTGAGCGACAGTCGATTGATCACACCCCCAGCGGCGAAAGCCGCGGCCATTCCGGGGAGCGCGTCCAGGAGACTACTCGACTCGCGAACGCCAAGGGGAATTGGATCCGTATTGGCACTCTGAGCTTGAGCAGCGCGCGGCATGCTCAGAGTGAGCAGCGCCAGCCATCGTAGTGCCAGCGCTCGACATAGCGTTAGGCAGGGCGACATTCCGTCCTCGATGAATGAGTGAGTGTGCTGACCAACCAGCGCCTAAGAACAACGCTCGACTACACGCTCGGTGGTGGACACCCCCAGAGCGACAACGTTCGGCAGTTATTGATCGCGGCACCTGTGGCCGAGCTGCAGAGACCATTGGCGCTGAGGAGGTTGGAGTGCATTTGCGCAGCCATGGAGCCGGCGGAGGAGTGGTTCAATCGGTAGTAGCTTTCAGCCGCCCAGGCATACTGTACGGCAGCCGCCACGTACGTGTCGCGGATGCATGCCGCACCAATTGAAACGTTAGGCGGAACTCCACCGTCCGTTGCCGCGTTACGCGACGTGCGCCAACCGGAGACTCCCGAGAGAAGGCGGCGCACTTCGCCCTGATACAGTCCAACGTACGTGGGAGGAGCGCCACCGCCGGGATTGCGGTTACCGGAGCCGGCGGAGGAACTGTCATCTTCCTCGGCAGGCGCGAATGCACTTCTGAGCTCGTCGCACGCTCCTGTCGCTAACGCGAGCGCCAAGAAGACGAAGAGCGAGGCTGTGCGGCTGATACTGAGCATGGTCTTCTCCGGATTGGGATGAGTGGGAACTCTCGCGGATAGAATCCGCGACTACTTGCGCCGCATCACGAACGTGCCCGAGTGGTTGCACGGCGCGCCGTAACTGCCGCGGATCTGATTGTCATCGCCCTGCATCACGCCTCCTTCATGCGGGCAATTGCTTCGCGCCAAGTTGAAGTAGACGCCCCTGCCATTCACACGACCATCGATGATCTGATCATTGATCGCGTCAGCGAAGGCGATGCCGCGTGCCTCGCAGCTGGAGAGGCCCGTGAAGCGGCCCTCAAACGCGCTACCAGCCTGCCTGATGCTCACCGTGCCGGATGTCGTGCAGTACGTCGGCGTGATGCGATCACGGGAGCTAGCGCTGTACGCCCATTCGGACTCGATGTCAGCGTTCTTCGTTTCCGCGGGGCTCGTTAGGCGGTCGCAGGCGCTGCCTGTTAGCATGACCAGCGATGAGATGAGCGACAAGCGGGACATCCGAATTAAGTCAGCGGCACGCATGGTTCCTCGGGCTTCGTCTAGGATTCAGTATCCTGTGCCCGCGACGACAGTCATATGGGACGAACGGCCTAACTGTCTGCCGACCAGCGACGCGATTCCCGCACGGGAGTGAATCCCCAGCTTCGAGAACACGCGTTCAGTGTGGTGGCGAGCCGTGTGCTGGCTAATCCCGAGGCGGAATGCGATGCCTTTGGTTGCAAGGCCCGCGGCAATGAGGTACGCGACTTCCGACTCTCGCATAGTGAGCCCGCTGATCACTTCATTTGCGGACGACTCCCTAACGCGAGCCTGTGCCACTACTACCGCGCTGATTTTCTCCAAGACAGGACATGCCAGATGCACTGCGAGTGTGACCCCGTTGTGCCACGCCGGCAGCTCACGCACCACCGCGAACTGTCTCTGACGTGATCCGGACGGCGGTCGGCGCAGTGCTTCTGCGGCGACTAGGTCTGCCTGTTGGCCGACCGTGAGACCGAGCGTCCCAGAACGCGCCAGCTGTTGAGCTGCTGACGACGTGTGCGTTCGGCGACCGTCGCTGGCGTAACAAAAGAACGGGACGGCAAACGTCTCGAGTGCATGGACGAGAGGATGCCGGAGAAGATCAGTGATCGGCTGCTCATTCCCGGCGTTAGGTGTGGGGGAGGGTCTCATTGGAGGCCTCGGCTGGGGGTTGTGCCCACGATAGAGGTGCCCCGTGACCGACTCGTGACGGCTCCGGCCCGCAGCCGTTCTCGGCGCGATGCGTCAACTTTCCGCGGCGCCCGCCAGCGCGTAGCTTCGTGCCCCGGCCGCGACCTTTGTGACCCCTTCATCCGATGATTAGGCTCTGCGTGCTCGGCACGCTCGAGGCTCGGGACGACAAGGGCTGCGCCCTTGACGATTTGCTTGCTCAGCCTAAGGCGATCGCCCTGCTACTGTATCTGGTGTTGGCACGGCCTCGTGGCTTTCACCAGCGCGATCGGGTTGTGGGCCTCCTGTGGTCGGAGCTTCCGCAAGAACGGGCCCGCGCGTCGTTGCGAAAGGCGCTGCACCGCCTTCGGCAGTCGTTAGGTGACCGCGTCCTCGTATCGCGCGGCACGGAATCGATCGGCGTGTCCGGCGACAGCATCTGGGTTGACGCGATCGCGTTCGACAGCGCCGCAAACGACGAGCGTCTGGGTGAAGCGTTCGAACTCTATTCCGGCGACCTTGTGCCTGGCTTCTTCGTGTCAGATAGTGGTGAATTCGAAGCCTGGCTCGAGGAGGAGCGCGCACGCTATCGGACGCGGGCCATTGAGGTCGCCTGGAGTCTTGTTGAACGCCTAACGATTGATGAGGAATTCACTAACGCCGCGCAGCTCGCCAGGCGCGTCGCCCGGCTCGCGTCGGCAGACGAGCGGATGGTTCGCCGAGTCATGACGATGCTGGCCCGCCTCGGGGATCGGGCGGGCGCCGTCGACATCTACCGCCAATTTGCCCAGCGATTGTGGAAGGAATATGAGACCCAGCCGTCACCCGAAACGCTGCAGCTCCTGTCAACTATCCAAGCGAGATAGTCGCCCTAACGATTCGACTGGCGTTCGCTCGTCGCATGACCGTCCCGTCGCGATGAGCACCCTCAGACCTGGAAAAGTGCGTTCAGAAGCGCTGTGAGTTGTGCCTGATTGACGCGCGGATCGATAATCCCTTGAGCCATGATGGTACTCCTGGCACCTGCGATATTGCCCGCTGCCAATTGCGCCTTGAGGGTTGTCGCGGCCGCTGCGGGCACTTCGATTTGCGTGTGCAGCTCAAACCAGAATGTCGGCGCACTCCGAATGCCATGGTCTTCCACGATCTTCAGGTTTGGAATGCCTCCTGTCCCCAGTATCGTCGCCTGCGGCATGATTTCTCCTAGTGTCAGATGCCGGAAGATTGCTGGCACAAGCAGCCTCGGACAGTAGGTCGATGATCCCATTGGACCGCACACCAAGACCCGATTTTGTCCGTGCTATTGCGGCGCGGTACACGGTCGAGCGAGAAGTCGGACGCGGCGGAATGGCGACTGTCTATCTCGCACAAGACGTTAGGCACCAGCGACACGTTGCGATCAAAGTTCTGCACCCCGAGGTGGCGAACTCAATAAGCAAACAGCGGTTTCTCCGCGAAATCGCGATAGCTGCACGACTGACCCATCCGAACATTCTCCCTTTGCACGATTCGGGAGATGCGGCCGGCGTCCTCTATTACGTGATGCCATTCGTAGATGGCAAAAGCCTTCGCGACATGCTCGCTGATCGGCCCTTGCTCGAAGTTGCGCACGCCGTGCGCTTGGTGGTGCAGCTAGCGGATGCGCTCGACTATGCGCACGGCCAGGGCATCGTTCACCGCGACATCAAGCCGGCCAACGTACTCCTCGTGGCAGGACATCCGGTCATCAGTGACTTTGGTATAGCGCGAGCAGTGCGCGAGGCAGCCGAACACCTAACCTCGCCCACGGAACGGGTGAACCTCGGTACGCCGGCATACATGAGCCCTGAACAGCGGGCGGACGCCGCTGTTGTGGACGGGCGAAGCGACATCTATTCCCTTGGCGTCGTTCTGCACGAGATGCTTACCGGGGGTCGTCCGGCGCTACCTTTAGCCGCCGACGTCCTCGGACGTCGCAGTTCATTGAGCACGCTGCGAAGGCTCATCGCGGGCGATGGCGTTCCTGCACACATTGAACGCGCCGTTTCGCGCGCTCTGTCCGGTGAACCATCTGCGAGGTTTGCGCGAGCCTCCGACATGGCGCGTGCCCTCGCTCGTCCACCAAATAGACTGTCGCGCCCTTGGGCAATGGTCGTGACGCTGCTCGTCGCGACGACGATCGGCCTAACGGTTCAGCGCGGGCGTTCGAGGACCGCGACGATCCCTCCTGTCAGCCTCGTGCCTCCACAGCGAGTCGTCGTCGCCCAATTCGCGAACCGCACTTCGCGAAGTGACCTCGATTTCCTCGGTGTCATGGCTGCCGACTGGATCACCGAGGGTCTGCAACGGACCGGAATCGTAGACGTCGTTCCAACGCCTACGGCACTACAGGCAACACGGTTCGCTGACTCGAAAGCAGCCGCTGAGTCTGGGGTAGATCCAGTCCGGGCGCTCGCAGACGAGACCAACGCGGTAATCGTTATAACGGGTTCCTACTACCGTGACCGTCTTGAGACGTCTATTCACGTTCAGGTAACTGACGTAGCGAAGGCGAAGCTGCTCGGAGTTGTGGGACCGGTACGCGCGCCCGCCGGTGCTCCCATCGGTGCAATCGAGGAGATTCGCTCTCGCGTTATGGGACTTCTCTCCACGGCGCTAGACAAGCGGATCGCGTCGGCCGTAGAGATGACGGCCTTGCCGCCGACGTTCGAAGCATACCGTGAGTTTGCACAAGGGCTCGAGGACTACGTAGCGACCGACTTTAGCGCAGCAGGTCAGCGATTCGCACGTGCGTTCGCCCTGGATTCTGCCTTCGCGGCCGCGATGCTGATGGGCTCAATTGCGATGGCCAACACAGGTGACTACGCGTCGGCCGACTCAATCCTGACAGTGCTCAGCGGGCGCCGCGCTCAGCTTAGCCCGTACGACCGGCTGTGGTTCGACTTCCGGCGCAGTCTGATGCTTGGCCAACGCCCTGCAGCGCTCCGCGCCATACGCCAGCTGGCTGCACTCTCACCGGGCACGAAGGCAACGTACAATTGGGCGGTCGAAGCGCTGCAGAACGGATACATACAGGAAGCACGAACGGCTTTGCTCTCTCTCAAGCCCGGGCAAGGGCCCATGCGCGCGTGGGCTCCCTACTGGGATGTCCTGGGTCGGGTCCATCATCTGCTTGGAGACCACAACAAGGAGCTCGATGCCGGCATTAGCGCGCGCGCGGCGTTTCCGGAGCGACTATACGTCTTGGGCTCGTCGGTTCGTGCGTTGGCCGCGTTAGGCAGAATCGGTGAGCTGCGTAATGTGCTCGCAGGTGCGCAGCGCCTGTCGGTGGATCCGCTCGGTACGAACTATGGCGAGCTCGCTCTGGAAGCCGCGATGGAACTTCGTGCGCATGGGCACGGACACGCCGCTCGCCTGTTCCTCGCTGATGGCCTTCAATGGTACGACGCGCGCGCCGCACAGCGGCCCCTGAGCCTCGCGGAGCGGTACGGTCGCGCACGAACGTTTTACGAACTCGCTGATTGGAAGTCAGCGTGGAGTATTGCAGACTCGCTCGCGACTGAGAAGAGAACGAATCCAGACTACCTCGGGCTCGCGTCTGTTGCAGCTGCGAGATCGGGCGATATGATCGCGGCCATGCAACGGCTGTCAGCTGTCCAACGGCTGCCGCGCAAGTACAGCCTCGGCGTCGCGTCGTTCGCAGAAGCGCGAGTTGAGGCAGCGATGGGAAGACGAGACAGCGCCATCGCGCTCCTGAGGCGTTCATTTACAGAGGGTCATGAGTTCGATGTATGGGCGCATCGAGACATTGACCTCGCTTCATTGAAAGGCTACGCGCCTTACGATGACCTCGCTCGCCCACGTCGCACCGAGACTGAAGTACGACGGTAGCTGTAACTCAATTCGGAACGAGAGGGTGTGGACCCGCGGCGCTGCCTAACACACCGCGGCAGCCACAGTCTGCGCGGCGCATCAACCGGTTGTGCGTCCGACACGATGGCGCGCTGTGGAAGCCAGCGTCGCTGTCTCGGGCATGCGTAGCGCTGCCACCAGGCCCGAGACAAGCGTTAGGCAGCCGACGGCGGCGATTGCGGGCGTCATCCCGTAAAAGTCAGACAATACACCGGCCGCTAGTGCGCCGACGACGTAACCAGAGTCGCGCCAGAGTCTGTACATGCCAACTGCTGAACCGCGCCAGGACGGGTGCGCTACGTCGCCGATGACTGCCAGCAACGTCGGGTATACCATGGCGGTGCCGATGCCTAACAAGACGCCCGTGGCGATCCAGTAGGCGAAGCTGTTGACCCAGACCATGGCGATGAGGGCGCCGCCCTGAAGAAGCATGCCAGCAACGATGAGCCATTTACGTCCTAGCCGATCGCTCAGAGCGCCCGTTGCAAGCTGCGCAATACCCCACGTCGCCGGATAGACGAACGCGAGCACACCGATCTGGCCGATGGAAAGACCCGCGGCCGCAAAAAACAACGGAAAGATCCCCCATGCCAAACCGTCGTTCAAATTGTTGACGAGACCGACCTGACTCGCGTTGCCAAGCGCGGGATGGGACCAACTCGCGCGCATTTGCTCGCGCAACGTCAGTGCCACACCGCTGTGGTGCGACGCCGCCGCGGCGGCCGGCAACGTTGCTTCGTGGCGCACGTGCGTCGTCGTATCTCGTACAAAAAGGACGGACAGTGCCGCGCCTAACGCCGCGACTGCGATGCCGAGGTAGAACGGTTCGGGGCGCAACCCGAAGCGCTGCGCGATCATCCCGGTTGCCAGCGCTGTCAGCGCGACGGCGATGTAGCCGGCAAATTCGTTCAGGCCCATCGCGAAGCCACGCCGCTCTGGGCCCGCGAGATCGATCTTCATCACGACCGTCATGGACCACGTGAGCCCCTGGTTCACGCCGAGCAAAACGTTGGCCGCGATGATCCAGGACCAGCTCGGCGCCAGCATAACGAGGATCGGGACCGGGAGGCCGAACAGCCAGCCGACGATAAGAGTGCGCCTGCGTCCAACGCGATCTCCCAGCCACCCGGCCGCCACATTGCTCACTGCTTTGACGAGCCCAAATGTGAAGATGAATGAGAGCGCAGCAGTCTTTGAGGCGAGACCGAATTCGCGTTCTGCGATGAGGGGTAGGACCGTACGCTCGAGCCCGATCATTGCGCCAACAAACGCGTTGATCAACACCAGGAGGGAGAATTGCTTCCAGTTAGCGCGCAGTCCGAGAACTGGCGCCGTCATGCTGGCCGGGTCGGTCTCTCGTAGAGCGCCACAACCCAGAGGAATCCGCGTCGCTCGAACCGGCGGGCGAGACCGGCGCGTTGGATTCTGCTGTCGATTGCCGCGTTAGGAAAGACGTACACGCGGAAGGCACCGCGTCGGAACGAAAGCATGACGTTCACGAAAGCCATCGACAGCCGGACCCACCAACCGTCGCGCGGATACACAATGCCCAACGCACGCCGTGTGTGGTCGGTCACGGCCGAAAGCAAGTCGTCCATGTTTGGGTAACAGCAGACGACTTTATCGAGCGTGACGATGTCGCCCGCAGGCACATTCGCCGCGATCGACACGAAATCACCTGGTACAAGATCCAGCCGGTCCTTCCACCCACGGCGCTCAGCCTCTTCTCGCGCGGCTGCTAGATAGGCAGCGCTGGCTTCGACCACGGTGGCATATGCGGCGCCGGCGCTCAAGAGCTCGTGCGCAATCGCGCCGATTCCACCGCCGACATCGAGGACGTGGACTCCTGTAACTCCTGCCTGACGAGCCGCTTCCAAGAGTTGCCTTGTCGATGCGCTCGGCCCCTTACGGCGGTAAGTCCTGAGATCTCGCTGTGCCACGCGCCGATCAAATAGCGAATCGATC
Source organism: Gemmatimonadaceae bacterium (assembly GCA_052388395.1). Lineage (GTDB taxonomy): Bacteria > Gemmatimonadota > Gemmatimonadetes > Gemmatimonadales > Gemmatimonadaceae > DASYRX01. Next base: position 1,472 of record JBQTIF010000190.1, on the reverse strand, counting down.
GCGCAACAGTGGGCCGTGCAGCTCATCGAGGCAGCCGCTCGACTACGTGTGCTTCGCCGCGAATGCGTGGAGGCACTGCCATCGCGTCCATGTAAACCAGCAGGTCTGTCGCCGGCGGTATGGCGCCGACCTGTCGCAGCATGCCAGCGACTTGTCCGCGATGATATGTCGAATGATTGACGACATGCTGCAGCATGTGCTGCAAGCTGTACGTCCAATGCGTGCCCGGCGGGTTCTCGTAGCTGACCAAGCGTTCGAGGTCCGCCGCCGCGAGATTTGCAATGAACACCTGTTGTGCGCGCTCGATTTCGCTCCAACGGTCACGCAGAGTCGTTAGGCTTGGGTACCCCAAAGGGTTGCTTCCGCCAGCCGGCTGTTCGCGCCATCGGGCAAGCCAGAGCCATTCGCCCCACGCGATGTGCTTCAACGTTTCAAAGATCGAACCGAAGCTGACGCCGCGATCCTTCAACAGCTGCTCGCTGGACAACGAGGCGGATGAGTCGAGCAGACGTTGGTTGGCCCACCGGTTGTAGGCGTAGAGCTCGTGGATCTCCGCGGGCAGCACTAGTGCTACGCGTGTGGGCTGGCTACCTAACGATTTCGCTTGCAGGACCTCACTTCTTAACTACGTACCAGTTGTTTTGAATGTCGTGCGCGAGACGGTGCGTTTCGACCGAAGCAAAGCCCGCACGCGCTAGATACTCGCGCGTCTGTTCCTCGCCCCACATGGCGCCGAGCCCTTCGCCGTTCTGCGCGAGTGAGACGGTCATGCAGTGCATGCATGAGACGGTGTATAGGAACGTGCCAATCGGATGCGCGACATCCTGTTCCACGTGGCCTGTACCGCTGATGTCCTGCATAAGGTAGACGCCGTCCGGCTTCAAGGCGCGGTAAATTCCCTTGAGAACGTTGAGCGGCTTGGCCTGATCGTGGATGGCGTCGAATGTGGTGATGAAATCATACGCGCCATCTTCGGCGGTGTCGTCGAACTTGCTCAAGTCGGCGGCAATAAAACGTGCGTTAGGCAGGCCTCTCGCTGTGGCGTCCTGGGTTGCCGACGAAATGGCGCTTGGCGAAAGGTCAATCCCGACGAAGCTGCTCCTAGGAAATAACTCGGCGAGCCGGTTCAGGATTCGGCCACGTCCACATCCCGCGTCGAGTACACGAATTCCCGCTGCGAGACGAGCTGTCAGTCCGGGCACGAGCGGCAAGACATGGGACTCGAGTGAAGAGAGCACCGATTGCCCACTGTCTTCGGCCATAACTTCGTGGAATCGCGGGAACCGCTCGTAAGGCACACCGCCGCCATTCTTGAAGCACGAGACAATATCGTCTTCGACCTGACCAAGAAGGGCGATGTACTGCGCGAAGACGGCCATGTTGTCGGCAGCGGCTCCCCTCGTCAAAAAGGCGCCGTGCTCCCGCGGAAGTGAGAAGCGCGACGTGGCGCGATCGAACTCGACGACGCCGGC
>JBQTIF010000189.1:0-8568 GCA_052388395.1 Gemmatimonadaceae bacterium | reverse complement strand
CTGTTCCACCACAACGCCAACACACACTGGCTCTACCCGACAAGCGCCGAAACTGACGCCGCGATAGACGGGGCTCGCGCTGCCGCCGCGGCATTTTTCGGCGCGCAGCCTAACGAAGTATCGTTCGGCCTGAACATGACGACGCTAGCGTATCATATCTCACGCGCTGTGTCGCCACGCCAGTCGCGTGGCGACACGGTCGTCGTGACCGAGCACGATCATCACGCCAACATCGCCCCGTGGACCCGTCTCGCCAGCGAACGCGGCGTGAACGTACGCTGGGTACGTATGCGCCCCGAGGATGGGACACTCGACTGGAGCGATCTCGAGCGAGCGATCACGCGCGGAACCAAGCTCGTCGCCATCGGTGCAGCGTCGAACGCACTGGGAACGATTACCGACGTCCCTGCCGTGTGCGCGATGGCGCGTGCCGTCGGGGCGCTCACCTTCGTAGATGCCGTGCACTTCGCACCACACGCGCTGATCGATGTCGGCGCGATGGACTGCGACTTCCTCGCATGCTCGGCGTACAAGTTCTACGGACCGCACATCGGCATTCTGTATACCCGCGCGGCGTTAGGCGCTGAGTTGGACGCGCCCAAGCTTGACCCAGCTCCTGAGTTGATGCCCGAGCGGCTGGAAACCGGGACGCAGAATCATGAGGGCATCGTTGGCGCGGCGGCCGCGATTGGATTTCTTGCTTCACTAGGTCAGGGCGCGACACTGCGCCAGCGCCTTGAATCGGCCTACCACGAGATGCATCGGCGCAGCGAGGTCCTGTTTAGCGAACTATGGCAGGGGTTAGGCGACTTTCCTTCGATTCGGCGCTACGGCTTACCACCGGGAGGCACACGCACCCCCACGCTTTCTTTCAGCGTAGACGGGATGCACTCCGACGAGGTCGCGCGGAGGCTCGCCGAAGTCGGCGTCTTCGTCTCCAACGGCGACTTCTACGCGGCCACCGTTATTGAGCGGCTCGGCCATAGCCACGACGGCGTCGTGCGCGCTGGCGCAGCGATCTACACGACGCGAGAAGAGGTGCAACGACTGGTGAGCGCAGTCGCTAGCTTGTTATCAGCTAAGAGCTAAGACCTAACGACTCTCACGTGGATCCTTCTCGTCCTACGAAGACAGTACAAGAATCACAGCATGAGTCATCAGAGATCATGATGCCGCAGCACGCCAACAACCTCGGGCACGTCTTCGGAGGGGTTGTCCTCGGCCTCGTCGACAAGATCGCAGCTGTTTCCGCGTACCGGCACGCTCGCCTTCCATGTGTCACCGCCTCGATCGATCGCGTCGATTTTCGCGAGCCTGTGTATGTCGGCGACCTCGTCGTGCTCAAAGCGAGCGTGAATTACGTGGGACGCACGTCGATGGAAGTTGGCGTTCGCGTTGAGACGGAGAATCTGTTGACAGGTCGACGGCGCCACACGAACTCGTGTTATCTCACGTTCGTCGCTGTCGATCGAGACGGGCATCCAGTGGCAGTTCCTGACATCAAGCCTGAAACGCCGGACGAGCAGCGGCGCCAGCACGCGGCCAGCGAGCGTCGGCGGCGACGCCTGGAAGAGCGCACCGCCGAGATGAAGCGCCGTATCGGTACGGCCGGAGGTGCCTAACTATGGAGCGGCGAACGTTCACTGTGGAGCAAGCCAACCGCATGCTCCCGCTCGTGCGCCGAATCGTGGAAGATCTCGTCGTTGCGCACGGCGGGTGGCAGCAAGCGGTGGGTCAGTTCGAAGTGGCCAGTAACGCGGGCGCGCCGGATGCCGAGGTGTTTCAGCGCGAGACCGAGCGGCTCGCGCGTGAGATTGATGGCTATCTGCGCGAACTGTCCGAACTCGGAGTCGAGTTCAAAGGTTTCGAGCACGGGCTCATCGACTTCCCAAGTGAGTTCGGCGGGCGGCCGGTATACTTGTGTTGGAAGCTCGGCGAGAGCAGCGTAGCGCACTGGCACGACATCGATGCCGGCTTCGCGGGGCGTCAGCAACTGGAGATGGCGGAGAACGAGTCGACATGAAGCGAAAGGTCAAGCCGTATCGCGGTCCCGATGGCACGTCCTGGGGAGTCGAAGTGCAATCACCAAGCTCGAGCAACGCGATCGTCGTGTTCCATCATCCGAACGGGCATACCTCGCGTCTCGATCGTTATGCATGGTACCAGGAAGCCGGTACCATAGCGAACGATGTGACGGCGCGCCTCGATCCGCGCGGGCTGCTCGATCGACTCAGCGACGACGAACTGCAGCTCCTTTTTCGCCGATCGATGCCGATCAATACGCGCTGGCCGCGCTATGTGGCGTCGTAGCGCCTAACGCTTCGTCGACAAACGGTACCTCGACTTCCATACCATCACGCGCGACGATCGCGGCAGGGAAGAGAGCACGCGCTTCGCGTTCGATGTCCGCGGTGTCCCGCGTGTAGCGCGCCGAGAGGTGCGTAAGGACAAGACGCCGAGCCCCCGCTCTGACGGCGACTTCCGCGGCCTCGCGAGCGGTCGAGTGACCGGTCTCGCGGGCGCGCTCCGCTTCTTCTTCGGCGAAGGTTGCTTCGTGCACCAAGAGATCGGCGCCGCGGGCCAGCTCGACCGTCGCGTCGCAGGGGCGTGTGTCGCCTGTCAACACCACCCGGCGTCCGTGGCGCGTGGGCCCAACGAGTAGCGCGGCGTCAATGACACGTCCGTCCTCGAGCTGGACGCTTTCGCCGCGGTGGATACGGCCCCAAAAGGGTCCTTCAGGGATCCCGAGCTCGCGCGCGCGGTCCGGATTGAAGCGGCCTCGGCGTTCATCCTCGACGAGACCAAAGGTGAGCGCGGTGGGCCCACGGTGCACGGCGGCGACGGCCACCACGCTGTAGTCGCCGCGCTTTACGACGGCACCGGGCTCGAGCTCGTGTATCTGCAGCGGAAACGTGGAACGCTCAGCGCCTAACGCCGCCGCCTGCTTGAGCACGCGCACGGCACCGGTGGGACCCCATAGCCGCATCGGGTCCGTGCGACCTTGCAGTGCTAGCGTTCGTAGCAGGCCGGGGAGGCCGAGAAAGTGGTCCGCGTGAAAGTGGGTGAAGAAGATGTCGTTCAAAGCGAACGAAACGCCGTAGCGCATCATTTGGCGCTGAGTCCCCTCGCCGCAGTCGAAGAGGAGCGTCTCCCCTTCGCGCTCGACGACAATGCTGGAGACCCCTCGCTCGACGGTAGGGCGGGAGGCAGAAGTCCCCAGGAAGCGCAGAATCAAGGGCATTAGTGCTGGAAGCTACTGAAGTTTGGGAAACGGCTCAGATCGCCAGTTGTGATTCGAACAGCACCGTTAGTGTGCGTTATCTCACAAGTCACGAATGATTTACTGAAAGAGGCAAAAAAATCGCAGGCAGACTCTTGCGCATTGGAGTGGTCTAATGAAAGAGTAGAAAACGTCCTTGGAGGGCAAGGATGTGTTTCGCGGCGGGCGGGTGCACGCCGTGGAACTATGGCGAACTAGCCCCGAGCCATAGGAGTAGACATGACGGGATCGGGCAAGAGCAAGCGTGGCTTCGCATCGATGGATCGCGAACGTCAGCGTGAGATTGCAAGTAAGGGTGGGAGGGCGGCACACGCCAAGGGAACCGCGCATGAGTGGAGTTCAGGCGAAGCGCGGCTGGCCGGCCGTAAGGGCGGCGAGGTAGTCAGTCGGAATAGGGACCACATGGCCGAAATTGGCCGGCATGGTGGAGAAGCGCGCGGGCGCATGTTGCACGCGCGGACGGCTACTCAGAACGAGCAGTCTGTTCTTCGTGGAGATCGCGAAGCGAGTCTTCCTGTGCATCGCGAAGGTTTAGCGAACGAGCGTCCCGTTCAGCGTCGTCCGCTGGACTTCGAGTCTGACGAAACGTTGGCGCCGTAGGAGACAGAACCTACCGCGCATTAGTCGCTGGAGCTCACCACCAGCGGGTAGTGCCTAACGACTAAGGGGATAGGGGTTTTGGACAGGAGATGGTTCCTGCCCGACCCCTTCCCGCTGCGGTTCTGCGGTACGGGTAATGGAGCGCGCGGCGCGGACGCGTCATCCCAACAAATCCCCCACCTCCCCCGCCGCGAGATCGCGCGCATTCGCGAGCTGCGCAGATCCAGTGTCCACACTCTCTGCGACGATGCGCGCCCAAGCTTTTTATCTCGTTGTTACATCATCACTTCGAAAGCGTCTTAGCTTTGACGCAGCTTGACTTCCGGTCTGATTCGGGTAGGTTACCATCGTCCGGCCCCGCCCTGGCGCGGGGCCGTTCGTTTGAATCCGGGGTGCGACCTGGGGTGTATCAAGCTTCGAGCGGCCTCGGACTTGCTAGATCGGGGCTGTAGCTCAGCTGGGAGAGCGCTGCAATCGCACTGCAGAGGTCAGGGGTTCGATTCCCCTCAGCTCCATAGATGTGTGCGGATGCATCCCCTCCGGGATTAAGACCCGCCGCCGTTCGGTAGGACGTAGAGTTCCAATGACGGTGTGCGTGGTCGTTCTCTGAGGTGTGCATCGCACAACTAGCGAAAACGTCGCTGACTGAATGGTCAGCGACGTTTTTGTTGATGCGCGACCGAGTTCAGCGCCCGTGATGCTTGGCGATCTCGGCGTCACTCAGGCGCAAAAATCTCGCGGCGTTGTTATAGAGGATATCGCGCTTCTGCGCTGCGTTGAGAAAGGGTGCCTTTTCGATTCGCGTAATCGCGCGCTCGATTACGCCTGGCCAGACCATTTGATCTGACCCAAACATCACCCGCTTGCCAAAGCCGGCTTCGACGATCCGTTGGAGAAATCTGTATAGCTCGGCATCCGGGAGCGCGAACGCGATCCCTCCGATCTCAGCGTAGACGTGCGGGTGCGTCCACATCACGGCGAGTAACTCGTCAAGCATTGGCCAGGCTGCGTGCATGATGTATACACGCAGTTTGGGATGCCTAACGAGGGCGTCCTCGAGCGTGAAGGGACTGTGCAGCGCTGCCCGGTAACGCTCCGCGCCGAGGTACGGTGCGCCCGGAGGACCAACTCCAATATGGATCCCCACAGGAATATCCAACTCCTCGGCCAAAGCCAGATACGGCTCGAAGCGTGGATCGCTGGGCGAGATACCGGCGTACTGATTCGATACCTCGGCGAACACGGCAAAGCGGCCAGCCGCGTGAAGCCGGCGTATGGAGTCGGGCGAGTACTCCTGGGCACCGAACTGAAATGCAAGACCGGGAATGAATCTCCCCGGGGCTGCTTGCATCCAGCGCTGCACGCGCTGGGGCGGTCCGCTCAGCATACCGATGATGTTGCGGCGCTGAACTGACGCAATCGTTTGGTGCATGAGCGAATCATCCGTTGTCGGCGACCACACGGGATCGCGACACGGTGGCTGCTTCTGCCAACTCATGAAGATTTGAGGCCAGGGCGTACGCGGATCGCGCATGTGATCCACGTATTCCAACAACGGCACACACATGGCCAACGGCGGCGGCCCGTTAGACGTCGCCGTGGACGCGTGCAGATGCATGTCGATGACGGGGAGTGGTGGCTGCGCCAAGGCAGGCAGCGCGAGCAGTAGCGCGACGACTCCGCCAATCCTCATAAGAATCTCCGCTTTGCCGGCGTTCAACTTCGCAAACATCTGTGCCGTTTGCCACTTCGTTGTTTGCCCGAGATCCGTTTTATGCTGCTGATCTTGCTGCTACTCGTCGCCCGTAAGCGCGGCCTCCGCGTCCGTCTTGAGTGCAGTGAATGCCGCGTAGAGAAAGCGGTTTTGTTCGTTTTCCGTGGCGCCTTGAAAGTCACTCATTGCGGTAGCGCCGAGGCTTCCCATCCAGCGGATGACACGGCTTTCTTTGACTTCGGTGTGGGTGCGCCTAACGAGCACGGTCTGCGGCCCGGAGCCACCGTGCACGGCGAGATACAGCTCCGATCCGCGTCCCTCGAATGGCCGACGCAATGGCGATCGGATGAGCGTCTCGGTGAAGAGCGGCAGTTGCCACTTCGGTTCCTCCCGGAAGCGCATAAACCAGCCCACGCTGTGCGGCCCGCGTTGCACGATAAAATCGCCGACAAGCTCGGCGAAACCCACGCGGAACATCTTGTATTTGGTGTTGAAGTCCATGCGGATGCGCAGCGTGTCCGGCATCGCGCTGCTGCCGCCTTCGAGCGGCAAGAGGCGGCCGCTGTTGGAACGCCACCTAACGAGCAAGGCTCCTTTGTCGCCGCTCGCTTGCCAGTATGTTTGCCCGCGCTTGTCGCTGAGTGTAATGCTGTATGTGGCCGGTTCGATGTATTTGGCGATGTAGCCCGCGAAGCGTGGCATCGCGGGCCGTAGCCGCTCGGAGTGCCAGCGTACGGCGATTGTCGTGGAAGAGGATCCGTCGCCTAACGGTAGGGATCGCGCGGAGTCGAGCGAGAAAAGTCTGCCTAGCGCGCGCGCTGTGCGCGGAAACGCCTGTGCACTCTCGGCGCGGAGGTCTCGCGCCGACGGCGACTCCGCTGAAGCGAAGAGCATGTTCATGGCACGGCCAACAAAGGCGACCGGGAGTGCGCCGATCGCTTGCTCGACGGACGTGTCCCACGTGTACGCGCCGTCGGGCTCGAGCTGCAGCCGCATGAGGTGGCGGGCTTCGCCTAACGAAGCAGCGGCGCTGCGTCCCGCGTTGGCCCGGAACGTATACCCGCCGCGCACGTTGTCGAATACGCCGTCGATCATCAGGCTACGCGACGAGTCACGGTCGTTGATGGCGTTCCAGACGGACGAATCGCCATACAGGCGCGACGGAGTGAGCGCATGGCGCGCGATCTTGGCGCGTGCCTGGCTCGTCTTCGTGTCGCGGACGACGTCATCGAAGCGGAACGCATGCGCCGCCAAGCCGTCGCCGGCGTGACGCGCGGCCTCGGCTTTAGACGGGCCGAAGCCGAGGAAGGAGGATTTGCAACTGACTATGGTGAGACTGAGAGCAACAGCAAAAGCCGATTTAGACAGCACGGGTGACGCTGAGAGCGGGTTGTAGGGGTATCCGGGGCGGACTACTTTGTCTTACGCCTCAGAGTAATGAGAGGTTCGCTGCCCCTTGGTGTAACTGGCAACACGTCTGACTCTGGATCAGAAGAGTCCTGGTTCGAGCCCAGGAGGGGCAATGAAAACGGCAGGCCTCGCAGCCTGCCGTTCTTCATTCCCCTCTGGTCCCGCGCTCGCTGGCGCTTCGCGTCCGAGCCCAGGAGGGGCAATCTCAAGCCCGACCACAGCTTAGAGGCAGTCAGGCTTCTAGACATCGGTCCAGCCAACCCACGCGCGCGACCGCCTTGATTGGATGTCTGGATCGTTCGGAACGCCAGTTGCGACGGTACGGATGTGTGGTACCGCTGGGTCTCTATCCTTCGCCGAATATCTCGGCCAGACCAAGTTCGCAGACGCGCCTAACGTCACCTGGAACCAATCTGCGATGTTGTGGAATGCGAGCTGCCTCGCGGATGATATCTGTCACGCTGCCGAATACGTCTCCGCGTAATCGCTGAAATACTTTTACGCGGCTCGGTACCATAGCTGGGCGCACGTGCTCGACCCACAGCTTGCGCAAGGTCTCCAACTCCCCACCGAACAACTCGAGCGTGTCGTGCACGTACAGGATGTCTTGTGGCCGCTTATCGGGCCTACGATCGCGATGTATGAGCAATTTGTGAACGACGAAGCTGACGGCATTAGCGATCCGGATTTCCGACGGAGGATCAACGGGTATTTCTGACGAACGGTTTAGGTTAATGATCCATGGAGCCGTGAGCAGGATCTCCAAGTGCCGCAGCTTTTGTGCGGTGATGCCCGCCTTTGCGATTGTCGCGTCGGGCTCACCACTGCGCTTTACGCCTGACCCTCGCAGTGGTGCAAGAAATTCCGCGTAGAAGCCCCCGTTTTCTGTGCCTAACAAGTAGTGCGAGACCGGCGGAGTGTACTCAGTGGACAATTCCACGGTGAACTCAGCGGCGCGCCATGCTGCAGCGATGTTCCCATCCAGGCGCGCGTTTGCAGCGAACGCGAGAGCTGCGTCTCTGGTTCGCAAAGGGGGGTGGACGAGCGTCGCTGCGAGCGGGTGGAGTCGATGAAGCTGGTGCGCCCAGCCGCCAACAATCACGAGTTCGTCCAACCATGGCCGCACGGCCCCGATCAGCCGCGCCATAGCGGTCCGATCATCCACCGTTGCGATCTCCGATGAGACGGTGAATCAGCCGGTGTTCAATCAAATTGGCCTGTTCAGCACCGCGCGCTGGATGCGAGGCAACATCCAGCCAAACCTGCAGGGCATCCGTCACGGGTTCGTCGTGGATCCTAACAAGCCCTTTGAACACGCTCCGCGCAAATACCGCTTTACGCAGGATCAGGTCGGGAGCCTCACCTGGCTGACTCGGAAGTAGGCTCTTCCATGCAGCAACACCCACAGGATTAATCCGGCGCACATACACGTGGGGGGGAACGCCTTCGACGAATCCCACGCCGAGCGCATTGGCGGCAGCGAAAAGTCCCAGGCAAGCTCGCCCGCTCTGCAGCATGCGATGCAGATCTTTCTTCGAATTACCGCGCAGAAGGAACCGCATTG
>JBQTIF010000188.1:0-17726 GCA_052388395.1 Gemmatimonadaceae bacterium | reverse complement strand
CTCGCCGCAAACGTGGAGCGGCAGATCGCGCGCGTGCGTGAAGCACATGGGCAAGGAGCGCGGGTCATCTGTCTGCAGGAGCTCTTCAATTCACCGTACTTCTGCAAACGACAAGATGCCTCGCGCTTCGATCTGGCCGAGCCGATTCCCGGAGCCACAACCGAGCGGATGCGTGCATTGGCACAGGAGCTCGAGGTCGTTCTTGTTGTGCCCGTCTTCGAGCGTCAAGCGGCCGGCATCTATCGCAACTCTGCAGCGATTATTGACGCGGACGGGTCACTGTTAGGCGTGTATCGCAAGATGCACATCCCCGACGACCCGCTGTACTATGAGAAGTATTACTTCACGCCTGGGGAGCCCGTCGCGTTGGGAAACGCAGCCCGCACGCGCGACGGCTTTGCCGTTTGGAAGACGCGTTACGCAGACATCGGCGTGCTCATTTGCTGGGATCAGTGGTATCCCGAGGGTGCACGCATAACGTCGCTGTTAGGCGCCCAGGTGCTGTTCTACCCGACGGCGATTGGTTGGCATCCATCGGAGAAAGCGGCGTTCGGCGTGGCGCAAACCGAAGCGTGGCGCACCATGCAACGCGCGCACGCCATCGCGAACGGGGTCTACGTCGCCTCGCCTAACCGCGTCGGTTTCGAAGACGAACCTGGTACGGAGGGGATCGAGTTTTTCGGTCACTCGTTCATCGCCGATCCGTTTGGCCGCATCATCGCCAGCGCGGACTCGCATCCTGCCGTCGTCGTGGCCACGTGTGACCCTTCAGTGAGCGAGGACACGCGTCGCAACTGGCCGTTCTTGCGTGATCGCCGTATCGATGCCTACGGCGGCGTGTTGAGCCGATGGCTGGGCTGATACCCACGGCGCGGGAAGCCTAACAATGGCATTGCCAGCGCCGCCCTATCGCATGCCGGCGGAATGGGAACCGCACGCGGCCACGTGGATCGCGTGGCCACACCACGAAGCAGACTGGCCGGGAAAGTTCGAGGCAATTCCGTGGGTCTATGCCGAGATCGTGCGCTTGTTACACAGGCATGAGCGCGTGGAGATCCTCTGTCACGACGAAGCGGTGGCGGCAAGCGCGCGGATTATTCTTCTGGCTCACGGGTGCAATCTCGAGCGTGCGCGGCTTCATAGCGTCCCTAACGATCGGGTATGGCTGCGCGATTCGGCGCCGACAGGGGTGAAAGCCGCGGATCAGCGCCTCGTGTGGGTCAACTGGCGCTTCAACGGCTGGGCCAAATACGACAACTACAAGCTCGACGAGCATGTCGGCGAGGCCGTCGCGCGGATCAGCAAACATGCACGCCTAACGCCCGCACGGCCGGGCGCTGCCGATCGCGTGGTGCTCGAAGGGGGCGCCATCGACACGAACGGCGCGGGAATCCTCTTGACGACGGAGGAGTGCTTGCTGTCCGACGTGCAGGCGCGCAACCCGGGCCTCGCGCGCGAAGGATACGAGCTTGTCTTTCGCGAAGCACTCGGCGTTAGGCAGACGATTTGGCTCGGCGCCGGATGTGCCGGCGACGATACGCACGGCCACGTCGACGACATCGCACGTTTCGTCGATCCGGACACAGTGGTCTTGGCCGTCGAAGATGACCCGTCCGACGCGAACCACGCGTCATCGATGGACAATCTGGAGCGCCTTGAACGACTGGAAGGGCGCAACCTGAGAATCATCAGGCTCCCCTTCCCTCAACCTGTCGTTATGGACGGGCAGCGTCTCCCCGCCAGCTATGCCAACTTCTACATTGCCAACGGCGTCGTGCTCGTCCCGACGTTCAATGACGCGAATGATCGCCATGCATTGCAAATACTGGCCGCCTCTTTCCCGGATCGTGACGTCGTCGGCGTCCACGCCGTCGATTTGGTGTGGGGTCTTGGGACCTTGCATTGCCTAACCCAACAGGAACCTGCGTGACTCGTATGCTGCGAATCTTCCGCTCGATCCCCCTGCTCTGCTGCCTAACTAGTGTCGCATGCGGCCCACCGGACCCGCCGGGCGAAGGCGAGACCGGCGGCACTGTCGTCGTGTCAACTGGCGCCGACGCGGATGCGATCTTCTTCCCCATCGTCATCACGACAATTGGCCGAATAATCGCGGACCAGATCTACGAACCCCTCGCGGACATCAGCGACAGCCTGAATATCATCGGCGACGGCGGCTTCACACCGCGCCTCGCGAAGAGCTGGACATGGTCCGCGGACTCTTCGTCAGTCACATTCGCGCTCGATCCCAGGGCGCGGTGGCACGATGGCCGTCCCGTTCGCTCGCAGGATGTAAAGTTCTCGCACGGATTCTACGTCGATCCGGCGATCCGATCGATCGGCGCGTCCGCTCTCTCGAACGTAGACTCGATTGCGACCCCCGATTCGCTGACCGCGGTGGTGTTCTTCAAGCGCCGCTCGCCGGAGCAGTTCTTCGAGTTCGTCTACAACCTGCGCGTGCTCCCCGAGCACCGCTTGGCCACCGTCGCGCGCGACAAAATCGCCGAGTCGAGCGAGGCGACGAATCCAGTGGGGAGTGGACCGTTTCGATTCGTGCGCTGGGCTCGCGGCGAAGCCATCGAAGTGGAGGCTGACACGAATGCGTGGCTTCGGCGGCCCTTGCTCGATCGCATCATTGTGAGCGTCGCGCCTGACGCGAACGCGTCGATCACTCGCGTTCTCGCCGGCGAGGCAGACTTCATTGAGGTGCTGCGCGGCGACGCCGTGGAGCGAATCAAGAATAATCCCAACGCGATCGCGATGAATTACCCGAGCTACGACTACGGGGCGCTGCACTGGAACCTGCGCAAGCCGGACGAAACGCGCGGCCACCCAATACTCGGTGAGCCGGCGTTGCGCCGCGCTCTCGCCATGGGGATCGATCGCGCGGCGACCGTTCGGAGCATCCTGGATACGTTAGGTGTCGTCAACCAGGGACCGTACGTCCGCGCCCAGTCGTTCGTGGATCCCACCCTGGTGGCGTTCACATACGATCAGAGTGCCGCCCGGGCGCTGCTCGACTCGTTAGGCTGGAAGGACACAAACGCTGATAGCGTTCGCGACAAGAATGGCCGGCCGCTCGAGCTGACGCTGCTGGTCCCAACGTCGTCGGGGACCCGCATGCGCATGAGCGTGATCCTGCAGGACCAATTCAAACAGTTAGGCGTGCGGCTCAAGCTCGACCAGCTCGAGTCCAATGTGTTTAACGAGCGCCTCTTCGCGACGCGAGATTGGGACGGCGCGCTGGTCGGCTGGCACCCCGACCCCGGCTCGTCCGGCGTGGCGCAGACCTGGGCGAGTCGGTCGGCGCGACCCGACGGCGGCAACGTCTCGCGCTATATGAGCGCTGCGTTCGACGCACACCTCGACAGCGCCCAAACCTCCGTCGACCCGGCTGCACGGAAAACGCATTTCCGTCAGGCATTCCTGGAGCTGAACGCGGACGCGCCAGCAATCTGGCTGTACGAGCTGCGAAGCGCCGTCGGCATCAACAAGCGTATCCGCCCCGGCGTCTTGCGGCCCGATGCATGGTGGTCGAACCTCGACAAGTGGTCGATACCGGCTGATCAGCGCATAGCTCGCGACCGGGTGGGCTTGAGCAGGACTGCTGACGCCAAGGGAGTAGAATGATTCGAGTCCAGCGCGGAACTCACTTCGCGCTGTGAGGTTCGCGCGGCTGTTGCGTGCGTCAGCGCGCAACCGTCCTAGGGGTGGCGTCCCCGCCGACCTCGCTCCTGCCCTATACAACGTTGCGCCGACTCGACTTCCGGAAGGCCGCTGCTGCCACTCTGCTAGGCCTGCTACCAGCATGTGGAGGGTCGACCACGCCCATCGTCGTGGCCTCGGCAGCGCCATGGGACCAGCCCTATGCTCGCACGGTCAAACAGGGGATCGAATTGGCCGTCGCAGAGATCAACGAACGCGGCGGTATCAACGGCCGTCCGATAGAGTGGCTCATGCGGGACGATGCCGCGAATGGCGCAAAAGCCGCTGAAGTTGCGAACGAGTTTCTGAACAACCGCGACGTGATCGCGGTGGTCGGGCACGTCAATTCGAGTGCGATGGTTGCCGCGGCGCGCGTCTACGACGGCGGTCTCCCTGCAGTCGCTGTGACAACGAGTACCCCCGATCTCACGGGGATTTCGCCGTGGGTGTTTCGTGTCATTTCGAGCGACTCGGTGAATGGGATCGACCTCGCCCGTTTTGCCGAGCGGATGTCGTTCAAGAGTGCGGCGCTGCTCTACGAGAATGACACGTACGGCCGAGGACTGGCCAGCGCTTTCCAGCGCGCATATCGCGGCCGTCTGCTCGCTGCCGACCCGATTCCTGGCGACTCGAGCAGCGATTTCGAGCCTTACGTCGCGTACCTCAAGCAATTGCAACCGGATGCTGTGGTCATGGTCACTGTCCAAGCGCCGGGGCTTGCGCTCGTTCGCGAAGCACGCCGGCAGCAGCTTGGCGCCGCGATCCTCGGCTCAGATGGGTGGACCGGCTTCGATCAGCACGCCGACATTGCCAACGGGATCTACGTGGCGCAGCCGTTCACAGCGAGCGACCCGCGCCCTGCAGCGCAGCGCTTCGTTGCCGCGTTCCAGCGGCGTTTCGGCGCCAAGCCTAACGCGAATGCTGCGCTCGGCTACGACGCCATGACGGTGGTGGCGGAAGCAATTCGCGCAGTTGGACCAGATCGCCGCCGGGTTCGCGCTTACCTCGCCAGCTCGGCTCAGCGTTCGCCGCACAGTGGCGCGTCGGGACCAATTGCGTTCGAGGCCACGGGCGATATACGCAACAAACCCTTCGTCATGACGCGTGTGCAGAACGCGCAATTCGTGGTCGTCTCACAACCAGGAACGTCGCCGTGAACCTGAATGCGCGCCGCGGTTTTCGCTCGATCCGTGTCCGTCTGCTCACGGGTTTCGGGCTTCTTGTCTTGCTGGTCATCGCGACAGGGCTCTTCGGACGTTCGTCGCTTGGCACCCTGCAAGGCGCTATCGCGACTTCGTTAGGCGAAGTGCAGCGCAACTCGCGCATGGCGGCACGGCTCTCTTCCAGCGTCGCCCAAGCACTCGTCGCTGCAGATCATTATCTCGATGTCCCGTCGGCCGAAGCGCGCAGTCGCTTCGCGCAGAGCGCAACGGACGCACACGCTGTGAAGCGTGAAATGAACCGTGGGAACATTCACGGCCCAGAGGAAGCGGCGCTTATCTCCGCACTCGACGCAAAGCTGTCGACTGTTGAAATCGAGTACGCGCTGGCTCACAGACTTATTGACCTTGGCCGTCGTGAAGCCGCTCGCGAAGCTGCGACGCGAGCACGGGCCCTTGTCGACCCACTCCTTGCCGATCTGCGATCGTTCGGCGAGCACAAGACAGCAGAATTTGAACTCGCAGCGTCGGGCCTTCGCAGCGAGACTCAGCGGCGCGGAATGGTACTCCTCGGCGTCATTCTCGTGACCGTCCTCGTAGGCGTCGTTGTCGTGTTGAACACGGTGCGATTCCTCACAGGTCCGCTGGAACGCCTTGTCGATCACGCTCGCGCCTTGAGCACGGGTAATCTCGCCGCGCGAACAATGTCAGACCTGCCTGGCGAGTTCCACGAGCTTGCCGCGGCGCTGAACGGCGCGTCGGCATCGTTGGAGCGTGTCAGCAGCGTCGCCAGTGTCACCGCGGACGACGTCGCTGCCTCGGCACGCGATCTCGCAGGCGTCTCCGAGCAGATCTCGGCGGCGGCAACGGAAATGGCAGCGTCGATGAGCGAAATCTCCGGCGGTGCAGACAGTCAGGTTCGCCAGATCCGCAGCGTTGACGAGGCGCTGCGAACGCTGCGCGCGAGCGCCGACACCGTGCGGCATGGCGCCGCGGAGCTGACGGCCCTCGCCGGCGGCATCGAGGACCAGGCGTCATCCAAGCGCCAGGAAATTGCACGCGCGTTGGGCATCCTCACCGACGTCCGCACCAACGTGCAGCGCGCGGCATCAGAAGTTGTCGCGCTCAACCGAGCGGCCGACGACATCGAGACGTTCGTTTCCACGGTGAGCCGCATCGCCGAACAGACGGACTTGCTCGCCCTCAACGCCGCGATTGAAGCGGCACGCGCCGGCGCCGCGGGGCGCGGCTTTGCCGTTGTCGCGGACGAGGTTCGCAAGCTCGCCGAGCAGGCCCAGCGCGCCGCCGACGACGTCGTGCGCCTAACGCGCGCAGTTACGGCTCAGATTGATGCGACCACCGAAGCGATGGGTCGTAGCGCCGCGCGAGTAGCCGAGATCGAATCGCTATCGCGCGAAGTGGACGAAGCACTCACGACAATCTCAGCCTCAGCCGAACGCACACGCGCCGCGGCGGGCTCCGTCTCGGCGGAAGCCGAACGCAACGCCGATACAGTGTCGGAAGCGGTCAGCGGCATCGCGTCGATCGCACGCACCGCCGAGGGGCACGCCGCCGCAGCGCAGCAAGTCAGCGCGTCAACGCAAGAACAGAGCGCCGCGTGTGAGCAGTTGAGCTCCGCATCGACGCAGCTCGTGCAGGGTTCGATGCAGTTACGACAGCTCGTTGGAACGCTGCGCGTCGAAGCGAGCGACTACGGCACGGAGGGTGGCGACGCGAACCTTGTCGGGTCGAACAGTGCGGCTGGCAGTGGGACGTTGACCTTAACGTCGGAATAGTCCTGTCGCAGGACGAGACGGCCATCGCGATAGACGGTCATCTCCCGCGCAATCGGGAAGCCCCCCACGTCGGCATACGTAGCGAAGCGCACGTCGTTCACGAGCGTGCGCGCGCCTTGAGTGGAGCGTTGGATCACGCGCTCGACAACGAGCGAATCGCTGTCGATCCAAAACTGACTCGTCGTGCTGTCGCCGGGGCTGCCACCGACGACCCAGACGCGATCGCCAGCCCAGAAGTCGACACGCACTTTGCTGAGGTCGAAACCTAACGAGTCGAGCTGGTGGAACGTCGTGTCGACCGGCTGCACATAGACGTCGGCCACGAGGATCGCCAATGGATTCCAGCCGGCTTGGGTAGCGCTCTGTTTGCCATTTACGAACGAGTAGATACGCCCGTCGACATATAGAACGCCGCTCTGCTGTGGCAGCGGGAGATAGTCGATGCGCTGACGACCCGGTACACCGAGAAACTCGCGCCAGTTGGAACGTGTTTGGCGACCGTCCATGCTGTACAGCGTGTTGCTGAGCGCGATCTCAACGCTGGAATACCAGCGTCCTGCGTAACGCGAGTGCATCGCGCGGAGCAGGTCCTCGCCGCTCGCTATTTCGGGAGCGGTTGGACGCGGCGACGCCGCCGGTGGCGCCGAACCGGCACACGCCGCGCCGACCGCTGTCACCACCGCGATCCAAGGGGTCAGACACCTGCTATGCCACCGCGAGGGCGAGCCAATCAGCATGGTCGTACTATGCGCACCCTACATCCTTCGTTGGAAGGCGTGCGCGCGCAATTCCACGAGCGGAATGGCATCGATACCTTCCCCACATGGATCCGCGGCGACCGAAGACGGTGGTTTTGCTGAGCGGCGGCCTCGACTCGAGCACAGCACTCGCGGTTGCGCAGCGGGATGGCTTTGTACCGTATGCGCTGACCTTCCGATACGGGCAGCGTCACGAGCACGAGGTCGAGGCTGCGCGCCGCGTAGCCGCCGCAGCCAGGGTAACGAAGCATGTCGTGCTCGAGATCGGCTTGGGAGAGTTTGGCGGGTCTGCGCTCACTGCAGACATCGCCGTTCCTAAAGACCGTGATGTTGCATCGGCGCACGACATTCCGGCGACGTATGTCCCAGCGCGAAACACGATTTTCCTCTCATACGCCCTCGCCTGGGCGGAAGTGCTTGGCGCCGGCGGCATCCATATAGGGGTCAACGCGCAGGATTATTCGGGGTATCCCGACTGCCGACCCGCATACATCAGCGCGTACGAGCGGATGGCCAATCTCGCCACGCGTGCCGCCGTCGAAGGAAGCCAGGGTGTGCAGATTCATACGCCGCTCATGACGCTTCGCAAGCGCGAAATCATCGCGCTGGGGACTGCGTTAGGCGTGGACTACAGTCTCACGACGAGCTGTTACGATCCGGGGCCCGGAGGGATTGCGTGCGGTCGCTGTGACGCCTGCCAATTGCGGCGTAAGGGCTTCGCCGAGGCCGGCGTGCTCGATCCCATCGCTTACTCCGATGCCGCTGCAGGCCTAACGAGCGCGCGATGACGTACACAGTCAAGGAGATCTTCTATACGCTGCAGGGCGAGGGAGCGCAGACGGGGCGGCCGGCCGTCTTCTGCCGCTTCAGCGGCTGCAATCTGTGGACTGGACGTGAGGCGGACCGCGTCAGCGCCGAGTGCAACTTCTGCGACACCGACTTCGTGGGAGTCGGCGCGGACGGTGGGCGCTTTGCGACAGCCGACGCGTTAGCGGCCGCGGTGCGCTCACGGTGGCCTAACGATGCTGGTACGGGGCGCCCCCTCGTCGTCTGCACCGGTGGCGAACCGCTGCTGCAGCTGGACGCTGCGGCTGTCGCGGCGCTGCATAACGCTGGATTCGAGATAGCGATCGAGACGAATGGAACACAGCCTGCACCCAGCGGGGTCGACTGGATCTGCGTGAGTCCCAAAGGAAAGACGCACGTCGTGCTCACGAGTGGCGATGAGCTCAAACTCGTGTATCCGCAGGCCGACGCGCCGCCGCAGCGTTTCGAGTCGCTCGCTTTTCGGCACTTCTTCTTGCAGCCGATGGACGGCCCGGAGCTGGAGCGCAACACCAAACGTGCGTTGGATTACTGTCTGGCGCATCCGCGCTGGCGGCTGTCGTTGCAGACGCACAAGCTGCTGGGGATTCGTTAGGCAGTTACTCCACTGCTGTCGTCGCGCCGCTCGCTCTTGTGTGTTGTGCCAGACTGAAGTATGCTGGGTTTGTGCGCCTGACGATTCGCTCTTTGCCTGTCGCTTTGTCCCTCGCTCTCGTAGTGCCAATGTGCGCTGCGTCACAAACGGCGACGGCGAATCGGCAACCGTTCGCGGCGATGAGCGCGTCGGCGCAACGACTGAAAGACTCTGTAGCCGCACGTATCGAGCGGTTGGCTACTCGAGTCGAAGTCCACGATTCCACAGTGCTCGGCGTCCCTGAACAGATCCTGCGCGACTCGGTCGTCGCTGTGGCGCGCAAGCAAATCGGACGGCGTTACGTCTTTGGTGGAACCACGCCGCGCGGCTTTGACTGCAGTGGTCTCGTTCGATTCGTGCTCGCTGCACTACGGTTTGGCGTGCCGCGCACCGCCGCGGAGCAAGCGTGGACCGGACTCGCGGTGACACCTGACACAAGCGCGTTACGCCCGGGCGACATCGTCACGTTCGGCAGCACGCTGCGCGCACATCACGTTGGGATTTATTCGGGCGACGGGAAGTTCATCCATGCGAGTGTCAAGGCCGGCCGCGTCATCGAGTCGTCAATCACTCGGCAAACGTCGCCGCTGATTCGCAAGTGGTCCGGCGCGCGCAGCCTTCTCGCGTTAGGCGATAGTATCCCAGGCTGACAAACTGCAATAACCCAATTCGGATTTAGCGAACAAGTGCCGAATTGATCGAATTCGATGCTGATAAATGCCGAGCTGCGTTTCGCGACAGCCTGATAACATGCTGTTGAGGCGTCGACTTGTAGGCCGCTCGGCGCAATGCAACGAGATCCGTTTCATCCGTCCTATCCGGATTGTAGTTGCTCTTGAATTGTTCGTTAGGTCCGTACATTCCACATAGGACCTGAACGCAACGCGACGCGGTATGCGGGACATGACTCGCGGTGCGCGCCGGCTAGGTAGCCCGTGCTGACCAGGAATTCGCGCACGATTTCGCCACCGGTAAACAGGAACGTCCGCTTGAACACTTTCCGCCACTCAGCGAACGAGAGCGGATGCTGAGCGTCGAGCCACGCAGCGAACGAGCCGTGGGACTCCCGAATCGCCTTCAAGCGACGCGCATTTTCCACGGCGGCGTTCACCTTCAGGCGGTTCCGGATGATTCCCGCATCGCGCATCAGCCGTGCGCGGTCGCGCACGCCGAACTTGGCGACGGCATCGATGTCGAAGCCGCGGTACGCGCTGCGGAACCCGTCGCGTTTCTTGAGAATCGTGAGCCACGAAAGGCCGGCCTGATTGATCTCGAGCATGAGGCGCTCGAACAGCACCGCGTCATCCGTCACGCGGAACCCATATTCTCGATCGTGATATGGCCCGTGGATCGGATGATCGGCGGCATCGCAATAACTCGCTGCGACGGCCACCGGTGCCGGTTTCCCCGCTCGGTTTGGCACGCTGGATCACTGGGGGTCAGACTCGATTGAAACTGAGATCAATAGGACCAGTAGGGGTCAGACTCGATTCGGATCAATCGGGGTCAGACTCGATTGAAACGTTAGGGACGGCGATGCGCCAAAAACCCGCTTTCAATCGAGTCTGACCCCGATTGTTCCGATTAGAGTCTGACCCCTATTGATCCCGTCCGATTTTGGGACGGCACATCCCAGGATCGAACGCCGCGCAACTGGTCGCTGTCTCGACTGCGACGTCCAACGTATTGCTGTGACAGCAGTTAGCTGATGGCGCCCCGCTGGCACAGAGCTTTCCTTACGACTGCGTGAAATGGTTGATATCAAACGCGAACCGCCCAAGAAAACGAAGCGCAATATTCTGATCGGCGCTGCTATCGCCGCCGTTGCACTCATCACGGTGATGCTGAGCCAACTTGAGGCTCGACCGCCGTCAGTCGCCCGCGCGGAGCTGTGGATCGACTCGGTGCAACGCGGAACATTCATCCGCAAAGTCAGTGCGCCTGGGACCCTCGTACCCGAGCGGATCCGGTATGTCGTTGCGGTGACGTCCGGACGAGTGGAGGCGAAACCTCTCACTCCTGGTGTCTCAGTGAAACCAGGGACGATGATCCTGGAGCTGAGCAACCCAGACGTACAGCTCGAGTATCTAAACGCCCAACGCAGCGTGGCCGACGCCGAACAATCGTTGGTCAATCTCCAGACTTCTCTCGAAACATCGGTGCTCACACAACAGTCGCAGGTCGCGCAGACTCGGACGCTGCGGGCGCAAGCGTTGCGCGACGCTGATGTGGCGGCGGCGCTCGACAAGCGCGGCCTCTCCTCGACGAACGAAGTCGCACGCGCCCGTGAACTCGCCACTGAGCTCGAGGCCCGCATCAAGATCGAGGAGCAGCGGCTGCAGGTGATGCAAACCGCCGCTGTCGAACAGGTTCGACTCGCCAAGACGAATCTGGACCGCATGCGGGCGATCGAGCGCTTTCAAGCGCAGCGCGTTGCTTCGATGAAGGTCATTGCTGGCGAAGACGGCGTGCTGCAGACATTGAACGGCGAGTTGGGACAGTGGGTCCTCGCAGGCGCGGTGCTCGCTACCGTCGCGCAGCCGGGACGGCTCAAGGCCGTCTTACGCGTGCCCGAAACGCAGGCGCCCGACGTTGTGATAGGCCAGCGTACGAGTATCGACACTCGCAACGGAATCGTTATGGGTCGGGTCATGCGCGTCGATCCGACGGCGCAAGGTGGAACGGTGACCGTGGAGGTGGCGCTCGAAGGCGCTCTGCCCCGCGGCGCGCGATCGGACGCCAGCGTCGACGGCACCATAGAAGTCGAACGGCTGGAGAACGTGTTGCACGTGGGCCGCCCCGCGTACGGTCAGCCTGAAAGTACCGTCGGTATCTTCAAAGTCGACCCTGATGGAAACACAGCCACACGCATCAACGTTAGGCTCGGCAAGGGATCCGTAAATACGATAGAGATCATTGGCGGGCTGTCGCCGCGCGACAGTGTGATCATCAGCGACATGTCCCGCTTCGACAACGTCACCAAAGTTCGCATCGATCGATAACCGTCCGCTGTCCACTCACGAGACCAAGACCATGGAAACGCTCATCCGCATGGAAGGGATCAAGAAGATCTTCTACACCGACGAAGTGGAGACACATGCGTTAGCGGATGTGCATCTCGAGATCGGCACCGGTGAGTACGTCGCGATCAACGGGCCGTCTGGATGCGGGAAAACGACGCTGCTTTCCATATTGGGCTTGCTGGACACGCCAACGGACGGCAAGTACACGTTGGCGAGCGAAGCTGTGTCGAATCTGTCGGCTGGTGACCGGGCACGTATTCGCAATCGACAAATTGGATTCATCTTCCAGGCGTTCAACCTCATCGGCGATCTGACTGTGTATGAGAACGTCGAGTTGCCGCTCACGTACCGCGGCATGTCGTCCGCGGAACGCAAGCAACGCGTAACCGAGGCGCTCGAACGCGTAGGGATGTCGCACCGCATGAAGCACTACCCGTCGCAGTTGTCAGGCGGTCAGCAGCAGCGCGTGGCTGTGGCGCGCGCAGTCGGCGGCGATCCGGCGATCCTCCTGGCAGACGAGCCGACAGGAAACCTGGACTCGACGAACGGCGAAGCGGTGATGGAGCTCTTGGCCGAGCTGCACCGCGGCGGCGCAACGATCTGCATGGTGACGCACGATCCGCGGTATGCGCGCCATGCCGACCGGTCGATCCACCTCTTCGACGGGCGGGTTGTCGACGAGACGCTGAGCGAGGCGACAGCGACGGTCTGACCACTGCGGCCTCCTGGGCCGCACCTAGCGGAGCATTACATCGAATGATCTGCGCTACGCATGGCGCACGCTTAGCGTGCGCGAGTTGGACGCGACTATCGCTGTCGCACTGCGGCCGCTCTCGGGCGGGTGATCGGTGATCGATACCCTAACTCGCGATCTGCGCTACGCCCTGCGTGCGTTAGTGCACTCGCCAGGGTTCACGACGATCGCGATTCTCTCGCTCGCGTTAGGCATCGGCGTCAACAGCGCCATCTTCACGCTCGTCAATGCCACGACGTTTCCGGACCTGCCGTACCGCGACGCCGGGCGCCTTGTCGATGTTCACGAAACGTCGTCCGAGCTCTGTGCCGGCTGCTCTGTCGGAACAAGTTTCCCCACGTTTCGCGATTGGCGCGAACGCGCGACGTCCTTCAGTGGCATCGGTGCGTACAGTGAGAGCGGCGTGGCGCTCCTGGCAGGCGAAGAGCCGGAGCGAGTCTCTGGCGCCTACGTTTCAGCACAGCTCTTCCCCACGTTAGGCGTTGCTCCTGTGATCGGGCGCGGCATCCTCCCCGAGGAGGATCGGGCCGGCGCAGCTCGCGTCGCGCTCATCGGCCACGGTCTTTGGACGCGCGTGTTCGGTGGTGATTCGAGTGCCGTCGGCCGCACCGTCCGCGTGAACGGCGAGCCGACCGCTGTGATCGGCGTCATGCCTGCGGGTTTCGAGTTCCCCGAATTCGCCGATGTATGGTTGCCGATCACTCCGTTTGCCGATACGCTGCCGCGGAGCGAACGAGCCATCGGAGTCGTAGCGCGCCTCAAAGACGGTGTGCCATTGCGGGCGGCTCAGGAAGAGATCGGGCGCCTGACGAGCGGCATAGCGCAGCAGGATCCGGAAGCCTTGCGCAACTGGAGCGGTGCCGTCGTGACGTTACGCGATGATCTCACGGCAGACTCCGGCCCTCCCTTCCTCATTTTGTTAGGCGCTTCTGGGTTGGTCCTCCTCATTGCGTGCGCCAATCTGGCGAACTTGATGCTCGTACGGGCAAACCGACGCGTGCGCGAGATGGCTGTACGCTCGGCCGTCGGCGCCACGACAAACCGGCTCGTGCGCCAGCTCCTCACCGAAAGCCTGCTGCTCGCCGGTATCGGTGCCGCGTTAGGCATGCTCATCGCCGTGTGGAGCGTGGACATCGCCCGGCAGTTCATGCCCGGCGAAGTGCCGTTCTGGATCCAATTCGAGATCGACTGGCGCGTCGTTGCCTTCACAGTCGGCCTCGCCACGTTGACCGGAGTCGGCGTCGGCCTTGTGCCGGCGCTACGCACTGCTGGCGTGCAGGTGCACGACGTGCTCAAAGACGCTGGCCGCGGCGCGACGATTGGCCGCCGACAATCATGGTTACGCAGCGCGCTCGTTGTCGCCGAGGTCGCTCTCTCACTGGTCTTGCTCGCTGGTGCTGGTCTGCTCATCAAGGCCCTCGCGCGTGGCAGCGACACGCGCGATCTCGGTTACGACCCTAACGGGGTGCTGCAAGCATCGGCCGAGTTTGTGGGGCAACGTTACCGCCAGGATGAACAGCTTGCTCTCACCACTGCGGAGCTATTAGAGCGTCTCACTGCATCCGGCGGCGTCGAGCGGGTCGCGCTTTCCTACACGCAGTTCCTCGGCACATTTGTCGGCAGCGACAGCCGCCTGACGCTGGAGGGCAGCTCCAGCGCGGTCCCTGACGCCGTCGTTCCACGCTTCGCGCATGTCGTGACTCCTGGTTATTTCGAGATGCTGCGCATTCCCGTGCAGCGCGGGCGCGGGATTCTCGAAAGCGACGGCGTGGGGGCGCCTGGCGTGCTCGTTGTCAACGAGGCTGCGGCTGCATCGCTCTGGCCCAACCAGGACCCGTTGGGGAAGCTCGTCAAGCTTGGCGCACCTAACGAACAGAAACCATGGCTCACCGTTGTGGGTGTTGTGCGCAACACGATGGGCAATCCGATGTCGACCCGCGCGGCGCCTTTCGTATACTTGTCGTTTGCGCAGCAGCCCGGCCGCAGCATCACCATCCATGCACGCACGCGCGGTGATCCGGCCGCGTTCGCGCCCACGTTACGGCGCATCGCCGCTGGCATCGACCGTGACATGCCGCTCACGGATGTCGTCCCGACGGTCGAGCAGCTCGCGACGTGGATGTCGCCCATCCGCTTCATGATGCGGCTCCTGGTGGTTCTTGCTGTGTTGGCGCTCGTCCTCGCCGCCATGGGCATTTACGGGGTGTTGTCCTACATCGTCTCGCAGCGCGCACATGAAATCGGCATCCGCGTGGCGTTAGGCGCCGGCGGGCGGCGCGTTGTGCACCTGGTTGTCCGGCAAGGAGTGGCGCTCGCGGTTCTCGGTGTTGCCGTCGGACTCCTAGGCGCGTTCGCGGCGACGCGCGTGCTCCGCGCATTCTTGTTCGGCGCGAACGCCATGGATCCGCTCGTCCTTGCCGCCGTCGCGGGCACGCTGCTTGTCGTCGCACTGATCGCCTGTGTCATTCCGGTTCGCCGTGCTTTGCGCGTCGATCCCGTCGACGCCTTACGCGTTGAATAGACGCCATCTTCCGGAGCGGAGCATGCTGACAGCCATCGGTCGCGATTTCCGTCTCCCCCTGCGCGCTTTATCGCGCCGCGCTCTGTACGTCGTGATCACGATTTTGACGTTAGGCATCGGCATCGGGTGAACAGCGCGATGTTCAGCATCGTCGCCTGCGTCCCCGCGTTCGCGTACGGCGGGACGAAGTCCATGATCCTCACACCAGTCCGCTCGACCCGGTGACGTACATTTCTCTCGCCGTGGCCTTGGCGAGCGTCGCCGCGCTTGCGAGCTTTTTGCCAGCGCGCACGGTGTCACGGCTCGATCCCGTGACCGTCCGGCGCGTCGAATAGCAGCCAAGGAATCTTCGTGATCTGGTCTCTCCGCAGCAAAACGGCGCCAGCTGACACAGCGGCGCAAGCTCCCCCTCCGCCTCCGCCCGGCCCTGTCGTCGGCCTGCGTAACCTCGAGAAGTTTTTCGAGACCGCGGCTGGGAGGAGCTATGTCTTGCGTCAGATCACCTGCGACATCGAGCCGGGTGACTTTGTCACGATTATGGGGCCGTCGGGCGCTGGAAAGTCGACGCTCCTCAGCATCATCGGCATGCTCGATGCCGCCTGGAACGGTGAGTTTTTCTTCCGTGGCGCTCCTGTTCACTCCCTAACGACAAAAGAGCGCCTCGCGATCAACCGCAAGCATATCGGCTTCGTCTTCCAGGCGTACCACCTGCTGGATGATTTGACTGTCGCCGAAAACCTCGACGTGCCGCTTTCCTACCGCGATGTCCCGCGTAGTGAGCGCGCTGCCCTCGTCGCTGACACGCTCGACCGCTTCCAGATCGTAGGGAAGAAAGATCTATATCCGCGACAACTCTCTGGTGGTCAGCAACAGCTCGTTGGCGTTGCGCGCGCAGTCATCGCGCGCCCGTCTGTCATCCTAGCTGACGAGCCGACAGGAAACCTGCATTCGTCGCAGGCACGCGAGATCATGGAGCTGTTTCGCCGGCTCAACTCCGAAGGGGTGACGATCATTCAGGTCACGCACTCAGACGAGAACGCGCGCTACGGCCGCCGGATCATCGAGCTGCGTGATGGGTGGATTGTGGCGGATAGAGCTGTGGGATAGTTGATAGTTGATAGTTGATAGTTGATAGAGGCCGCGGAGATAGTCCGACCTGTCCGCTATCCACTATCCACTATCCACTATCCACTATCTTCTTATGCCCGCCTCCCAGCGACCGCGGATCCTTGCGGCTGACGATCAGTCGGACGTGCTGGAGGCCGTCAAGCTCCTGCTCAAAGGCGGGGCGGCGGGCGATGGGATCGATAGCTACGACGTCGACACGGCGAGATCGCCTAACGAAGTCCTGCTCGCGGTTCAGTTGCGCGACTATGACGCCGTACTCATCGACCTGAATTACGCGCGCGACACGACGTCGGGTTTGGAGGGGCTGGATTTGCTGCAGCGCATTCCGCTGCTCGATGCGACGCTCCCGATCGTCGTGATGACCGCGTGGGCCAGCGTCGATAGTGTCGTGGAAGCGATGCGGCGCGGCGCCTACGACTACGTGGAAAAACCGTGGGACAATGCGCGACTGCTCGCCACGCTGCGCAATGCTGTCACGTTAGGCAGAGCGCAACGGCAGTCGCTGCGGCTCGAGAGTGAGAACCGCGCGCTGCGCTCCGCGCCGCGTCCCGAGCTCATCGCGGAATCGAGCGCCATGCGTCCGGTGCTGCAGCTCATGGAACGCATCGCGCCATCGGACGCCAACGTTCTCATCTCGGGAGAACACGGCACGGGGAAAGAGCTCGTCGCCAATTGGCTGCATGCGGCGTCCCCCCGCTCAAACCGACCGTTTGTCGCCGTCAATATGGGTGGTTTGAGCGAAGGCGTATTCGAAAGCGAGCTTTTTGGCCACGTAAAAGGAGCGTTCACCGACGCCAAAGCCGATCGCGTAGGCCGTTTTGAGTTGGCTGATACTGGGACGCTTTTTCTCGACGAGATCGCGAACATCTCCCTCTCGCAGCAGTCCAAGCTGCTGCGCGTGTTGCAAAGCGGGGAGCTGGAACGCGTCGGTTCATCCAAGTTGCGCCGTGTCGACGTGCGCGTCCTCTCGGCGACCAACGCGATCGTGCCTAACGAGGTTGTGGAAGGCCGCTTCCGCGAAGATCTGCTCTTTCGTCTGAACACGATCGAGCTGCGGCTTCCACCGCTGCGTGAGCGGCGCGATGACATTGCGCGACTCGCGTATGTGTTTTTGCGACGGCACGCGCAGCGTTATCGTAAGGCGGTGACCGGCTTTGACGCGGGGGCGTCGCAGGCGCTGTTGGACTATTCATGGCCCGGCAACATCCGCGAGCTGGGTCACGCGATCGAGCGTGCCGTGCTGCTCGCCAGCGGCGACCAGCTGCGCGCCGCCGATCTCGGGCTCCGCGGCCCCGGTGGGGGCGGGGGGGGGGGGGCCACCACCGGCGCCCCCCGCCAGGCCGCCCTGACGCTGGAGGCAGCGGCCCCGCGGTTGATCCGCCGCGCGCTGGCGCGGGTCGCCGGGAACGTTTCGCTGGCAGCCCA
>JBQTIF010000187.1:0-26698 GCA_052388395.1 Gemmatimonadaceae bacterium | reverse complement strand
TGAATCTGCTCAAGATGCTGCGCGAGGGGCTTCTTGGTCCCGTTCGCGATTGCGTGCAAAGGGCCAAACGTGAGCGCACCGCTGCGCGACGGGAAGGCGTCCGCGCTCGCTCCGATCGCGGCGATCTGCGAGTGAACGTCGAGGTCATTCCGCTGAGCGCCGACAGTGATGCCGGATACCTGGTGCTCTTCGAAGAGCCGGAGCCGCGTGCGGCGAAGAAATCCGCGAAGCCTTTGGAGCCGAAACGCTCGAAAGCCGACGATGATGACATCGCCCGGCTGCAGCAGGAGCTGGCGGACGCGCGCGAGTATTCGCAGTCGGTGATGGAGCAGAAGGATGCGGCGAACGAAGAGCTGCAGTCGGCCAATGAGGAAGTGCAGTCGGCCAATGAGGAGCTGCAGAGCACGAATGAAGAACTGTCGACGTCCAAAGAAGAGATTGAATCGACGAACGAGGAGTTATCGGCGCTCAACGACGAGCTTGACACGCGGAACATCGAGCTGCACCAGATCAACAATGACGTGATCAATCTGATCAACAGCGTGCAAGTGGCGATCGTCATGGTTGGGTCTGACTTGCGTATCCGCCGTTTCACGCCGAAGGCCGAAAGGCAGCTCAACCTCAGCGCGCACGACATCGATCAGCCGATCGGGCAAATGCTGCTGCCTATCGCGATACCAGGCCTCGAGCGACAGATCGTTGACGCGATCGCGACGGCGAGTGAGCACGAGCAGGAAGTACAGGATCGCGACCGTTGGTATTCCGTGCGCATCCGCCCCTACATCACGCTGGATCACAGGATCGACGGCGCCGTCCTGTCGCTCGTGGATATTACAGCACTCAAGGCAACAGAAAGTGCGCTGCGCTTTCAGGCGAACCTCCTGGAGGAGGTGCATGAGCCGGTGCTGGTCTGGGAGCTGGACGGCAGGATCACCTACTGGAATCGCGCAGCTCAGGAATACTACGGCTATACGCCGGATCAGGCGTTAGGCAGGGAGCGCGCCGAGCTCCTCGCCGGTCGCGTCCCCGCCGCCTGGTTTCGCAGTTCGCTCACGCAGTCGGGGCGATGGTCCGGTGAGCTGGCTCAGACCCGCAATGACGGCGAGAGTATCGTTGTCGATACGCGCATGACGCTCTTTCGCGAGGGCGCAAGCTCACTCGTTTTGGAAACGCACCATCCCATCACGGAGCTCAAGCGGGTCCAGCGTGAGCTGCGCGATCGCGCCGAGGAGCTTTCGTTAGGCGACCGCCGCAAGAACGAGTTTCTGGCGATGCTCGCCCACGAGCTGCGCGATCCGCTGGCGCCGTTGAGCAATGCGCTGCACGCCATGAAGGAACGCATGGCGGAGACCGCGGCGCGCGCGCCGGAGCTCGCTGTGATGGAGCGGCAGGTTCGGAAGATGGCCAGACTCGTCGATGACCTTCTGGACGTCGCGCGCATCACGAGCGGCAGGATCACGCTGGAAAAGGAACCGGTTGCGTTAGGCGCGCTGCTCAGCAACGTGGCGGACGACGTACGTCCAACGCTGGATCGCCGCGGTCAGGAGTTCGCGGTCCGCTTGCCGCAAGACCCGCTCATCGTGGCCGGCGATCCGACGCGGCTGGAGCAGATCGTGCGTAACCTCTTGAGCAATGCGTCCAAGTTCAGCGCGGCCGGGGGCCACATCCGCCTAACGGCGACGCGCGGCGACTCCGGAGACAGCGTGACTGTGAGCGTGGCGGACGACGGCATCGGACTGGCACCAGAAGATCTCACGCGCATCTTCGATCTGTTCGAGCAGGTGGACACGTCCATAGCGCGGTCGACCGGCGGACTGGGCGTGGGCCTAACGCTTGTGCGCAATCTGGTGCGGCTCCATGGCGGAACGGTCGAGGCGCATAGTGAGGGACGCGACCTCGGGAGCGAGTTCGTCGTGCAGTTGCCGCTGCTGCGAGACGTTCCGCGACCGCGGCAGCCCGAGCGCAGCAGCGTGGCGCCGCGAGCGCGGCATGTACATCGTGTGCTGGTTGTGGATGACAACACCGATGGAGCGAAGTCGCTGGCCGACCTGCTCCGGCTGAA
This sequence comes from Gemmatimonadaceae bacterium, assembly GCA_052388395.1. Taxonomy (GTDB): domain Bacteria; phylum Gemmatimonadota; class Gemmatimonadetes; order Gemmatimonadales; family Gemmatimonadaceae; genus DASYRX01. The sequence continues at coordinate 24,636 of JBQTIF010000187.1, read as the reverse complement.
AGGGTTCGAGGTATCCGTGGAAGCGAGCGGAAACGCCGCCCTAAAAACGGCCGCAGCGTTCAATCCGCAAGCGGTGATCCTCGATCTCGGACTGCCTGGTATGAGCGGACTGGAAGTGGCGCGGCGACTCAGAGAAACGCCCGGTGGGCGTGACGTACTCCTGATTGCGCTCAGCGGTTACGGGCAGGAGTATCACCTGCAACAATCGCAGGAAGCGGGCTTCGACCAGCACTTGACGAAGCCGGCCGATCTCGATGCATTGCTCGTATCGCTCCGTGGCGGCGAGGTAACGGGCGCCCCTCGCGGTGGCGATGGGTTGGAGTGACTCGCAGCGGTTCCTTCCGTTTCTTCCCGATGACGCCGAGCAGCTCGTCGTACGACTGCCTGAACTTCGCCATCGCCTCGTCCTCCAGCGTTCGGTTCACATCCGCGAAGCCGCTGCCGCCCGACTCGAGAGCGCGCATTGTCCGTCGCGCGCTCCTCACGTCACCGGGGAACGTGCGCCTGGCTAGCCCGTTAGGCGCGTGCGCACTACGCAGCGAAGCGCCGAGCATGTTGTGCGACGTGCTGCCGCCCGCGATCGAGTCCGCGCCACGGTTCGTGACACGGCTTCTGAGGCATGGTATCAGCTTCTGGACGGCGCGGCAATGGCGGTAGCTGGTGGACTCTGAAATGGCTACGCGCGAGCTCTCGTTAGGCATCATTGAAAAATTGATGCAGGTGGCGGCGCGCTGTTCGCTGATTCGGCACGAAGCCGCAGATCTGGTGCAGGACGTCCTCCTCTCCGCGATCGAGAAAAACCGCGACTGCGGTGATCCAAGCTTTCTGCCCTGGGCCTCAGGCGCCATCCGCAATCGCGCGAGATTTGCAGCTCGAACGGCAGTGCGCCGGAAGCGCCGAGAGCACGCCTATGCCGTTCATCACGAGCGCTCGGCCCATTCCCTGCCGCGACTGCCGGACCCCTTCATCATCACGCTGCCCCGCTCACGTCGCGTGGTTGCTTTGCTGATCAATCTCGGCATGGGCCGCCGCGAGATCGCCTACCTGCTCGGCCTGTCCGACATGGCAATGCGCCAGCGCATCGCAGGCGTTCGAAAAGCCTTCGCTGACTTTGCCGGCGGAGCCGAGACCGATCCTCACGCGTCATTCCCGGCAAATGGGTTGGCGAGGCGTGCGCTGAAAGCTTCGCTGCCGAAGAGCGGCCAACGGCGCTTCGCGCTCCGTGATCCGGACGGAACGCCAATTTTCTTTTCCAGCCAACCGTCACGTTTCAAACATCGGCGGCAACAGACAGGGTGACCGCAAAGGGGCAGCCGAGAATGCAGATTAGGTTCGACCGCGTGACCATTGTCTTTACCGTCGGCGATATCGATCGCACGGAAAAGTTCTACAGCAACCATCTCGGCTTCGAGTTTGAGCGTATCGAGAGCGAGGAGGAAGGTACGTTCCTCATGACCAGGATCGGTACGGAGACTGAGCTTCTGGTCTTCGCCGGCGATCCGAAGCCCGGTAACACGCCCGGTGTTGTGTTCAGCCTCCCTGATGGAGGGCTCGACACGTTGATCGAACGGCTGGCGGCGGCCGGCATCGAGATCGTCACGCCGGTGTCGGAGGCGCCGGGCGGCTGGTATGCCGGCTTTCGCGATCCCGATGGCCAGGTCATCTCCTTCTTCCAAGCACGGGAAAAGCCGAGAAAGCTCGCGTAAACGAAGAAGCCATGTCCTCCGCCGACGTCGATGACATTGCGACCGTCCCCTACTTTCTCGTTTTGCTGGACCCAGGCCCCAACCGCGCGGCCGAGCCGCAGCACAGAACAGCCCACATCGCATTCATCGAGACGATGGAGGCTGCTAACGTTGTGCTTCTGGGCGGCGAGTTTGGTTCCCTGATAGACGGCGCGCAGGCGGCGTACCTACTGCACGTCTCGTCGCAGTCAGAAGCGGAGAACTGGGCGGCAAGCGATCCGCTGATCGTTGAGAAAGTCTTCCAAGCGCGCGTGGTCGCATGGCATCTCGTTGGGATCGCATCCGCAGCGATTGATCCGACGTTCAGGACATAGCTACGCTTCCTTCCAGAAGCGACCATCTGCCGGGCGTAAATGCTGCGTCACAGTCCGAGGAATCCGTAGACAACAGCGTGAGAGGTTGGTCTTTTACCTCTCACGCCTCACGGCTCACACCTTTGACCCTTAGGTATGACGCAGTTTGGCGGTCTTTCGCCCGCCTGCGAGTGCAAGAATGTCAGGCCGCTCGCGCCGGCGTCGGCGTGTAGCCGGTACGCGCCCGCAGCCGCACGTACGCTGCGCCTAACACGAGCCCGTAAACGAGGTGACCCACGAGGCTGCCGAAGGCCACGGGCCGCATCGGCGGCATCCGCAGCGACGCGAACGCCGGCATACCCAGGAGTATCGGCATCAGGATCAAGCCGCCAAGCACCCACCAAATGACGCCCCAGGCGGCGCCCCATCCAAGTCCAGCGCCATAGCTTCGCGCACGGTCGCCTAACAACCATCCGAACAACCCGCCAATGACCGCGCTGTTGAAGAGATGATAGATCCAGCCAACGACAAGGCTTTCGGAACGCAGCACCATCGCCACCATGGCCATCATCGGCATGCTACCGCCGTCCGGCGTGGGCGCCGACATCATTTGCATGATGCCGAAGACGATCCCGCCCGCGATCCCGGCGAGCGCGCCTGCAGAAATTCGCGATTGCATCGTTATGCCTCCTGTCGAGTGGTTACGCGGCTGCGCATCGATGCAACGCTGCCGCGGGCTTGCTTGATGCATGCCTCGGCGAGCGTTGACAGGTGCGCAGTCGAAAGATTGCCGACCATAGCATGCAGGAGCTCGGGCTCGCGCCAGGCGACGACATGGTAGCCCGCCCGCGTTAGTCGTTCGAAGGACAGTGGCGCATTACCTAACGCTGCACCGACATCCTCCTGGGGAACCACGAAGTATGTGACAGCGACGCCGTTCACATCGTATTGCACCGCGGCGGCACGACGGCCGTCCATGACGCGAACGCGCGCGCCGAGCAGCCGCGCGTTAGGCAGCGTCGGCACGAACATCGCGAAGTGCACCTGCCCGGCGAGCCAGCGCGACACCGCGCTCGGATCGTCCGAAGCGATGTGCACGTCGCCTAACGTGCTGGCGTGGTCCTCGGCAAGCGCCGCCATCGGATCGATCGTTCCGTGCCGCAGGACGTGATCGACAGCGAGCGTCCCGCCAAGGGCCACCAGAAGTCCCACGGCGGCGATGAGCCATGCGAGTGGCACAACGCGCCGCGGCACCGGCTGCATCCCAGCGCGAGCGCGTGCGACGGTCGCGAATAGCCGACGGCGCACATCGGCTGGCGCCGGTTCTCGCAGCGCGGAATCGCGGATCACCTCGCCCTGCGCGCGCATCTCACGCAGGAGCTGTTGGCAAGCTTCGCATTGGGCCACGTGCTCCTGGGCGTCGATCAACTCGGGCGACGCAGCGCGCGGCCCGCCGTCGGGCCACAAGAGGCGCCTAACGCGTCCACAGTGCATGCTCACGCTACTCATGGCTGCTCCGCAAGCGGGTATCCGGCCCGCGCTGCTCGAAGCGGCCTCGCAGAGCGCGCCGCGCGCGAAAAAGCCGCGAGGCAACCGTGCCCTCCGGCAGCGCGAGCATCTGCGCGACCTCGCGTTGGCGAAAGCCTTCGACATCGCTCAACCAAACCACCTGGCGCAGGCCGTCATCGAGCGAGTCGAGCGCGGCGGTCAAACGCTGTCGGTTCAGTGCCCCGTCAGCGTACTCGTCAGGCGCGGTTCCCGGACGCCAGCAGGCAAGGGCCTCCTCAAACGCACTATCCTCAAGATCCGCTGCCAGCGTCTCGGCGCGGCGGCGGCGCGACCTGAGGCGGTTGAGGTTGGTCCGCGTTAGGATCGTGTACAACCACGCGCGTGCGGCGCCCGAATCGCGCAAATCGTCGAAGTGCCGAAAGGCGCTGAAGACCGCGTCTTGCAGCAGATCCTCAGCGTCAGCGCTGCGTCCCGCGCAAAAGCGCAGCGCGCACGAGTGGAGCCCGTCGAGGTGCTCGCTCAAAAGTTCCTCGAATTCTCGTGGCGCGCTCGGCTGCACCGATTTGCGGAAAACTGCCAGACGGACTCCTCAGGTTTGCGATCACTCGCGGTCGATAGTTAGGACACCGCTCCGCGTGATTTCCTTCGCGAGCCCTGCAGTGAACTTTCGTCCCCGCACCCATCAACGGGCGACTCAGCGAAACCTGCAAGAGGTGCACGGCACAGTGCATGCGGACCTCCTGGATATCACGGAGGAGTCATGAAACTCAATAAAGCGATCGTTGCAGGGATCGTGGGTGGTATCGCGATGACGCTGCTCGCTTGGCTTGCACGGGCGGCGGGGATGCAACTCGATGGCGAGATGATGCTCGGCACGATGCTGGGCAATCCACCTGGGGCCGGCACGTGGTTAGTAGGCCTCGGGATGCATCTGATGCTGTCGGCGCTAATCGCGATCTTGTACGCCGCCGGTTTTGAGTATGTGACACACCGCGCCGGAGCCGGTCCAGGCTTCGGATTCTCGCTCATCCATATCGTGCTGGCGGGACTCTTCATGGCGATGATCCCCGCAGTGCATCCGATGGTTCCGGAGCAGATGCCGGCACCTGGTGCATTCCTTGTGAACATGGGTGCGGGTCATATGGCCCTATTCATCGCCGAACACCTGATGTATGGCGGCATCGTTGGTGCCTTGTACGGAGCTGTGCTGCATCCGCGCACACGCCCGGCGGTAGCCTAAGGTGGCCAGCGGCGCCTAACGAAATACCGGGCCTGCACGTGAGTGATCCTGCGGTGTAGCACCCGATTGTGGCGGGGGAGGGGGAGGGGGGAGGGGGGAGGGGGCGTGCGCGTGTCGATGGACGGCCGTGGCGCGGGATGCGTCGGCCGCCACACCTAGCTGACATCCGCGTTAGGCTCTTAGGCGGCTGGCGTCAGTCGCCGGAACAGATTGTTGACGGATTCGGCCAGGGTTGGGTGCGCGAACATCCCGTCGCGCAGCGCCGTGTAGGGAAGCTTGCCGAGCATTGCGACCTGGATCAAGCTGGCGATCTCGCCGCCTTCGACACCGAGGACGGCCGCGCCCAGAATGCGCTCCGTGGTTAGGTCCACGACAGCTTTCATGAAGCCTCTCGTTTCATCCACTTCGCTGGCGCGCGCGACGCCGGTCATCGGCAACGTGGCGATACCAACCTTGTAGCCTTCCTTGCGGGCGTCGCGCTCGGTCAGTCCGATACGCCCGAGCTGTGGATCGATGTAAATCGTGTACGGGACTACGCGGCCGCTGATCGTGGCGTCCCCGTGTTCCAGCAAGTTCGCGCGCAACACGCGAAAGTCGTCATAAGAGACGTGGGTGAACTGCGGTTGGCCGGCGACGTCGCCTAACGCGAATACCCCGGGTGCCGTGGTTTCCAGGCGCTCGTTCACGCGCACGAAGCGGCGCTCGTCCGTCGCGATGCCGGCCGCAGCGAGGTCTAACTGCTCCGTGTTTGGCACACGCCCTGTGGCTACCAGTAGATGCGAACCCGAGATCGACGACGCCGCTCCATTGGCACCCGCGTAGGCGATCGTTACGTCCCCTTTCGCGGACATGGTGATGCCGCGTGTGTCAGCGTCAGAAATGATCTGTATGCCATCATCGCTGAGGATTTTGGCGACTTCCGCCGCGACATCTGCATCCTCCTGGGAGAGCAGCTGCGATCCGCGCAGCAATAGCGAGACGCGGCTCCCGAAGCGACGGAACATCTGCGCGAATTCCAGCCCAATGGGGCCGCCGCCTAACACTAAGAGGTGCTCCGGCACCGCCGACAACTCCATGATCGACGTCGAATCAAGGAACGGCGCTGAGTCGAGACCTGGGATTCGCGGCACGCTGGGGCGTGTTCCCGAGTCGATCACGATGACGTCGGCAGAGAGCGTGCGACGCTGTCCAGCCGCATTCTCTACCTCGACTACTTTGTGAGAGACAAACCGCGCCGAGCCATAGACAATCTCGACTCCGGCGCGCTTCAAACGTTCGGTGCTGCCGCTGCGAAAACTTTCGACCACGCGTTCTTTGCGCGCGCGAACGCGCGACAGATCCACCGTGACGTTGCCGACATCGACACCGTAGTCAGTTGCTCGCCGTGCGAGATACGCCACCCGCGCGCTCGCAACCATAGTCTTCGTCGGCGTGCATCCGACGTTGATGCAGGTGCCGCCCACGTGGGCTCTTTCGATGAGTGCAGCCTTACGTCCTGCACGTGCGAAGGCACCAGCGAGTGGTACACCGCCCTGACCGGCTCCGATGACGACGATGTCGTATACCATTGCTAGAGTGGAAGGCCTGCTGAGTAATCAAGACGCCACGAGGCTCGGATTTCTTCTCCAGTCACGTGGGTTGATTGTCCGATCGTGCGATAAGGAGATCAATGTGTCCGGAACGTGGGCAACGTGACGGCGCCCAGACTGATCCTTATCAATGGCCTGATCCGCGTCGCGGCCGGCGCCGCTGGCCAGCTCTTCGCCTTTCTCCTTGCCGAGCGGCTGGGAGATCGGATCAGCGTCGGCGCGCTGCTGGTCGGGGTCATCTCGGCCGGCTACTTCATTACCGAGCTCGTTGCCGCACCAGCAGCGGGTCGCCTCGCGGATCGTCACGGGTACATAAGAGTGCTGCGTTGGGGGACTACGCTGGGCGTTCTGGCGATGCTGAGCGGCGCGCTTGCCGCGAGCGAGGCTCTCGCCGTCGTGGCGCTCGCCATGCTGTTGCTCGGTGCTCGCGTTATGGAGGGCGCAAGCGCTGCATGCGCGGTGCCGACCACGCTGGTCCTGCTGGCTCAGAGCAGCGCCGGCGATGCGCCGCGGCGTTTTCGCGTGATGGGTGTCTTTGAGATTACATCCCTGCTGGGATTGATTGCCGGATTCGGTCTCGCGGGTGTCGCTTGGGAAGCGTTAGGCGCCGGCGCCTTTTTAGTACTTCCCGCACCGTATGTCGCCGCGTGGCTACTGACTCTCGATACTGGCTCTCGAGGCGAGCGACAGGTTACGGCGCTCCCGCCATGGCGCGGTATCGTCACTCTCATCTCGAGGCAGACATCCGTTCCGTTTGCGCTCGCATGGCTGGCGGTCAATGCTGTAGTTGGCGTTTGGTTTCAACAGGCGCCTTTTCTGCTCAAGCTCCCTACTCGCTCAGCGGCGCAGTTCCTCGTTGGCGGCTACAGCGCAGCGACAATCGGCCTGATTTTCATGGCCTGGGGCGTGACGTTCCTCAGCGGAATCACGTTGTGGTCGCTTTTCGCGCCGCGCTGGCCGCGGCGCCGTATTCTGGCGTTGGCGTTAGGCGGCATGTTGATCGTGGTCGTCTCGCTCGCGCTAGTCAATCACGGAGCGTCGAAGATCGTGCTGGCCGTGGGCGTGCTCGGCATTCTGATCGAAAGTGGCTTCGCCCCGGCAGCCTTCGCGCATCTGGCGGACGTGACGGATTCGACAGCAAACGCTCGCGGTGCCGTGATGGGCTTTTACGCGTTTCTCCTGGCGGGCGGCCAATTGGCGGGCGCAGCGCTCGGGGCACCTTTCGCCGCGCGTTGGCAGATGGACGGTGTGCTGGCGATCACGACTGTGCTCGCGGCTGTCGCGCTGGGCGGCATCGCCGCAATGCGCCGCGATAAGGCAGCGTTATCCCGTTAGGCGTGTCAGGAGGCGGAGCATTCGTGCCGCGCGGCTCGAGCCGAATCGCTGCATCAGGATAGCTGCGGCGAACTGCTGCAGCGCGATGGTCCATGTCGGATAGGCATGGATCGCCCCGGCCAAGTCATCGATCGTCAGCCCACGCGCCATGGCAACAGAGATCTCATCGATCATCTCGCCGGCACGCGCGGCCACGACCGTGGCACCGAGAATCGAGCGGTCATTGCTCGTAATGAGCTTTATGTACCCTTCCACATCGCCGTCGCACACCGCGCGATCGGAATTCGTCAGGGGCCACGTATGCATGCGGACGCTGGACCCGTGACGGTCATGCGCCTCACGCTCGAGGAGCCCGACGCGTGCGACCTCGGGATCGGTGAACGTTACCGCGGGAAGATTTCGCGGCAGCGCCGCGGCCCGGCCCGGCAGGAGCGCATTGCGCACGGCTCGGAAACACTGCCATCCCGCGAGGTGCGAGAACTGCGGGCCACCAATTACGTCGCCGCACGCGTATATGTGTGCGACGTTCGTTCGCAGATAGCGATCCACAGCAATGCCGCGATCGCTATAGCGCACACCGGCGTGTTCCAGCGCGAGACTTTGCACGTTAGGCACGCGTCCCGTCGAGACGAGCAGGAGATCTCCGCGCTCGACGCCCTGCGCCGTGCTCAATTCGATGGCCTTGTCGTGAGTCCGTGCAGCCGTCGCGCGCGAGCGGATCAGGCGTACCCCTTCCCGCTCCAGAAGGCTGGCTACGAAGGTCTGAGTCTCGGGCTCTTCGCGCGGCAGCAGCGTGGGGCCGATGAGCGTAACTTCGGCTCCCAGACGCCGGAAAGCCTGCGCCTGCTCGACTCCCAGCGGACCGCCGCCTAACACGAGCAGCTGCGCCGGCAGCCGGTCGACATCGAAGAGTCGGTCGTACGTTATGTATGGGACACTTTCGAGACCGGCGACCGCAGGGATGCGTGCCCGCGCGCCCGTGCAAATGACGATATGCTTGGCGACGATGCGCCGGTCGCCGGTTACGAGTGTGTGTGGATCCGTGAATGTGGTGGGTCCGATCCAGACATCCATGCCCTTCTGCCGCAGGATGTCCGGAGTCCCGCGGTCATAGACATTTTCTACTGTGCTCGCGACCCAGTCGCGCACTCGAGCCATGTTCGGCCGCGGAGCATCGAGCTCGATCCCGAACGCGGCGGCGCGCCTTGCGTCCTGGGCGATGCGCGCGGCGCGGATAAGAGCCTTGCTGGGGACACAGCCGGTCCACGTACAGTCACCGCCGATGCGGCTGTTCTCCAACAGCGCCACCTTGGCGCCTATGCGCGCCGCGAACTCGGCGCCAGTGAGTCCCGCCGCCCCGGCGCCAACGATGGCAATGTCGTAGCGCTCACGCATGCGCGTTAGGCGCTGGGGCGGGGGGCGGGGGCGCGGGCGGGGGCGGGGGGCGCTCGGCGATGAAAACGCCGTACCGTACCATTTCGTCGGCTACCGCACGTTCGGCCTCGCGCAGCATGCCGCGCGCGGCCCGGGCATCGAATGGAGGTGCTGCGGCAGACGACGTCGCCGCGGCAGCCAACCACGACACAAGATTTCGCTTGACGCGCAGGAGTAGCTCGCGCAGTGCGGTCGATGCGTCCCACTGCTCGCACATCACAAATCCCGCAGCCTCGAGTGCCTGAACGTACGCCTGGCTCGATAACGCCTGCTCCAGGCAGGTCCCGTTATGAAGCCATTCCTGCAGGGTCGCCGGCAGCGTGCCTTCCAGCACCATGTCGCTGATCGCGACGCGGCCGCCAGGCCGCACGACCCGGTGCATCTCACGCAGTGCACCCGGCTGATCGATAAACGTGCTCAGGGCACACTCGCACAGGATGGCATCCACACTGGCGTCGCCGCAGGGAATCGCATGTGCATCCCCCGCGCGCAACTCGAGACCGTCACCGTTGCTTGTCGGAGGCGACAGGTCCAGGCCAAGGCCGCGGATAGGCAAGCGCTGGCGGATGGCGCGCAAGCTGGCCCCGTTGCCACACGCAACATCGAGCAGCGTGCGGCCGCTGCCTAACGCGAGGTGCTCGGCGAGCTGCAGCGTCAGCGGCACGCCGCCGGGATGATATGAATCGCCGAGCAACTGCCTAACGTCGGGGCGCTGGTAAAACGCAGTGCAGCACGTGGCGCCGCTCGTGACGCTGCAGCGCTGCGCATAACGGTGCGCCGGCACCGGGCGTCCGGGCCGGAAACACTCCACATCCTGCCATTCGACCAGCGCCGATCCGACGGCCCGATTCAGCGCGTCGCGCAGCAGCGCATCGAGATCGGCCGGTTCGGTCGCGACACGCGCGTTGATCAGCCACGTCAGGTCGTACACTGAGCGTGGCGCCGCGCTGTCCGTGATGACCGGGGCTGCGCCGCGGCGCACAAGCGCACCGTTCGCACCGGAAGGATCAAGGGAAGTGATCTTCACATGCGCGATCGGCGCGACCGCGACGAGGTCGAGAAAGCGATGCATCAGCGCCGACGGCGCCGCTGCGCTCGGCAGGGATATGCTCACCCGGCCGTTGAACCAGGCCAGTTGCGCCTCCGCGGCGGCGTAGCGGTCGTAGTCGATCTGCAGCGGACTGGCCTTTTTGTCCGGTGTGCTGCCGAGCCACGCGTCCAGGCCTGTCCCCGTTAGGCCAGAAACCGGCAGCACCGGCGCCGCAATGCGCCAGTCGCGCAGCGTCGCGCTGACGTCCGGAGGATCCAGATCGCTGCGGCTAAGCAGCACGACGTCGGCCTCCTCCAGCTGCTTGCGAAACAGGAACGCGATGTCGGAGGACGGGTCGCCCGACGCCATTTCTATAATCCGCCATGGATCGGCCACGACCGCCAATGGAGCCAGCGTTAGGCGATCTCCGCGGCGATCGGCAAGCGGTGCCAGAACGGTGGCCACGAGGTCCGTGCAACTCCCCACGGCTTCGGCGATAACGGCCGTGGCACCCGCGCGATCGGCCGCCAGGAGTGCGTCCTCCAGCTCGTCGTAACGGCAGCAGAAGCAGCCGCCCGTGATCTCGCGCACATCGGCGCCTGCCTCGCGACAGCGCCACGTGTCGACGAGCGATCGACCCTGATCGTTGACGATGAGCGCGACGCGTTCCGCGCGCGCCTGCAGAAGCCTAACGGCGGCGCACGCGAGCGTCGTTTTACCCGCACCGAGGAAGCCGCCCAGTATGTAGACCTTCATAGGAGTCCGCGCGGGCGTCGCAGCACGTTGTATTCACAGAGTGAAACGGGTTCGCCGGCGCGATCGATCACGTGCACGCAGCAACTGTCCACGCGTCGCTGATCGTACGTGTATGCGTCCATGAACGGCTTGATCGCGACGATGAAGAAGTCGCGGTATGTGACCCAGTCCGCCGAGTCGTCCGACCGTCCCAGGAGATCCAGCAGCTGGTCCAGAGCCTGCTCCTCGGCGAGTGTCTCCAGCATTGTGGCCGGCAACTGATCAGTGAGCCGCGAGACGAGCGGCGCCACATCCGGATCGGACCAGTTCTCGAAGCGGGGAAAGTACCGCGAAACAGGGAGGACACGCCCGTCCTGCACGAACGCTACTGCGAGGGCGAAGCAGTTGGGATCACCGCACGGAATGGGGCCAAAATCGCCCGCTGCGAAGAGTCCATCACTCTGCGCGGCGACAGCGTGCGCTAGCTCGGCAGTCGTTAGGCGCGGCGCCGATTGATCGTGCTCGTAGCGACCGGCGTAGAACGCAGGCTGCAACATGACCGTGTTCATCTTCGGATGCTGCGCGAGCACGAGGCGGATCAGATCGCCGATTTCGTGCAGGTTCACGCCGCGCGTGACCGTCATGACGGGAAGCACAAACAACCCCGCGTCCAGGAGGTGCGACACGGCACGCTGCTTGACCGCGTAGAAGCCGCGCACGCCACGAATCGTGGTGTACGTCGCGTCCGATGTACCGTCGAACTGCAGATAGAACTGCAGGCGATCAGAGCCGCCATCGATCGCGGCGAGCCTGTCGACGAGCTGGCGGTCTCGCGCGACACGCACGCCGTTGGTGTTGACGTACACCTTGGCCACACCACTCTCGAAGCAGTACGCGAGAATGCGCTCGAACTCCGGGTGTACCGTCGGCTCGCCACCGGAAATCTGAACGACGTCAGCGTCGCTCTTGCCCCGCGCGCGCAGGCGATCGAGCTTGGCGGCGAAGTCCGCAAAGGGCATCGTCCACGTGTGGTGCGGTGACGACGCGGTGAAACACGTCGGGCACGTGAGGTTGCATCGCTCCGTGATCTCGAAGATCAGGCTGCAACTGTGCTGCGCCGCGCAGCCGCACGCCGCGCCGATCGTCGGCGTCGCGTTCCAGTAGAATCGCGCGTCGCTTGCGATGAGCGCTTCATCCTCGCCGTGCGTTCGGCACGTCTTGCGGAGAAAGACACGTCCGTTTCTTTCGACCACCGTTGCCGGCACGCGCTCGAGACACTGTGGGCAGACGCCCGTCGTTTCACGAATCACGGACCCGTGACACGCATGAGTGAATCGATCAACGCGCGGCTAGCCGCCGATGACCAGTCAGCCACGAATCGCGTGGCAACGATGCGGCGATCGCGCGAGATCAGAAACGTCTGCGGAACGCCCAGCACGCCATAGAGCGACATGATGTCGCTCTTCGGATCATGCAGGATATCGAATGTCAGGTTGTGATCCCTAACGAATTCGCGGATCAGCTCCTCGTTACCGGCGTCATCGATGCTTATCGCCACGATGCGAAGGCCGCGCGGGCCATAGTCGCGATGCAGGCGCTCGAGACTCGGCATCTCCTCGCGGCACGGGTCACACCACGTTGCCCAGACGTTGAGCAGCACGGCATGACCCGCGTAATCATCCAGCGATCGCAACTCGCCCGGCGTGTCCAGCGTCCATGCTGTAAAGCGCGGCGCCGTCTGTAGCGACGCCGCGCCGGACGGCTCGTTGTCCGAGCGCATCAGCAGCGCCACGGCGACGACCGCAACGGCGCCTAACGCGCCGTGTTTCCAGCGCCGCCGCAGCCACATCTTCACTGCCCGCTCGCCTGCACTCTGGACACGGCGTCGAGAATCATCTGATTCGTCGGCCGGATCTTGTAGTTGATCTCGATGAACTTCCAGCGCACAATCCCTTGTTTGTCGATCACCAACGTCGTGGGGTGCGGCCAGCCCTTGCCGCTCGGATTGAGCAGACCGTACCGGTCAATCACCCTGTGTCCCGGATCCGAAAGCAAGGTGAACGTTGGCTTCATGCCGTCCGCGGAGATCTGATCGGCCATCTTTTGCAGCAGCTCACGCGAGTCGATGGCGAGAGCGATCAGCTCTACGTCACGCTTCCTGTTCTCATCGAGAAGGCTCTTCAGCTCACCGAGCTGACGGGTGCAGTATGGTCACCAGTGTCCGCGATAAAACACGAGAACCACAGACTTCTTGCCGCGCAAGTCGGAAAGCGTTACCGGCGCGCCGTCCTTGGACTCCAATGTGAAGTCCGGCGCCGGGATACCGACTGCTACCCGCCCCGTGTCGAGCGCTGGAAGATCGAGTCCATCGACGGGACCTAACGTGCGCCGTTGCTGCGCATTCGCGCCGGGGAGGGGCAGCGCGAGGCCAGCGAGCACAGCTACACACGCTGCAGTACGGCTGATTCGTGGCACGCGATCGCTCCTGCTCAGTGCGAGCTGTGGGTGCTGTGCGAGACGGTTGGATCTTGAATTGTGTTCATGCGCGTGAGCTCTGCTGCAATCGCCGTACGAATGGCGCCGATCTGGTCCGGGCCGGTGAAGCCGATCCAGCGTGATACAACGCGTCCTGCGGCATCGGGCAAAATGTGTAGGGAAGCCAGGGTAGTGTAGCCGGCTTTGAAGACAGCCGCCACCCAACATGACGGGAAGTCAAACCCATAGGCCGGGACAAGCAGTGCGGGGACAACGGTGCCTAACGAGGCGCTCAAGCGAAGTTGCATACATGGCGTACCCCCCGAAATAACGCTGGCTGCCATGTATGACACCACAGGCGGCCAATTCCTTCACGGTCGCGATCGCAAAGTGGGCGTATGAGAACCGTCTACGCCATGCGACCGTTTCCCTGACTTCGCGTCGTCGTCGACACATTAGATTAGCAGCTCATCATGACCGCCTTCCGCCGCGTCGCGGCACTCCTCACGCTGGCGCTCTCGCTGGAGACCACGCTCCTCGGGAGCACGGTCTCGTGCAGCATGGCGCACGGCGAAGACACCACTGAGATGGCGGGTATGGACATGGCCGGCATGGACATGGCGCCGGTAGAGGCGCCAGTCGAGGACATGTCGGGTTCGGACGGCGCGCCTTGCTCCTTTCCGTGGAGCCCTCCTGGCGCCTGCCATGATATGGAGGCGTGCGCTCCGATTGCGATCGCTGCTACGGCTGTGTTGGTCGCGGTAGCGACCCCTAGCGTCAGCGCCGCCGTAGCGGGCGCCCTGGCCGAGCCACGTTCGCTCGCGCATACGCCGGACCCTCCACCGCCTCGGGCGTAGTCCAGAACACAATTCGTTAGGCAACGCGCCTCCGCCGACCGCGGGACGGCGCCTAACGTCGCCATCGACGCCGCCGTAAGGCCGTGCGTCCCGGATGGCACACCCTGGACCGCTCCGAGGAACTATGCCTTTCTTCTTTCATGAACGCCGACACAGCGGCGCCATCGCGATCATCGCGGCGATCGCTGCGTTGCTGCTCGCACCTAACGCGCGCGCGCAGGACAGAACAGTCGATTCTCTGGTTGCCCGCGCTGTAGCGGTCAACCCGCGCTTGCGCGCAGCGCAGCATCGCGTCGATGCGGCTCGCGCACGCATCGGTCCGGCTGGAGCGCGTCCGGATCCAATGCTCATGGCCGGCATACAGAACTTGCCGCTAGGAAGCGAAAAGGCCGAGGCGCCGGGCGATCACGCCGCGCCGACGCCGACCATCAGCGGACCCGACCCGATGACGATGCGCATGCTCGGCGTCAGCCAGACGCTTCCCTACCCCGGCAAGCTGGCGCTGCGGCGCCGCGCCGCCGTCTTCGAGCTCGACGCGGCACGCGCGGAGGCAGACGCCGCTCGGCTGGATGTCGTACGCGACGTTAGGCGCTCCTATTACGATATCGCGTACGCGGAACGCGCCCTCGAGATCATCGAACGCAACCGCGTCGTCTTGCTGGACGTGATCAAAGCCGCCGAGGTGCGCTATACCGTGGGGACGGGCGCGCAGAGCGACATCCTGCGCGCACGCGTCGAAGCCGTGCGGCTGGGCGAGGAGGCAGTTGCCCTGCGAGAAGAGCGGCGCGCAGCACTCGCCGTGCTCAACGTCCTGCTCGACCTGCCGAGCGAGACGCCGCTCGATAGCACATTCATGCCGCAGCGCGTTGCGCGCGCCGCGGTCGCTGAGTCGGCAGGAACGATCCGCTTCGAATCCGCCAGTCTGGGCAGCCGCGCCGCCGACTCACCGTTGCCGCCGCTGGCCGTGCTCCAGACACGCGCTATCGAACGCAGTCCGATGCTGCGTGCCCACGAGGCGATGATCTCGGCGCAAACGGCGCGCGTCGAGCTCGCGCGCAAAGACCATCTTCCTGATGTCGATGTGTCGCTTCAATACGGCCAGCGCTCCGGCCGGCCCGACATGATCAGCGCACTCGTCTCGCTGCCGATTCCGATTCAGCGCCGCCGCAAGCAAAACCAAGGCGTCGCTGAGGCGCGCGAAGAACTGTCCGCGTTAGGCGCCGAGCATCACGCCTTGCTGAACGAGATGCGCGGCGACGTCGCTCGGCTGCACGCCGGGCTCGAGCGCGACCGGGCGCAGCTCGCGCTGTACGTCAAGGCGATCATTCCTCAAGGTCGCGCGACGCTCGAGTCAGCCGTCGCGAACTATCAGGTCGCGCGCTCCGACTTTCTCTCGCTCCTCGACGCGCAAACGACGCTGTTCAATTACGAAACAGCCTACTTCCGCACTTTGACCAGCTTCGCCAAGACGCTCGCCGAGCTGGAACAGGTGGTCGGAGAGGAGATCCTTCGATGAGTACTCGTGCGAAATCGCTGCTTGCGATCGCGGTAGCCCTAGCTGCTGCCGGTGTGATTTGGGCGACGGTGGCTATACGCGAGGAACCGACGCGCGCGGAACCGCGCGGAACCGCGATGAAGGACATGCCGGGCATGGACATGAGCAGCGACAGCTCGGCGCAACTCACCGCCGCGCAGATCGCGCAATTCGGCATCACGTTCGGGACTGTCGAGGAGCGCACGTTGATCGCCGAGGCGCGCACGACGGGCGTTGTGACGTTCGACGAGACACGCATGACCAAAGTGGCGCCCAAGTTCGCCGGTTTCGTCGAGCAGCTGCACGTGAACTTCACCGGTCAGACTGTGCGCCGCGGCGAGCCGCTCCTCGACATCTACTCGCCCGAGCTCGTCGCGGCACAGGAGGAGCTGTTGCTGGCGCGCCGGCTCGAGCGCACTGTCGGTGAGAGCGCGGTGCCGGGAGTTCCCGCGTCCACGGACTTGTTAGGCGCAGCCAAGCGCCGCCTGCGGCTGTGGGACATCTCAGAGGCGCAGGTCGAAGAGATCCTTCGCACGGGGACCGTTAGGCGCACCCTGACGTTGTACGCTCCGGCATCGGGGGTGGTGCTGGAGAAGCACGTCCTCGCCGGCCAGGCTGTAGATGCCGGCATGACGCTGTATACGTTGGCTGATCTCGGTCGCGTGTGGGTCGATGTGCAACTGCGCGAGACAGACGCTTCTCTCGTGCGGACAGGTACCGCCGCCGCGCTGGATATCACTGGCCTTCCAGGGCGTTTGTTCGAAGGGCGCGTGGAGTATGTGTATCCCACGCTGGACACGGCATCACGCGCGGTGCGCGCGCGGGTCGCGGTGCCTAACGCTGGGCGGACCCTCATGCCAGGTATGTACGCGACGGTGCGTCTGCTCACGCCGGCGCGCCGCGCCCTCACCGTGCCGGCGTCGGCGGTGGTGCAGACCGGTCAGCGCACGCTCGTCTTCGTAGACATGGGCGGCGGACGGCTCATGCCACACGACGTCGAGATCGGCCGCGCGACGGGCGAATACACGGAAGTGCTCGCCGGCGTCGAGCCCGGCCAGCGCGTCGTGACGTCGGCCCAGTTCCTCCTTGAGTCCGAATCCAACCTCGCGGAGGTGATGCGGTCGATGATGGGACAAGGAGTCGACCGCGGCATGGCTGACATGCCGGGCATGGAGATGAAGGGTGCTGACATGAAAGGGATGCCGGCCGCGCCGCGGCCCAAGTCCCCGGAGAAATAATCTTATGGTCAAGCGAACTATCGAGTGGTCGGTGAAGCACAAGTTTCTCGTGCTCCTCGCGACGGCCGCTGTCTCGTTAGGTGGCGTCTGGGCAATGCTCACGACGCCGGTCGACGCGATTCCCGACCTGTCCGACGCGCAAGTTATCGTGATGACGGAATGGCCTGGTCAGGCGCCGCAGCTCGTCGAGGACCAGGTGACGTACCCGCTCTCGACGGAAATGCTGAAAGTGCCGCGCACAAAGGTCGTGCGCGGGATGAGCCAGTTCGGGCTGTCCGCCGTCTTCGTCGTCTTCGAGGACGGCACGGATCTGTACTGGGCGCGCAGCCGTGTCCTGGAGTACCTCAACGGCGTGCGCGAGCGCCTGCCTAACGGCGCTATGCCGGTGCTCGGCCCTGACGCGACCGGCGTGGGCTGGGTGATGCAGTACATCCTTGCCGACACCAGCGGCCGGCTCAACCTGGCCGAGCTGCGCAGCCTACAGGATTGGACGGTACGTCCGGCGCTCACGGCGGTTCCCGGCGTCGCCGAGATCGCTTCGCTCGGCGGCTTCGAGAAGCAGTACCAGATCGAAGTCGACCCGGCCAAGCTGCTCGCGTTCAACGTGTCCATCGAGAGAGTAGTCGAGGTGCTCGAGGCATCCAATCGCGATGTCGGCGGGCGCGTGCTGGAGAGCGGCGGTAGCGAATACGTCGTGCGCGGACGTGGGCGCTTCACGAGCTTGGCCGACATTCGGTCCGCCACGTTGGGCACCGGCCCCGGCGGTGTGCCTATAACGGTCGGCGACGTCGCCAATGTGCAAATCGGACCCGAAATCCGGCGCGGCATCGCGGAGCTCAGCGGCCGTGGAGAAGTCGTCACCGGCTTCGTGGTCATGCGCTATGGCGAGAACCCGCTGGCGGTCATCGAGCGTGTAAAAGAAAAGATGGCGGAAGTCGAGGGAGCGCTTCCCGATGGAGTGACGTTCGTCGAGGGCTACGACCGTTCGGGGCTGATTCGGCGCGCCATCGCCACGTTGCGCGAAAAGCTCGTGGAAGAATCGATCATCGTCGCCGCCGTAGCGGTGCTTTTTCTGCTCCATGCCCAGAGTGCACTGGTCGCAGTCGTCACGCTGCCGATCGGCATTTTGATGGCGTTCATCGGGATGCGCATCCTCGGCCTCAACGCCAACATTATGTCGTTAGGCGGCATTGCCATCGCGATCGGTGCGATGATCGACGCCGCAATCGTGATGGTGGAAAACCTCCACAAGCACGTCGAGCGCAACGAACGCGACGGACGACCACGTACCCATTGGGCGCTCGTCGTCGATTCCGCCAAAGAAGTCGGTCCCGCGCTTTTCGTGTCGCTGCTGATCATCACGCTGTCGTTCCTCCCCGTCTTTGCGCTGGAGGCGCAGGAAGGGCGCCTGTTCAAGCCGCTTGCGTGGACGAAGACACTGGCGATGGGCGCGGCTTCTCTTCTTTCGATTACGCTGGTGCCGGTGATGATGGGTCTCTTCATTCGCGGACGCATACGCCCCGAGTCGGCGAGCCCGGTCAACAGGTTTCTCATTCGCGTCTACCGACCGGTTATCGCCGTTGTGCTCAGGCACCGCTGGCGGACAATTCTCGCGGCCGTCGCGGTCCTGCTCGTAACGATTGTTCCGTGGGTGCGGTTAGGCAGCGAGTTCATGCCCCCACTCAACGAAGGGAGCGTGATGGACATGCCGTCGCTCTTCCCAGGAGTTGGGAGTCAACAGGCGAAGGAGATCCTGCAGCAGCGCGATCAGGCATTGGCGCGCCTTCCTGAAGTCGCGCTAGTGCTCGGCAAGATCGGGCGCGCGGAAACAGCGACCGACATGGCGCCGATGTCGATGATCGAGACGATCGCGATTCTCAAGCCGGAGGCCGAGTGGCGTCGCGGTGTGACGTACGATTCGTTGGTCGCTGAGATGAACGCCGTCGTTAGGACACCGGGGGTTGCGAACATGTGGAGCATGCCGATCAAGAACCGGCTCGACATGCTCGCCACCGGAATCAAGACGCCGGTGGGAATCAAGATCTTTGGCCCCGACCTCGCGACGCTCGACCGGATCGGGAGGGAGATCGAGGCGCTCCTGCCGCAAGTGCCAGGCACGAACTCGGTGTTTGCCGAGCGCGCCGTCGGCGGGCGCTATCTGGACGTGGACATCGACCGCGCGGCCGCGGCACGGCACGGCCTAACGATCGACGCTGTGCAGATGGCGGTGATGGGCGCCGTCGGCGGCAGGCCGGCCGGGCAGGTCCTCGAGGGGCGCGAGCGCTACAGCGTCCTCGTACGTTATCCGCGCGAGCTGCGTGACAACCCGCAGATGATCCGCAGCGTCCTCGTCGCTACGCCGTCCGGTGCACAGGTGGCGCTGGGTGAGCTGGCCCGCATCGCCGTGCACGCTGGCCCGACGCTCATCAAGTCGGAAGACGCGTTGCTCAAGAACATCGTGTACGTCGACGTGCGTGGCAGAGACGTCGGCAGCTATGTCGCCGATGCCCAGCAGCTGTTGCGCGAGCGCCTAACGCTGCCGGCCGGGTATCGGCTGGAGTGGTCGGGGCAGTTCGAAGCGATGCAGCGAGCAGGGCAACGACTGCGTGTGGTAATTCCCATCACTCTGGTCATCATCTTTCTGCTGCTCTACTTCAACTTCAAGAGTGTGACCGAGAGCGCGCTCGTTATGCTTTCTTTGCCCTTCGCGCTTGTCGGCGGCATCTGGTTGATGTGGTTGCTCGATTACAACATGAGCGTGGCGGCCGCGATGGGCTTTATCGCATTGGCCGGTGTGGCTGCGGAGACTGGCGTCGTTATGCTGATCTACCTCGACCACGCGTATCGCGACCGCGTCGCGAGCGGCCTCATGCGCGCTCGCATGGATGTCGATGCGGCGGTCGAGCACGGTGCGGTGGAGCGCGTGCGACCGAAAATGATGACCGTCACCGCGATCATGGCTGGACTCTTGCCGATTCTGTGGAGTCAGGGGACCGGCGCGGATGTCATGAAACGTATCGCGACCCCGATGGTCGGCGGCATGCTGTCGTCAACGGTTCTTACGCTCGTTGTGATCCCAGCCATCTACTCGCTGTGGAGAGAGAGACAGACCCACAATTCGAAGGAGGTAGCAACATGAGCATGCGAACGCAGCAACTACTTCTCCCTGTGGCGCTGAGCCTGGCGGCCTGCGGAAGGTCTGGTGAGATGCCCGCAGCGGAACGAGCGAGCAGCGGCGCGCGCTGACAGCGGCATGCTGCCGGGCATGGCGATGGGCGACACGTCCATGATGCAGCAAATGGAGGCGCACATGCGCATGATGCAATCGTGTGACGCCGAACCGACTTAGGCTGACCAGACTGCGAACGACTCGACCGCAGCGATGCGCGTGAAGTCTTTGTCTGTCGTCAGTAGCGTTAGGCTGTAGCGTCTGCACAGTTGCGCAAGCAGAACGTCGATGGTTCCCACCTGAAGTCCGCGCCTGCGGCAAGCCGAGTGCAACCGCGCGACCTCGGCAGTCCTTGCCCGTGCGTCTCTCCGTAAGGCCAGGGCCCAGACGCTCGTGTCTACCAACACATTCATCGCCGTGAGCGCTCGGCCTTGTACTCATAGTCTTGGTTCCACGAAACCTTTCCAAACAGATCCACCAGTCGGGCGCTGCTCGCGGCGGGCGATGAACTCGCGCAGCGCCTTGGTGACGGCTGCCTTTTTCGTCTTTTCACCGCTTACGGCGAGCGCTCGCTCGATCAGCGACGGATCGACTGCCAGATTAGTTGCCACGTGGTTGCTCTGTGTGCATACCTACACACCAACGTCCCCAAAGAAGCTTTGGTCGCGACTGCCAGGGCGATCGCCCTTTTTGTGGATGGGCGCGGCGTCCTGTCTACCTAGCGACACAATGGAAGGAGATATCCGCGTTTTGGCCCTCGTGGCGGTGGTGACCGTGGGCGGAGTGATTGGGACTTGCGTTCGGCGCTCGCGCGCACGAGCGCGTGCTGCCGGTATTTCGCCGCTTGGTTGCTTACTGCTGCTGGCGCTCGCCGTCTGCATGATCCTTTTCAGAAGAGACGGAGCGAGCGCAGCGACAATAGCAAGCCAATGACCGGCTATGACCCGGGCGGGTCTCGAACCCGCGACCTACGGATTAAAAGGTCGCTCCGGGTCGCGGACGAACTCGCACAAACTGAGCTTTTCACAGACAAGTATCCAGCGCTTTGCAGCTGGTGCGGGACGAAAAAGGACGCGTTCGAACGGATCGGCCGCACAGTTCCACGCACAGCACAACTTTCGTTTGGCGCTGAGCGAGCACCAGCTAGACAAGGATCAAAGGCTCGTAGCAGCGTGGTCGGAGTTTCTCGGTCGTGAACCGGCGTGGCACTGGTTCACAACGCACACGTTCCGAGAGGAAACGCATCCCGAGGCGGCGACGAAAAAGTTTCGGAAATGGCTAGCAGAGATCAACGATGAGCTGTTCGGCCGTCGCTGGTATCCCCGAGGTGTCGGAGTGTTGGCCGTGGTTGGAGTCGGGCGGAGTACGCCCAAGAAGGCATAAACTCTGGGAAAACTGAGCAGCAACTGTGGGGTAAAATTCAGGGGAAAAGTTGAGGGTGCTCGCTATCATCTGGCTTGGTATCTACATTGCTCCCGCGCTCGCCCCCTGACACCACAGCTCGCGCCAACCCACGCAGCTGCTCGCTCAATGGCCATACCAGACACGCCGCGTGTCGTCTTCAAGACTAACGTGCTGGAGAGTGTTCTCTGTCAGCTTCGTTTCCCACCAATTCTTTCTATAAGCACTGCACCACCGGCCGGATTCCAAGACCGCGTTAGGCAGTCGTATCCGTTATACGATAAGGATGAAGGGCTTGAGATACCCAGCGAGGCTCGCGCGCTTCTCGGGACAGTGCAGTTGCCGGGGCTGCCAGTAGTCACTCGACACGCTTTCAGATCTGCCGATGGCAACCGCGCGTTGTACTTAACTCAGGATTTCCTCGCCATTGAAGAAAAGCGCTATGTCAGGTGGGAAGAGTTTCGACCTGAGATCAATCGAGGAATTGAGGCGCTCGTCTCCGAATACGCACCCGCGTTCTTCTCTCGAATTGGCTTACGCTATCGCGACTTAATCGACCGGGCTCAGATACGTGGCGTTGAGGAAAAGCCGTGGCCCGATCTCATTCGATCGCAGCTTCTTGGTCCGTTAGCCGCGGACGAAACACGCGACGACGTGGTTGACTATCAATCCTTAACGGTCGTGCGAATCCCAACCATCCGCGGTGCGCGTGTCCGCTTTCAGCACGGCCTGAGGACATCAGGTGATCCGCCTCAGCCGCGGTACTTTTTTGATGTGGACTGCTCAACAGAGGAACGTACCCAAACCTCTAAGGTCTTGGAGCTTCTAAGTGAATTCCATCGTTTTGCAGGAAACCTCTTCCGGTGGTCAATCCAGCCAGCTCTTCAAACTGCATTGGAGCCAAGTACACTTTCCTGATTTTTTGAGCTTTAAGCAGTCAGAGCTTCCGACGTTGACAGCTCGTCGTGAACTGTTTCCTGGCTCAGTGCAGCGCTACGTCGTGATGGCACTCTGTTATCGCATCATTGAGAGCCTTCCTGATGAGCAGCTCGCGGGAGCGGTGCAGGATTTGGCAAATGCGTGGAAAGAATGGCAGTCATCGCTAAGAATTGACGGATGGCAAGCACTGCCCAGCGAGCCAGCGCGCGCAGGCCAATTTCTCCCGCCCGTCACGCGTCCGCCGCTCCATTGGGAGCCGGAAGAATAAGCACGTCGCCGAACGGTGCCCCTCGGATACCTCGCTGGGCAGGCAGGCGCGCTGCGACAGGGCGAGATCATCGGTCCCGTCGTCCTCAATCGGGTCCGACCCGACGCACCATCTGACGGCGTTGTTGCCGACGCAATCGTGCCTAACGTGCACCCACTAATGATCGTTATGCACGCTGATTGCGATCTCGAGCAGGATTTCAACCACCGAGCGTCGTTCGCAGAAGGTACGGCCGTGGATGAGTCGCATATGCGAATCGTACCTGAAACACTTCTCTGCGACGTGTTTAAGGCGAGTGATTTTTTCGATCATTTGCCGAAGGGCGATGACTTGCGAAAACCAATCCGCAAGAACCAGAACGAGCGGTACCACTACATGCCCGAATCGCCAGTGCAGAATAGTGCGGACGTCCTCCCGCCGTTTCTGCTCGACTTCAAACGTACGTTTATGGAGCAGACTGCCTCGCTCTATCATTCGATTGCGGTGGGGCAAACTGCTCGTAAGGCAGTCGTTCCACCAATCTACGTACATGACTTGATGCAGCGCTTCTTCAGTTTCCACGCCCGGGTCGGCGTGCCTGACTGACAAGCGTTAGGCGCCAGATCTTATGCCGTCGAATCTTGAGCTGCTCCAACAGATCCACGGTGAAGCAGTTTCATCGAAAGTCCCAATTAGTGATCTTTTGCGGCGCTGCAAGGTGCTAGCGGTGCGAGCGCAGATACCCGACTTGGCGCTCTGGATAGACCGTGAACTACATGGCTATGCCAGCGACGCGGAGTTGCCAGGGTACCGCATAGTCCACGGAGTAGCGCGAGGTCACTTCCGTGGTCCCTTCGGCTCCGCACTCCGGAACGCCATCTTGCCCGCGAACGCGTTGCCGCAAGAGCTGCGTCACTGGGCAACCAAGGCGTACCTGCGAAGTCCAATCGCCGCATTGGAGGAAAGCGCTGCCCAAAAGGATTCTGTGAAGCGGCGCCCCAGCGCAAGATCGGTGTGATCTTGCCGTAGTTGGTACCTCGCAGTTGTGCCGCGCCAGCTCGAGTTGCTGCTCAGCATTCTGTTCGCGCTCTCTGGTGAGGCCTGGAAGCCTCGGCGCATCTGGGTATCCGAAGGAGTGGTCGGCGCACAATGAGGAACGGCTCTCGCCTGCGGCCAACACCTTTGTCGCGCTCGCCACTCCAGATTCAGTCAGCTCGGGGTACGCGCGGGTTCGTGAGACTAGCTCGCGCGCCGGGTTACCTCCTGCCCGGTCTGCCTAACGGGCGGTGATGGCAAGCGGATCTTGCGGGCGTCATACGGGGTGCCGTCGCGCCACATCGCGTACAGAATCCCCGCGAGCCGACGCGCGAGCGCGACGGCCGCGATGGACTTCCCCCGCCGGGCGGCAATCCGCAACGTCCACGCGCGGAGCGCGGCGGTCTCCGACGATTTCGAGCGTACGATTCCCCAAGTGGCTTCGACGAGCAGCCAGCGCACCTGCGTATTCCCGGCCTTCGTGATCGCGCCCAGGCGCCGTTTCTCTCCGGAACTCCACTCGCCCGGCACGAGGCCCAAGTACGCCTCCACCTCGTGCGGCGAGTGAAACCGCGTGATGTCATCGATCGTCGCGACAAACGCAGTTGCCGTCACCGGCCCGATGCCTGGGGCGGTGGCTAACAAGCGCGCGCTGGGATCGGTTTGCATCATCGCAAGCAGGCGCGCATCCGCCGCGGCGATTGGTTCGTTCAGGGGACCGCGGATCGTGACGAGCGGCGCGAGTTCGGCGGTCAGGATGGCATCCAGCGGGAGTTCCGCGATCCGATCTACCACGTGCTCCGGACCACTACTCGACACGCGGAGGCCATC
>JBQTIF010000186.1:0-11193 GCA_052388395.1 Gemmatimonadaceae bacterium | reverse complement strand
CACGTAGCGCCCGCGTTCCTGTTCGTGCTCGCTTTTCCCCGGCATCTCGGCGATGCGGATCCATTCTTCGACCTGATTGGGGAAGTTGCGCTCGAGCCAGGTCAGGGCCTGCGCGACGGCGGCCTGGCGTGGCACCTCGGCGGACCAGTTGGAGCGCGCCGGTTGAGTTTGCAGCAGGGCAGCAATGACAAGGAATGAGAGCATCGACTTCCCGGGGATAGGGGGATAGGGGGATAGGGGGATAGGGGATAGAACAGCCGGCGTCATAGGCGTGATAGAGCGCGCTTAACGACCGCTGCCTCTCCGTCGTCGCACACATGGACCCGCCTCCAGCTCGTCCCCGGCGGAGCCAAAGATAGGAGACGCCGATGTATCGCAGAACCGACCGGCACGTGATGAACGTTTTTGGCGCGCTAGCAGTTTTCGCGCTGTCTGCGTGCTCGGATGACACAACAGCCCTCGAGCCGCAGCAAGCGCCTGCCCAGGGTGTGGACACCGTTCGTAGCGCGCTCACTGAAATGACGACGCGCACGTACAAAGGGTTCCGCGGCGGTTTGTATCCGAACGGCAATGAGCTCACCGGCGCGCATCTGAGCGCCGGCCTAACGAGGGCCGCTCGCATCCGGCCATTGGACGGGAACGGTCAGCCGGCGTCGAACGGTCGCATCGTCCTCCTGTCCATCGGCATGTCAAACACGACCCAGGAGTTTTGCTCCGGTCCGGTTACGAACTGCGCGGCATGGTCCTTCGCGGGCCAGGCGGCGCTCGACGCCACAGTCAATCATACGACGCTCGCCATTGTAGACGGCGCAAGCGGCGGGCAGACCGCCGATGAGTGGGACGCGCCGACCGACGCGAACTACGACCGCGTGCGCGACACTCGGCTCGCAGCGCGCGGGCTCACGGAGCGGCAGGTGCAAGTCGTCTGGGTGAAGGTCGCACACCGGCAGCCGAGCAGCGCGTTGCCTAACGCTGACGCAGACGCGCGTGTGTTGGCACGCCGCATCGCCGACATCTCGCGCACGCTCAAGCTGCGCTATCCCAACGTGCAGCAGGTCTTTGTCTCAAGTCGCATCTACGCAGGGTACGCCACGACACCACTCAACCCGGAACCGTACGCGTATGAAAGCGGCTTCGCCGTGAAGTGGGCCGTCGAGGCGCAGATCAACCAGGTTGCGAGCGGCGGGGCATCCGCGGGTGAATATGGCGATCTGTCGTACGAGCGTGGCGCGGCGTGGCTGGCATGGGGCGCCTACCTTTGGGCAGCTGGTAGCCTAACGCGACAAGACGGCCTTGCCTGGCTCCCGGGCGACTTCCAGAGCGACGGCACGCACCCGGGACCTTCCGGCGAACAGAAAGTTGGGCGGCTGCTCCTTCAGTTCTTCAAAACGTCGCCGGTTACGCGTTGTTGGTTCTTGGCCGGAGGGAGCTGTTAGGGCTGCGGACGACCTAGGCCAGTCACTTTGCGGCCGAGAAACATCTCGAGGGGCTGCTGTCCGCTGCCGTCCATTCGGTGATCGTCCATGAGGTTGATGGCCCGCGTATGCAGCACAGCTTGCGAATCAGCGACACCGCGTTGAATGAGGTAGGCGGCCCAGAGGTGGCTCGCGCGCCACGCGACCGTGCAGTGCAGAAGGACCTTACCGTCGGCGTGCATCATCGCGTCGGCGAACTTGCTTAGCGTCTGCGGCGAATACGCATGGTCGCCGCTTCCGCCGCGCATAGGGATGTAGACGTAAGTCATCCCAAGTTCTTCGACGAGCTTCCGTTCATCGAAACCGACTCGCTCCATCTCCTGCGGCATGCGAAGATTGACGACTGTCGTGACACCTTGATCCTTCATGGCTCGCAGCGCGCGCTGCGTCGGCTGCCCGGCGATAAACATGTCGTCGCCGACCTTGGCATAACGCTCGAGAAACATCCCGCTTGTGTCGAGCAAAACAGGGCTCGGAAGCGAACGGATGGATTCCTGCCTAACGAATTTCTGTGCGACGCTCGTCGACGACAGCGCGACCGTGGCAGCGAGTGCGAAGGCAAAGCACTTGGTCATATGAGAGTCTCAGATCTGTCGGGTAACTCGGAGTAACCCGAGCGGTTCACTGCACAGGCCGAGTGGTGTCCGGGCGGGAGCGCTTCCCAGATTGTGCACAGCGACCTGCGATAAGATAGCTAACTCACATCCCCGGCCGCGCTTGAACGGTATTGACCTCGGCGCCGGGATCACGCTGCGGGCGCTACCCGATCAAGTGACAGGGAGCGCAGATTCATTGCTCGCGGCGGTGGCGCCGCGGGCGGGCCTTTTCTTTCAGGAATTCTCTATGCGCTCCTTTGTTTCCATCGCCGTCGCTTCCCTCGCATTCACGTTCCCTCTGCAGAGCCAGCAGCAGACGATCGCGTTCACGCACGCGACGGTCATCCCAATGGATCGCGAGCGATCGCTTAGCGATCACACAGTGATCGTTAGGGGGGATCGGATCGTCGAAGTGGGGCCGTCGGCCCGCGTGCCGGTGCCGAACGGTGCGACTGAGGTCAACGCCACGGGGAAGTTTCTCATCCCGGGTCTCGCCGAGATGCACGCGCACGTCCCTGGTGGTCAGGCGATCAACGAATTCACGACGCGGGTGCTGGCGCTGTACGTGCTGAATGGTGTGACGACAGTTCGTGGTATGCTCGGTTCACCGCTGCATCTTCAGCTGCGCAGCATGACCGCGAGTGGTCAGGTGTTTGGTCCGACGATCTATACGACAGGTCCGTCATTCAACGGGAATACGGTTTCGTCGCCAGCGGGGGGCGCGCAGATGGTGCGCGACCAGAAGGCGGCCGGTTACGATTTGCTCAAGATCCATCCAGGGATTTCGCGAGCCGGTTACGACTCGATCGCAGCCGTCGCGACGCAGCTCGGCATTCCGTTCGCTGGTCACGTGCCCGCGGACGTTGGCGTTAGGCGCGTGATCGAGGTCAAGCAAATAACAATCGACCACCTCGACGGCTATCTCGAAGCGATGGTCGCCGCCGACAAACGTGTCTCGGCGCCGCAAAGCGCCTGGTTCGGGAGCAACCTCGTAGCATTGCTCGACTGGTCGCTGTTGGCGCCGCTGGCGCGCGCGACGGCGCAGAACGGCGTGTGGGTCGTGCCGACCGAGACGATCATGGAGTCGCAGTCGGTAGGAAACCTGGAGGAGATGCTGGCCTGGCCGGAGATGCGGTATTGGCCAGAGAATGTGCGCACGCAATGGACGAACGCCTTACGCAACTTCCGGCAGCAAAACTGGACGATGGAGAGTGGCCAGGCGTTCGTCGCCGCGCGGCGGCGCCTCATGAAAGAGCTGCACGACGCTGGGGTGAAATTCTTGTTAGGCTCAGACGCGCCGCAAGTTTGGAACGTGCCAGGATTCTCGATTCACCGCGAGATGAAGCAGATGGCCGCCGCGGGCCTAACGCCGTATCAGATTCTCGCGAGCGGCACGCGCAACGTGGGCGAGTATTTCGGCGCCGCGAACGAGTTCGGGACGATCGAAGCCGGCAAGCGCGCGGATCTCGTCATGCTCGATGCGAATCCGCTGAGCGACATCGGCAACACGTCGAAGATTTCAGGCGTGATGCTGCGGGGTAGCTGGAACGACAAAGCTGAAATCGACCGTCGCCTCACGGCGTTGCAAGTGCCGTAGCGGGGCGTTCGTTAGGCAACTCGATCAGCGCTTTCAATAGCTGCTTTCATGGGACGCAGTCTCACACTGCGTCCCGAACACGCGGTTGTACCCCCGGTCGTTGTACCTGTTTTGTGATTCGAGGATGTAGGTGCGGAAGCCAACGGCTGCCAAGTCGTTGAAGTCGCTATTGCGTCCGCTGTTGCGAATGATGCGCCCCATCTTTGAATCCGCCGCACCGCTGTCCCCGTTCCTGCACGTGGTGATTACCGTGGACGTCCCGCTGGCCATGTCGCCCCAAAATGCAGCGTGATAGCCGTGATTGATCGAGGGTCGTTCCTGTAAGGTCGCTTCCCCGGTGTTATTCAGCTGGTCGAGCAGGAACGGTGTATTGCCGGAGAAGCAGCTCCTATCCTCGGCGACGGCATAACACGCCTTTCCATGGGTCACGAGGTAATTCCCTTGGTGGAAGTCCCGGCGACTGAGATTCCCGGGAAGCGCGGCGAATCCAGGGCTCCAGGATCCAAAAGAAGCGCTGCTATCCCCATGTCCGTTAACCAGCTGGAAGACCAGTTCTTTCCCGCGCGCTATGTTTGCTCTGTGCTGTGCGATTGCTTCGCGAATTTGAAGCCAGCCGGCGCGATTGGTGGAATCCGATCGTGCGACCGCAACCGGATCGCCGGGAATTTCGATCCACTCATCAGCAAGCGTCGTCAGGCGAGCGTAGGCTCTGGGCCTAACGAGGAAAATCGGCGCTACGTACGTTAGGTTGCATCCTACCGTCGTCATTGCGTCTTTCGTTCGGTCGGCGTCAAAGTCGATCAGAATTTTCTTGCTGAAGTCGATCACCAACGCTTCACACCCCTGTCCCCTCTGCGGGCAGGTGCGGACGTTCGCAATCTCCTCGCCAAAGATCGTTGGTGGCGGCTGCACGTCGGGATAGTCCACATCGCCGTCACCGTCCAAATCGGTGCGGCCGGCTTCGATCCAGCGCTTGGCATCGGCTTTGATTTGCTGAGCTAGCCGCGAGAAGTTCGCCATCGTGTAACTGTAGCGCACTTCGGCAACCATAAGGGTGATGGTGAGCAATGCGTCCGTGGCCAGGTCTTCGCGAACCCGGATCTCCCATCCGTTGTTGTTAGGCAGCGCCTGCGCTTCAGCTGCTGCGCCACGCACGGACAGTCGCACACGATCTGTCGTGTGCCCCTGCAACAGGTAGATGCGCAGAGGTCGCTCGTGAGACCACTCGACAGGTGCAGCGACGAATCGCTGTCTATACCCGCACGCGACGTACGGCTGCGCATAGAGAGGGAGTGACGCATTGCGCACGCTGTCGCCAGCGAGTTTGTCGAAAGCGACCGCGTCGGCCGCGTCTACTGCGCCATCCAGCGTTACGTCGGCTGCGGCAAAACACGACGCTGCACTCGAATCGCGCTGGGCTGAACTGAGGCGCGCGATGAGAGCCTTATCGAGCGCGTCGATCTTCCCATCTTCGTTCACGTCTCCAACGACGAACAGCGGAGCGACGTCAGTTGGAAGGTCCGAGAACTCTCGCTGCAACTGCGTAGCCTCCGTATCGTCAGCACGACTGCACGCGGTTGCGATCAACGCGGCCGCCACTGCGCCGAGCGCCAAGGACGGCCCCGCTGCATGAGCTCGCAGTTGAAACGTGCGCATTTCACTCTCCAGGTTGTGCACCGTCTCCCAGCTACGCGCAGTTTCGCGCGACGGACGGCCAGGTGCCGCGGGTGACTACGGCTTGGATTCGCCATGCAGGGGCAGCGTGAATTCGCTGCCCGTGCGGATGCCGGTGGGCCACCGGGCAGTCACGTGTTTGAGCTTCGTGTAGAAGCGGACGCCGTCCATGCCGTGTTGGTACTGATCGCCGAAGGCTGAGCGTTTCCAGCCGCCGAAAGAGTAAAAGGCGAGCGGCACTGGGATCGGTACGTTGACGCCGACCATGCCGACTTGGACGCGGTGCATGAACTCGCGCGCCGTGTCGCCGTCGCGAGTAAAGATGGAGACGCCGTTGCCCAGCTCGTGATCGCTCGCCAGTTCGACAGCCTCGTCGAAGGTCTTCGCGCGCACGACACTGAGCACTGGGCCAAAGATTTCTTCCTGGTAGATGCGCATCGTCGACGTCACGTGATCGAACAAGCATCCGCCGAGGAAGAAGCCGTCTTTCCATTGCGTGTCACGCCCATCTACAACGAGGGTCGCCCCCTCCGCGACACCGGCTTCGACATAACTCACGACGCGCGCGCGATGTTCAGCCGTGACGAGCGGTCCCATATCGTGGTCGCCTAACGAGGGGCCGATAGCCAACTGGCGCACTCTACCGGCAAGACGCTCAACGAGTGCATCAGCCGTTCTCTCACCCACGGGAACCGCGACAGATATGGCCATGCAGCGCTCGCCCGCCGAGCCGTAAGCGGCGCCGATCAGCGCGTCAACCGCTTGATCCATATCGGCGTCAGGCATGACGACGAGGTGATTCTTCGCGCCCCCCATTGCCTGCACGCGCTTACCAGCTGCTGCTGCGCTGATGTACACCGAGTGCGCGACGGAAGTGGAGCCGACGAAGCTGACGGCATCCACACCCGGATGGCCGATGAGCGATTCGACAGTACCCTTGTTGCCGTGCACGACGTTGAGCACACCCGGCGGCCCGCCTGCTTCCACCAACAGCTCAGCGAGCCTAACGGGTGCGGACGGATCCTTCTCCGACGGCTTGAGAATGAACGCGTTACCACATGCCACCGCGGGGGCGAGCATCCACAGCGGCACCATGACCGGGAAGTTGAACGGCGTGATGCCGACGGCGACGCCTAACGGCTGACGCAAAGACCAGGCGTCGACGCCGTCGGACACCTGGTTGGAGAACTCTCCTTTCATGAGGTGCGGGATGCCGCAGGCGAAGTCGACGACCTCGAGTCCGCGCTGCACTTCGCCGAGCGCGTCGCTCAACATCTTGCCGTGTTCGGAAGCAACGATGCGCGCGAGCTCGTCGCGGTGGCTGTCGATCAACTCGCGAAAGCGGAACATGACGCGAGCACGTTTGAGCGGTGACGCGTCTCCCCATTCAGCGAATGCACGTTGTGCGCTCGCGACCGCGTCCTGGATCACGGCGGCATCCGCAAACGTGACATGACGAGCGACGTGTCCTTCGCTGGGATTGAACACGTCGCCGGTGCGGTGATGGGGCGCCACCGGCCACCGCTGACCGCCGATGAAATGGGGCACCACGTCGAGCTGCTGTGGCAGGCTGGTCTCGCCCGGCTGCTGTTTCGCGGCGATTGTAGTCACGTGTCGAAGATACCGGCCGTCGCGTCCATCGAGCTAGAAGCGCTCGCGGAGAATCCGTACCCGATCCTGCACCGGCTGCGCGCGGAAAGTCCTGTGGCGCGCGCTCCATCGCTTGGCGGCGTTATGTGGCTTGTCACTCGGCGCGACGATGTGCTCGCGGTCCTGCGCGACCCCGAGACGTTCAGCACGGATCACCCGGCGTCGCCGATTCAAGACACGTTCGGCAGACAGATGCTTAGCGCGGAAGGCGACGTACAACGTCGCTACAAGAGCGCGTGTGCGCCGCCGTTCAATCGCCGAGCCGTCGAAGTGGAGGCGGCACCGATCGTCGGCCGTCGCGTGGACGAGCTGCTCGACGCCTTCGCGCCTAACGAGCCCATTGATCTGCGCGCGAACATGGCTGGTCCCCTTGCGCTTGCGGTCGTGTGTGACATCATCGGCCTTCCCGAGGAGATGCACGGCAAGATTCGCGAGTGGTACGACACGTTCGCCGCCTCTCTTGCAACGCACGACCACGCTTCGATCGCGAGAAGAGAGGGTCGCAACTCGGCTGCCGCGTTCCGCAGCGCAGTGAAACAGCTGATCGCCCCGATTTGCGAGGAGGCACAAGGAGCGCTTATCGCTCACCTGGCCACCCTCGCACCACCCGCGCGGTTGAGCGAGGACGCACTGCTCTCGAACACGCTGATCGTCCTCTTTGGCGGGATCGAAACAACCGAAGGTGCGATCCTCAACGCGCTATGGGCGCTGCTGACGCATCCGGAGGCGCGCGCTGGCGCGCTCGCTGACGATCGCGCGCTCGAAGCGGCGATGGAGGAATCGCTGCGTTGGGAACCAGCGGTTCAGACGTGCACGCGTTATGCGACACGCGACGCGGCTCTGCGGGGAGTCGCGATCAGCGAAGGCGAGATCGTGCAGTGTATGATTGGCGCGGCCAACCGCGATCCGGAGCATTTTGCCGATCCCGATCGATTCGACATCGCACGACGAAATGCCAGCGATCATTTGTCCTTCGGCTCTGGGCGGCACTACTGTCTTGGCGCAGCGCTCGCACGCCTCGAGATGCGCCTTGTCGTACGGAGTCTGTTCGAGCGTTGGCCGCACGTTAGACTCGATGCCACGCGCAACAGCGCTCCGCGTGGTCACGAGTTTCGCAAGCCGCTGGTGCTCTGGGTCAGGCGCTAGCTTCGCTCTCTCGACGCGATTTGCGAACCAGCGTAGCTTGGGCTTCAGGTCAGGAGGTGAGCATGCAGAAGCGCAGCCTGTGGACGGTGAACGCTGCGGCCACCGCCGCTGCGGCGCTGCTCGCGATGCGGTTAGGCGCGCGAGCGGAGCGGTCCGTCGAATCGCAACAGCGGGTCATCCCAGTGACGTGGAACGATTCCGCGGTACGGACGGCACAGCTTCCGCTCGCAAACCCGGCGTTCTCTCCTGAGCCGGTGTTGGCTGATTTCTATTATCGGATGCCAGTTCGGCCTGTCTACGCGAGCTATCCAATCTATGCCCCTGGGCGCGAACCGCCCGGATACCTCGATTCGCTGCGGACGCTTCAGCCGAGGGTCGTGTTCGATTCCTCGACAATTCGGACCGATGACGATTGGATGCGAGCAGGTCGCCTGGTGTTCGAAGCGCCGATCGCGTTCGACGGAGAAGCGCTCGAAGTCGTCCGCGTGGATCTCGTGCGAGATTCGGCGTGGTATCAAGGCGCCGGAGTCCCGGTGACGAAAGACGGCATCATGCCGTTCGCGCGTTATGTCATTCGGAAGCAGGGTGTTGTTGAAGTGGGGAGTTTATCCTGCGCGATGTGCCACACGCGCGTGATGCCGGACGGTTCGCTGCTGCAAGGCGCGCAGGGGAACTTTCCGTTCGACCGCGCGCTGGCTGTCCGGCTGCGAGCGAACGTGAAGGCCAGGGGGAACGCGGCAGCGGCGCTCGAGGAGGAACGCACTGTGCAGCGAGCGCTCTTTCGCTCACCGTGGCTGCCTAACGATCCAGCGATGCGCTCCGACAGCATGTCGCTGGACGAGATGCTCGCTGCGCTCGAAGCTATTCCGCCCGGCGTCAACGCCCGGCATGGGACCGGGCTATGGTCTCCGGCGCAGATTCCGGATCTGATCGGTGTGCGTGAGCGGCGCTACCTTGACCGCACGGGTCTCGTGAGGCATCGCGATATCGGCGATCTTATGCGCTACGCCGCGCTCAATCAGGACGCAGACATGCTGTCGCGCTACGGTGAGCAATTCCGCCCGCTGGTAGAGATCGTCGGGAGACTACCGGAGCCGACACAGCTGTCGCGCTATAGCGATGCCCAGCTTTACGCGCTGGCTCGCTTTCTGTATTCGCTCGAGCCGCCGTCGAACCCTAACACGGCCGACGCTCGTGCGCGCGACGGCGAGCGGATCTTCGAGCGCGAGAAGTGCGGCGAGTGCCATACGCCGCCCCTATACACGAACAACAAGTTGACGCCGGCGCGTGGATTTCGCCCTCCGGCGCAGCACCTGAGCCAATTCGACATCATGAGCCGCACGGCGGCAACGGATCCCGGGCTTGCCACCCTAACGCGCCGAGGCACGGGATACTACAAAGTCCCGTCGCTCCGCGGCCTTTGGTACCGCAGCCCGTTGGAGCACAACGGGTCGGTTGCCACCCTGGAGGACTGGTTCGACCCACGGCGTACGGAGCCCGGCTACGTGCCGAGCGGATTCAAGCCGCACGACGTCAAAACGCGCGCAGTGCCGGGACATCGGTTCGGTCTCGCACTATCCGCAGCCGACCGCGCGGCGCTCATCGCCTTTCTCAGGACGCTCTGACGACGCGACCTCCTGCATAACGACAATGACGTTTGCCTTACCAGAACATTGCTGCATGTTGCGAGTGTTCGCGCTCGCGACCGCGCTCATTGCAACAATCGACGCCTCGGCGCAGGAGGCCCGCACCCGCTGGGAGCGGCTGTGCCAGATCCGGCGCGAGAAGTTCGACTACATCCTCCCGGAAGCGATGCGTGAGAATGGCATCGATATGTGGATCGTTGCGATGAAAGAAGGGCACTACGATCCGCAATGGGAGCTGCTCGGCCGCGGCTACGTGGGCAGCATTGGCTATTACATCTTCAGCGATCGCGGCGGCGATCGGATCGAGCGTGCCGCGTTAGGCATCACCGATCACCACCGCGCTCGTTGTGGCGCCTACGACCTGAGTCAAGGCGATGCCGATCTCGCCGCGTTCGTGCGCGCGCGCAACCCCAAGCGCATCGGGCTGAATATGTCCGAAGAGATGGGTCTGGCTGACGGCCTCACACACACGCTCTACCAACACATCGTCAAGACGTTAGGCGTTCCGTTGGCTGACCGTATAGTAAGCGCGGAGAAGCTCGTGTCGGACTTCTCGTCGCGCCGAGTGGCGTCGGAGATCGTGGCGTTCGGTGAGGCAGGGGAGATCGGCCGTCAGATCGCTGAACGGGCGCTCTCCAATGAAGTCATCACGCCCGGTGCGACGACGCTGGCTGACGTCGCATGGTGGATCCAGGACGAGCAGCTGCGTCGTGGACTTGGCTCCTCGTTCGAAGTGCCGAGCATCTATATCACTGGTCCCAGTGGAATCGAGGCGACGTCAAACGATCGCGTGATTCAGCGCGGCGACCTCATGATGATCGACTTCGGCGTCGGCTACCTGAATCTGTGGACGGATCAGAAGCGCATCGCCTACGTGCTGAAGCCTGGCGAAACGGCGGCTCCCGCGTGGCTGCAGCGCGCCTTCGACCAGGCACTCAAGGTGCGCGATGTCGTGCAGCGGACGATCAAGCCTGGCAAGACCGCGGAGGCAGCTCTTGCTGATATCAACCAGGCGCTCGTTAGGGCCGGCTTCAAACAGATGACAACCTTCAACCAGCCGTCGAACGACGCGAGCACCGAGTTTATCGTGGGGAATCATTCCGTTGGAGATTGGGGGCACGGCATTGGGCCGTCGATCGCGTTCTTCAATCCCGGACGCCTCAAATACGAGATCCGGCCGACGAACCTTTTTTCGATCGAGTTATTCGCCTATACGCCGGCTGATGCGTGGGGTGGAAAGAAGGTGCGTATTCCGCTGGAAGACGACGCCATTGTCACCACGCGCGGGATTGAGTGGGTGTACCCGGTCAATCAACGTATCTTGCTCGTACGCTAAGGCCGGTGGAGCCGGGGTCGTATCTTGAAATCAAAAGGGGTCAGAGTCGATTGAAATGTGGCGCCGGGCCCGG
>JBQTIF010000185.1:0-4386 GCA_052388395.1 Gemmatimonadaceae bacterium | reverse complement strand
TTCACAACCTGTGACGCGCTCGCCCAGCAATCCGAGCGGCTCAAGATCGACACTGCCGAACTGGGCGCTCGACTGCGTCACCTCTCGGCGGACTCGATGGAAGGACGCTACCCGGGCACGCGCGGCGAAGCGCGCACCACGGCGTACCTCATCAAAGAGCTGACAGCGTTCGGCGTGAAGCCGAGCGGGCACGGATGGTTGGCTGCAGCCGATCACGATCAGCACCCATCGTGCGCGCCCCAGCGTGGAGCCTAACGTGCGCCTTTCAGGCCGCGTCACGCGTGAGCTGACGCATGGCAGCGACCTGTGGCTGGGCAACGGTTCCCTGCGCGGCGAAGTCACCGCCGAGGGTGAATTGGTCTTTGTCGGTTACGGAATCCACGCCCCGGTGTACGGATGGGATGACTTCGCGGGGTACGACCTGCGTGGCAAAGTCGCGGTGGCGTTGTTAGGCGAGCCGTCCATCGCGGGAGACTCCGGACGGTTCAACGGCGGACGCGCATCACGCTATGCCCGCGCGCCGGATAAGGTCAGAGAGATGGCGCGACGCGGTGCAGTGGGCGTGCTCTGGATCAGGCCCGACAACGCCATTTCGCGCGCCCCGGTGACGGGACCTCCGCAACTCGTTGCCCACGCGGCGACACCCAGCGTCGCCTTCGCCGGCAACATCGCCGAGTCCACGGTCGCACGGCTAATGCCGCCTAACGGTGAGCCGCTCACGCAGCTGGTTGCCCGTGCCGCCCGTCCCGGATTTCGCGCCGTGCCATTCGACGTGCGACTTTCCGTGCAGTTCGCCACAACGCCTTCGTCGTTCACCACGCATAACGTGATCGGCACGGTGCCGGGAAGCGACGCACGGCTCTCCCGCGAGCACATCGTCATTTCGGCGCACTGGGATGCGTACGGCATCGCAGCGGCTGTGAACGGCGACTCGATCTACAACGGCGCCCTTGATGACGCGTCAGGCGTGACGGCGGCGCTCGCCCTGGCTCGCGTCTTCACAGCGAATCCGCAGCCACGCTCGATCACCTTTCTTTTCACGACAGCCGAGGAGATGGGTCTGCTCGGTGCGCAGGCGTTTGTCTGCAGCGGTCCGATCGCGATCGACCGCATCGTGGCCAACCTCAATCTCGACGACGGGATCGAACTGTTCGGGCCGAAACGAGATGTCGCGCCGCTAGGCATCGAACTGAGTTCGTTAGGCGACATGGTGGCTCAGGTCGCGCGCGCGAAGGGATTGCGTGTTTCGCCTGATCAGTTCCCGCAAGAAGGCTTTTTTCTGCGTGCCGACAACCTTCCCTTTGCCCGCGTCGGCGTTCCGGCCCTGTACATCGCGCTCGGCACCGATGATGCCGACAAGCCGGCCGGGTTCACGACGCAGAAGACCGACGAATACTTGCAGCGACACTACCACCGGCCCAGCGACGACTACCAAACCGTGGTGCTGGATCTGCGCGGCGCGTTGCAGTTCGCTGAATTCGCACGCGACCTGACGATCGCGATAGCGCGCGATCGCAATCGCCCGACGTGGAAGGCGGGAGCGGAGTTCAGTCGCGACCCTGGAGGTGTCCCGGAGGCATGCCGTTAGACGCTGTCGCCGATGATTGGCATCTACTGCCGTGGTGCTTGGCAATCTCGGCTTCGCTGAGTCGCAGAAACCTGGCTGCGTTGTTATAGAGGATGTCCCGCTTTTGTTCAGCGCTGAGAAACGGCGCGCTCTCGATCGCGTCGATCGCCCGCTCGATCGTTCCGGGCCAGTTCATCTGATCGGTGCCGAACAGAACACGCTTGCCGAAGCCGGCTTCTACAATGCGCTGCAGGTAGCGATTGAACTCGGCGCGCGGAATCGCGAACGCGATGACACCCGTGTCGATATATACCTGTGGGTGTGTCCAGAGGAGTGCCAGCAGGTCGTCGAGCATCGGCCAGCCAGCGTGCATGACAAAGACGCGCAACCTTGGATGCCTAACGAGCGCGTCTTCGAGCAACAGGGGACTGTGTAAGCGCGCGCGATAGTTGGCGGAGCCAAGATATGGCGCACCCGGAGGACCCGTGCCTATGTGAATGCCGACGGGCACGTCCAGCTCCTCCGCAACTCGAAGATACGGGTCGAAACGCTCGTCGCTCGGCGAGATACCCTCGTACTGGATACTGACTTCGCCGAATACTGCGTATTTGCGTTCCATGAACCATTGTCGCACTTGATCAGGCGATGGCGCGCCGCCAAGAGCGAAGCCCAACGAAGAGATTACCCGCTCCCCTCCCGACGTCTTCCAACGATCCAACAGAGGGCCGCTGGTGACTCCGTAGATGTTGCGCCGCGTTAGGATCTCCAACGTCTGCGTCATGACATCTTCATCGCGCATCGGACCCCAGACCGGGTTCGCGCAGCGCGGGTTCTTGAACCACGCGGTGAATATCTGCGGCCACTGTTCTTTTGGGTCGAGGACGGGGTATTCCGTTGGCGGGGCACAGACGCCCATGGGCGGCGGCCCGTTCGCATCTGCCGGAACAGCATGCAAGTGCATGTCGATGATCGGCGCTGGAAAACGCTGTGCGCCGATTGCCGTCGCGCAGAAGCAAACGGAGATCAGACTCCACACTCTCATACGAACCTCACGTGTTGACTGCCCGCCGGGATTCTACTCCGCGCCGCGCCTCCCGCCATGGCGCGGTCAATCTCGTCTTTCAGTTCGCCGGTCGCGCAGAGAGATTAGTGGCGTGAACCGTCTCCACACTCTCCTCATCGCCGCGTCGTCTTTGACCGCCGGCGCACAGACGAGCGCCCCACCGCTCGATCGCATCGACGTCTTCGTCAATAGCGAGCTGCAGCGACAGAAGATCCCCGGCGTTGCCGTAGCGCTCGTTAGGCGTGGTGAGCTGCTGGCGGCCAATGGGTACGGCTTTGCCAACGTCGAGCACCGCATTGCGGTCACGAGCGAGACGATCTTTCAGTCAGGCTCTGTCGGGAAGCAGTTCACGTCCGCGGCCGTCATGCTGCTCGTGGAGGACGGACTTGTCACGCTCGAGGACCCGATCAGCAAGTTCTTCCCGGATGCGCCCGCAACATGGCAAGCGATTCGCGTGCGCCACCTCCTCACGCACACGTCGGGTATTCCGGATTACACAACAGACGCGATGGACTATCGCCGTGACTATTCGGAAGCCGAGCTCGCGAAGATGGCGTATGGCCTAACGTTGGAGTTCGAGCCTGGTTCGCGTTGGAACTACAGCAACACGGGCTACGTGTTGCTCGGCACGATCATTCGTAAGGTTTCCGGCCGATTCTATGGTGACATCCTCAAGGATCGGGTCTTTGCGCCGCTTGGAATGAAGACGGCACGAGTCATCAGTGAGGAGGACATCGTGACGAACCGCGCGGCTGGCTACCGGCTCGTAAACGGGCAGCTCAAGAATCAGGAGTGGGTGGCGCCGCAGTTGAATACGACGGCGGACGGCGCGCTGTATCTCACCGTCAACGATCTCGTGGCATGGGATAAGGGGTTGCGCGCGAAAGCGGTGCTGAAGCCGGAGAGTTGGGCGCGCGTCTTTACTCCTGTGACACTCAACAGCGGTAAGACATATCCCTACGGTTTCGGTTGGTCGGTTGCCGAGGACGCCGGACAACCGACGCAGCAACACGGTGGCGCCTGGCAAGGCTTTCAAGCCTACATCGCGAGATATCTCACTGATGATTTAACAATCATCGTGCTAGCGAATCTCTCCGGCGCCAACACCGAACGCATTGTCCAAGGGATCGGCGCGTTGGTCAATCCAGCCTTCGCTCCTAAGCCACTCGCGCGCATCGACGATCGCGAACCAGCTGTCACCGCCCGAATCCGCGAGATCCTGGCGAGCGCCGCCGAAGGAAAGCTGTCGCCTAACGACTTTGCGTACGTGCGCGCGGGCTTCTTTCCCAACGCAGCCGCGCGGTACGCGAGGCTGCTGCAGCCGCTCGGCACGCCGCAAAGACTCGATTTGCTCGAGCGAAAAGAGCTCGGCGATGACCGCGTCTATCAGTATGAAGTAGCTTTTGCCACACGCACCCTGATCTTGCAGATCGGTCTGGCACCGGGTAATAGAGTATCGCAATTCAGCATGCGACCTAGGTAGTCGAGGACCCTGTGAAGCAGCCGCTTCTGCTGGCTGGTGCAGTTGTGTCGCTCGCTACAGCGCCGGAGGCGCAAGTTGCTCCCAAAGCAATCGGCTTTCAATCAGAGTATATCGCTGAGCTGAACGTTGCCGAGGATCACGTCGTGCGCCTCGCGCAGGCGATACCGGCTGACAAATACACTTGGCGGCCGGCGCCGGGAGTGCGCTCGATCAGCGAAGTTCTGCTGCACATCGCTAGTTCGCATAACAACATCCCCCGCGTACTCGGCGTCG
>JBQTIF010000184.1:0-7118 GCA_052388395.1 Gemmatimonadaceae bacterium | reverse complement strand
CTTCATTGCGGCCGATCATGTCCATGTTGAGCACGGCGACGATCTGCTGCAGCGGAACAAGCGGAGCCTCGGTGAAGGCCCACGCGCCCAACAAACCACGCTCTTCAGAATTGAACGCCGCAAACAGAATCGAGCGCCGAGGCTTGCGCCCTTCTTTCGCTGCCATCGCGTACGCCTCTGCGATCGCAACGAGACCGACTGTGCCGGACCCGTTGTCATCCGCGCCATTCCAGATCTGATCGCCGAGTGCTCCATCGTGATCGGGATGACCAGTGATCACGACCCACTGATTCTTGAGTGTGCTGTCGGTCCCCTCGAGCATGGCTACGACGTTGCGGTCGCGCACAACCTGCCGTTGAACGCTCGTGATCAGCGCCGCGATCACACCCGGAAGTGGTATCGGGGCGCTCCCTTTCGCATTGTCAGCTGCGCGTGCGAGCTCGACGAGCGATTTCCCTGACCGGCTGACAATGGCGTGCGCCAACGCAGTTGAGATCTGCCCTGAGGGAATGCGTACTTTCTCGGCCCACGCGCCTAACAAGTACCGTTCGACACGGGGCGGCTGCACCGGCCAGTAGTTCCGTGCGCTGGCGTCGAAGTTCTCCGGACCGGCGTGCGCGTGAACGTCAGAAACGAACAGAACTCCTGCGGCCCCTTTTTCCTGTGCCGCGAGGGTCTTCTTGAGCTGGTTGGCGTACTCCGATGTGACGAGACCGTCGAATGGACTCGCCGAATCCGCTTCACCCGGCTCGTGGTCGAGTACGAGTAAGATCTTCCCTCTCACGTCACTCGGTAAGTCATCGAAGCCTAACGAGGGCGCGCTGATGCCGTAGCCGGCGAAGACCACTGGCGCCGTTACGCTCCCGGAGACGCTATGCCGGTGCGGATAGAAATCGCTGCCCACGCCGTAACGCACAGCGGCGCCTCCGCTGGCGATTTCCAGCTCGTTGCGATCGCCAAGCGTGGCGGTGATGAGGTTGTACGGCTGATAATACGATCCAGCCGCGGCGCCCTTGAGGCCGAACGCCTCGAAGCGCGACGCGATCCATTCGAGCGCGAGGTTGTTCTCCGCGGTGTTGGTCAGACGACCGCGGAAGCTGTCGCCGCCGAGGAACATCAGATCCGCGCGGAGTTTTGCCGCCGTGATGGCGTCGTTATGCGGCGCTCGATCCTGCGCTGGCAGGGCGGCTGAACGAACAGCAAAACTGGCGATCAGAAGCAGAGCACGCGGTGCGAAACGCTGCAAAAAAGACATAGGGCGGGATCCAACGATAATGGAATGATGACGCGCGCCGCTAAGCTACGGTCGCAGCCGACCCTTCGCGACCGCGGCTTGAATTAAACAAAATCAGATTATATGATTCTACACATGACAACTAGGACCCGCAGGCTCTCCGTGACTGAAGCTGCTCGCAACTTCGCCGATCTCGTCAACCGCGCGTACTATCGGAACGAGACGACCGTGCTGCTCCGGAATGGTGTGCCCGTGGCGCACATTGCGCCCGTCGCTCCTAGCGGCGTACCCTCTCAGGAGTTTCTCGAGCGGTGGAATCGGAGACCGCGCCTGAGCGCCGAGGACGCTGACGCATGGGCGCGCGATCTCGAAGCGGCTCGCGCCGCAGTTCCGCCTCTTCGTGATCCGTGGGAATCATCCTAGACACCTCGATCCTGATTGCAGCCGAGAGGTCGCTTTTCGATCTGGAAGCGTTGGTCGCGGCCAGCGTCGACGAAACGTTCGCGATTGCGGCGATCAGTGCCTCGGAGTTCCTGCATGGCGTCGAGCGCACACGGGAACCAAGTCTGCGCGCACAGCGGAGCAGGTTCGCGGAGGGTGTGCTCGATAGCCTTGCGGTAATCCCGTTCGGTCTCGCCGAAGCGCGAACCCACGCGAGCCTTTGGGCAGGATTGGCAGCAAAGGGACGTGTAATAGGCGCTCACGATCTGCAGGTGGCCGCTACTGCGCTCAGCATCGGGAGTGCGGTTGCCACGCTCAATCAAAAGGAGTTCAAGCGCGTTCCGGGCCTCGCCCTAGTTCCTGTGGCGCGGTTTGCCAAAACCTAACGTGACTTTGCACACTCATATGTGATGCGTTTGAATGTGCGAACGCTGTGGAGCGTCGTTGCGTGTGCCACAACGTCCGGGCTCATAGTGCCGCAGACCTACCATCCAAAAAACAGGCGCCCGAGCAGAGGACCTGAAACCAGATCCTTGGTCGTCCGTTCTCCTTGACAGCTTAGGAGAGACCGATCTATTCTTTCTCCTAAGTGATATAGGAGAAGGCAAAATGACCGATCACGCTGGGCTTCTTCCGGGTACGCTCGATCTCCTGATTCTCAAGGCAGTCTCCCTCGGCAAGCTTCATGGCTACGGCGTTCTGCTACGGATCGGACAGATCTCCGGCGGTGCGCTACAGATCCAACAGGGCGCCTTGTACCCGGCGCTGTATCGGCTGGAGCATCAGGGGCTCATCGTGAGCGAATGGGGGACATCGGAGAATAATCGGCGGGCAAAGTACTATCGCCTAACGCCGCTCGGTCGCCGGCGCCTAGGCGAAGAGACATCGAGTTGGAACCGCCTCGCGAAAGCGATTGCGCGTTCGCTCGCCGCCACTCCGCAGGAGACATAGTGCTTGCGAGCGTTATCGCGCGGATGCGCTCGCTTTGGCACGGGATCCGTCGTCGGCCAGAACTCGAAGCAGAGATGAGCGAGGAGTTTCGCTCGCACCTCGAGCTACGGGCGGCGGACCTCGTTCACTCAGGGCTGTCGCCTGCCGATGCACAGCGTCAGGCGCGGCTCGAATTTGGAGCCCTGGAGCAGTACAAAGATCAAGGGCGCGAAGCGCGCGGTCTGCGGCGCATCGATGCGGTCCGCTTCTCCTGGCTGGATTTCAAACTCGGCTTTCGGATGCTCGTTAGGTATCCGGGCCTGACGTTGGTCGGCGGCCTGGCGATTGCGTTTGGGATCTGGGTAGGCGCAGGAGTTTTCGAGTTTATCACACAGGCTGTCGCGCCGAACATACCGCTCTCGCAAGGCGATCGTATCGTCACCTTACAGAACTGGAGTGCCGCGGAGAGCCGCGTCGAGTCGCGCAGTCTGCACGATTTCGCGAGATGGCGCAGCGACTTGCGGTTCGTTGAAGAGGTTGGCGCGTACCGCCCTCTCGTCCGCAACCTCATCCCGGCCGGAGGGACAGGAGCGCCGGTCGAGGTCGCTGAGATCAGCGCTGTGGCGTTTCGCCTAACGCGCGTCCCGCCGTTCCCCGGCCGCACCCTGATCGACGCTGACGAACAGGTCGGTGCCGCGCCAGTCGTCGTGATCGGATACGATGTTTGGCAAGCGCGATTCGCCGGGGATTCCAACATCGTTGGACGCACGGTGCGCCTGAGCGGCGAAGCAGCTACCGTGGTCGGCGTTATGCCACCCGGTTATGCGTTTCCCATCGCGCACAGCGTGTGGACACCGCTGCGCCTTAACCCGCTGGACTACCAACTGTTGGAGGGGCCAGGGATCAAGGTGTTCGCGCGCCTAGCACCCGGCTTCAGCATTGATCAAGCACAGGCTGAGCTCACGAGCCTGGGTCAGCGTCTGCAGCACGACCTTCCCTTGGTGCGGCAGCATTTACGGCCTCAGGTCAAGCCATACGCGAAGTCCTCTCAGGTCGGACTTGGCGTGCTGGCGGGCGCTGTGCTGATCGTGTTTCTCGGCGGTGCCACCGTGCGTGTTTCGCCCATGTCACTCGCCATCGTCGCTGGCTACAGCGTGCTCATGATGGCCGTGTGTCTACTCGCGTGCATCGTGCCAACTCATCGTGCGTTGCGCGTTCAGCCGACCGACGCTCTCCGATCCGATGGTTAGTATGGCCCCGGGGAATGGTGGCGTGGTGCCCTCCCTGTGGGTGGAGCTCGGCGCCGCCTGGGCGTCGAAGCGGCTAGTCGTATGTGGTAAATGCTGTTAGGCAATGCCGTAGAGCGCTTGAGCGTTG
Source organism: Gemmatimonadaceae bacterium (assembly GCA_052388395.1). Taxonomy (GTDB): domain Bacteria; phylum Gemmatimonadota; class Gemmatimonadetes; order Gemmatimonadales; family Gemmatimonadaceae; genus DASYRX01. Next base: position 3,136 of record JBQTIF010000184.1, on the reverse strand, counting down.
CCGCCGAGTATTCGGGCTGTGTCGCTCTCGCTGAGTTTCATGGCAGAAATACTCTCGCGCATCTTTGCCATGCTGCTGATGAGGTGCGGGTAATCGCTCCCAGCGAGGATCTGACTCACTCCCCCGAAGTCCACGGCCAGGCGTAGCGCCTTGGGATCGAAGTTCACCGTGTCGTAGAAGAACTTCTTGAGGAAGTCGCTCGGCGGACGATCGATGTTCACGCGACACTCAGGGTACGCCTCGAACCCACGATCGAGACGCTCCGCGATATAAGGAATGGCGCCGCCAAGGTGGCCGAGGATCCAGTTGATGCGTGGATTGCGCGCAACGACGCCGCTGAACACGAGTCCTGCAGCAGCGAGTGTCGTGTCGAACATGAAGCCGACCAGCGGCATCAACCAATACTCCTGCATCGCTTCGACGCCGGCCGGATAGTTCGGATGGATGTGAATGATCGCGCCGGCGTCGTTGGCGCGCTCCCAGAGCGGCCAGTAGCGCTCGTCGTGGAGAGCAACGCCATTTACGTTGGCGTACACGAGCGCTCCTTTGAAGCCTAACGACAATGCGCGGTCGAACTCCGCGACCGACGCGTGCGGATTGTTGAGCGGAAGCGTAGCCAGCGACGTGAAGTGGCGCGGCCGCTCTGCTTTGATCTTTGCCAGCGCGTCGTTCACGAGATTCGCATGGTGCGCGGAACGCTCAGGAGCCTCCATCGTTGTTCCTGGCGCCGTGAGTGTGATGACCTGCATGTCGATACCGGCTGCCGCGATCGCCTGCTCCCGAAAATCAATGTCGCGATGGCCGCGCACCGCAAAGTTCTTGTCCCCAGGGGACACGAGAACAGGATTGCCGTCGGAATCTTCTTCAACCGTGATAACGCTCGGCCCTTTGCGCAGCGCGTCGATGAAGGCCGGCGGATAGTAATGATTGTGTACGTCGATTATCACGTCGGTCATTGGTCAGAGGATAGAGGTAAGATCGCGCGCGGCCTGCGCCGCACCCACAGCATGTAAATCGGCAAGCCGAGGAGCACAAGCGAGAGACCGATCGCTGCGTCCTTCGGTTCAGCGATTAGCGTATTGATCACAATGGCAAACGAAGCGAACGCGAAGAGTAACGGCAATACGGGATAACCCCAGATCGAATACTGGCGCGTTAGGTCTGATCGCCGCCGAATCAGGACAAGTGCAATGCCAAGGAGTCCAAAAAAGAGCCACTCCGTGTATACAACGCGCGTGAATAGTGCTCGAAAGGTCCCTGTTGCAACAAGCACGGACGACCAGATCGCTTGAAGCACGATGGCGCGATGCGGCGTTCCGTAGCGCGGATGCAGCTCGCCAAACCAGCGAAACAGCAGGCCGTCTTGCGCCATCGCATAATACACGCGTGGCCCGGCAAGAATGATCCCCGTTAGGCCACCGAACGTCGAAAACATCACGATCGCGGACATGACGCCGGCACCGCCGGAACCCAGCAGCGTATCTGCAAGGTCGGCTGCAACACGGTTCGAGCTGGCGACTTTATCCAAGGGCATCACGTAGAGGTAGACAGCGTTCATCGCCATGTACGCGACTGTCACCGCCATCGTCCCGATCAGCAACGCTCGTGGAATGGTCTTCGCCGGTTCGACTGTCTCTTCGGAGCTATATGTCACCATGTGCCACCCGCCATAGGTGAAGAGACCGGCGACCATAGCACGGAGGAAACCGCCTAACGTGTCACCCTGGGCAATCGACGATCCGACGAAGTGCTGCTCGACACGCCCTCCGAGCACAAAGCCGAGGAGCACGATGAGCACGACGGCGAGCACCTTACCCGCGGTGAACAATGTCTGGACGCGCGCGCCGTGTTGCACGCCCAGATAGTTGATGGCTGACAGCAGTACGATCACGCCGATCGCCACGATTTTGCTGCCAGTGGCATCGAGTGGCACAAAGAATCCGGTATAACGAGCGAATACGGTGGCGATGGCTGCGAGGATTCCCGAGTGCATCGTGAGAAGCATCGCCCAGCCCCAGAGGAACCCCAACGCAGGGTGAAAGCCTTCGCTCAAATAGACGTAGACACCACCAGTGCGCGTAAACGTCGACGCCAACTCGGCGCAAATCAGCGCCCCAATGAGTGTGACGGCCCCGGAAAGCAGCCAAACCAGCAACACGGCCTGCACCGAGTGCACCTGTGTTGTGACTTCCGATGGCTGAACGAAGATCGATGCGCCGATGATCGTCCCAATAACGAGCGCCGTCGCGTGCGACAGGCGCATTGCGCGCCGGAGAGTGGCCATCACTGAGCGTTAGGCACTCGCGTGCAGCGCGCGGCCGGCGCGGCGGTCGCCGCGCTGACCGTCGCGCAGCTGAATCGTTCCGTTGAGCACGACGACACCGATTCCATCCGGGTACTGGAAGGGCGCCTCGAAGGTTGCACGATCAGCGACGCGTGCCGGATCGAACACCACGATGTCTGCGGCAAGACCTTCGGCGAGGCGGCCGCGGTCCTTCAAATGCACACGCGATGCCGGGAGCAGCGTCATCTTGTTGATCGCTTGCGGTAACGTGAGCGCCTTGCGTTCACGCACATACTTCGCCAGGACGCGCGGGAAAGCGCCGAGTCCGCGCGGATGGGGATGACCGCGCCGAGCGGCGCCTTCGATGGCGAATGCGCCTCCGTCGGAGCAGACCATGCCTAACGGATGTGCGAGGATGCGCTCGAGGTTCTCCTCACTCATCGCGAATCCAACCATATTCACGCTGCCTCGATTCCGCTTCAGCAACGCCACAGCGGTCTCGTACGGATCTCGGCTGATCGACTGCGCGTAGCGTCCAAGGCGCTGCCCCTCGGCAGTGCGATCCTCGTCCGAACGGACTCCGGACACAAGCACATTGTCCCAGCCGCCAATCAACTCGACCTTGCCTAACGTCTCAGCTTTGATGCGATCGGAGACGCCGGCGCTGTCTAGCCGCGCGAGAAACGCCGCCGTACCGCCGTCGCGGCTCCAGATCGGAAAGAGATTCGTCAGACCGGTCTGATATGCCACGTATGGATACCGATCGAAGGCCACGTCGAGGCCAGCCTTACGAGCCGTGTCGATTCTCGCAAAGACTGTGTCGAGCTTGCTCCAGTTGCGTGGTCCCTGCGT
>JBQTIF010000183.1:0-45644 GCA_052388395.1 Gemmatimonadaceae bacterium | reverse complement strand
GAGGTTTCAATCCACGCGCGCGCGCGAACAGCGACGTACGTCTCGTAACTCATTGCCACAACTGCGAATCGCATCAGCCTTCCGCGAACCCGGCCGCAATCACGCGCGCGCGACCTTAACGCTGTGGTTCGCACGCATGATAATCAATTGTCAAACAGCAACTTACGAAGGCGCGCGAATCTCAGGTCCCAGTGACTGCGAGCTTCAGGTTCGCGCCGCGTTTCTACGCGATAAGCGGCCCTTCCAAGTCGATGCTTGGCTTGGCACCATGGTGTTCGACGCGCCGCTCCCACTTCGTACCCAGATAGTAGAAGCGAAGACTATCCTCCGCAGGCAGAAAGATGCCAAGCAATCGATGCTTGAGTTCCGCCCACTGCGCCGGATCGATCTGACACTCGAATACCGAGTTCTGAACTCGCTGGCCATAATCGAGGCAAGCATCAGCCACACGACGCAGCCGACGTCGCCCTTGCGGCGTTGTTGTCGCGACGTCGTAGGTGACGAGAACTAACACCTGGATCTGCGGATGGCGGTAACGCTACTTCCAGATGAACGCTGGATACCCATCCAAGTCACCGCGCAAATGCCTAGCGAGTAGACGCGCTTGCAAATGGGGCAGTAGACCCACGGTCGTCGGCTCGCCCAGGAACGGATGCGTTATCTCATCTCTTTTCCGTTCCTGATACGTTGTGATTACTGTCTTGCGAGTCGCATCGTCCATAATAACCCCGCCCGACTCGAGCACTTGAAACCCTTCTGGACGAATCTGCTGTCGGTTGATCAGCGATAACACAAGCCGGTCCGCTAGCACCGGCCGAAACTCCTCGATGAGATCGAGCGCGAGACTCGGCCTTCCAGGGCGATCGCGGTGAAGAAAACCGACCGCTGGATCGAGTCCCGCTGCCTCGCACGCTCCGCGCGCGTCGTGAGTCAGCATCGTGTAGACGAACGACAATAGTGCGTTCACGGGATCGAGCGGTGGGCGCCTGTTGCGACCGTTCAGCGCGAAGTGCTCACGTTGCGCCGTGATCAGATGATTGAACACGCCGAAGTACAACGCGGCGCTCTCTCCTTCCATCCCGCGCACCACTTCAGTGGATTCTGTTCCACGAGCTTGGCTCGCGATCTGACCCAGGCGTGCGCTGCAATCCTCGAGCGCTTGTCGGCCGGCGGACGACTGGTAATCACGAGCGGCCCTCAGCATTACTGTGCGCGCGTTGGCGATCTTCGCCGCGACGATGATGCGCGCGATCGCATTCGTGCTCGCGGCGTCGTCGGCACGCCGGTACTGCTCGCGACGCAGCAGCACGTTGCCGGACGTAAACCCATGCACTGACGCCAGAAACCTGCCATGCTCCGAAAGGAAAGAGATCGCAATTCCGGATTCAGCACACGCGCCCATCAGTCCGGGACTGCACGACACACGACCAAAACAGGCGATGCTACCCAGATTGAGCAGCGGTATTCGGAGGCGAACGTCGCCATCCACTCGAACCGCGACGCCTTCCCCGTCCTTCGTGAGGTAAGCTCCCTGCGTCGTCACAAAGAGCGTGTTCAGATGGCGTATCATGGGACGCTCACGTTTCTTGCGCAGCTGTTGCCAAGCTCGCCGTGAATGCACGATCGAGGTACGCGCTCACCGAACGCCTAACGCTCATCGATTGCGGCAGACATAGCTCATACAGAGAGCAGCGGTCGCACTTGGGTTCGCGAATAGCCGGAGGTGTCTTGCTGCTGGCGACCAGCGCGTGCAGGCGTGCACACGTCTGCTCGGTCAACGCGCGCAGCGCCGCGTCAAAGGTCACTCGTTTTCGCCGGCGCGTCTTCCCGTAATAGAGTGCGCCTACCGCGACGTGGACGCCAAGCATCTCCTCCAGACAGAGCGCCTGGGCGCAGAGCTGCACCCGATCCGCGTCGTGTGATTTGGGACGACCGCGCTTGTATTCCACTGGAAACGGTGTTGGCGTCCCCGTAGGCGCAGGACTCTGCCGAAACTCCACGACGTCGGCCATGCCGACCAGGCCCAGGCGGAACGATCGAAGTGGAAGTCCGCGAGCTGTAGTGACGCCGTCGCGCGTCTCGTTAGGTCCCTCGTGAGCCTTGCGATGGACGTGTTGCCCTTCCACTGTGAAGCGATTCTCGGCCCAGAGACGCTCGATGTGGATCAGCGCGCACTGCCGCTCGCAGAAAAGGAGGTGCTGCAGCGCCGAGATAGGAAGCAACTGATCATCGGAGAACATGGCGGGTGACAAACGACGCTCGTTAGGCGAGCGCTGCGAGCAAGGCATCTGCGGCCTCGCGTAGTCGCGGCACTTTCGACTCGATACCGTCCCACACGATCTCGCTGTCGACCGTGTCGTTGCGGTGAATCACGCGATTACGGAATGCGATAATGGCCGTACCGTCATGCAGTTTCGTAAACACAGGATCCTGACAGTCACGAAGTCGTGTGTCATCGCCTGTCCGATGATCTCGAACTGTCGTTCGCAAGGAGAGCGCAGCATCAAGGGGCGTAATCATTCAGCGTTCGGCCGTCGCAAAATGTGCGAATCGCCGCCCCAGCCGAGGCCATGTTGTACAAGAGCTTGCGCGGAGTACTCCGCATAGACTGAAGCGCGCGACGCGTCGACGCTGCGTTTGAAGTAGGGGTTGCGAATCGCGCCCGGCGTGATCAGGTGGACAGTACGGCCGAATCGCTTTTCGAGTTCCTCGGCAAGCCGGAGGTAGCGATCAGCAAGACCGCGTATTGAGTGGCGTTTGAAGGTAACGATGAAATCGAGGTCGCTTGTCGGCTGCCATTCGTCGGTCGTAGCAGAACCGAACAAGTCCAGGGCCGCAACGCCATACTTGCGGCACAGCGCCGCGATGGCATTACGCTGTGACTCGACATGGTAATGGCCTGATGGTTTTTGGGTCAAATGACAGCACCACCGCTCGCCAGGAACTGTGTGGTCCACTCTGTGGTCCTCAGCACTCCCGCCATGTAACCAAGGAACTCAGAGTCGTAGTCGTCAGTCCAGGCGTATAGTTCGCGACGACCTGCCAAGGGTTCAATAGGTAGCTGCTCAATCTTTCGCGCCCAAATCTGCACGCTGCCGGCGAGCAATTCCCGAGAGCTTACCGCTAGATGCCCGGAGAGCTTCGAGAGCCTCGCCTTCAGGTTTTCGTCCACAACCACAAGCCTTTGATCTGCTTCGATGACTCTGCCGTGGGTCTGGACCGCTGGATAGTCGTAAGCGCCTTCGCTCGTAAGCAGCCGATTTGTTGCCATTCCACCACTCTCGGCGATCTCCTGTTTCATAGCGTCGGTGACGACGTCGGACGGCATGTGTCTGTTGAGAGCATTCGAACGAAGTACCTCGAGCAAGATCCCCGCCGACCGCGTTGCCGCGGGATGGCGTGTGATGAGTTCATCGTCAAGCGCGAAGTCATATACACTGCTGCCACCGTGGGCAGCATGCTCGTTATGACGATTGACGCGACCGCCTGTCTGAATTGTGGATGCGACTGAGAATCGTTCTCGAAATGCGGTACGAAACGAGAAATCCACACCTGATTCAACGCAGCTAGTCGCGACGAGCGTCCAGTCGCGTTCCTTCCTCCAAAGGCGATTACGGATGCGCCTAACGACGCAATCCCGGTCTGTCGGCGTGAGCGCCGTAGAAAGGTGGAGGACGTCGAAGCCGGATTTCCGCAACGCGCGCGCGACTACCGCAGCGTTCTGCACCGTGTTCAGGATAACGAGACGCGGACCCTCGGCTTGCTTCACTTGCTCTATGAGTTCGCCAATGTCGATAACGTGGCCAGAGTTCAGCATCTGGTAGCGCACGCGCTGTTGCTCCGTCTGAAAGAACTCGCGCGCTTGGTTACCAGGCAGGAGACTTGGCAGCTGTGCAGCCGGATTGACTATGTCGTTGCTTTCCCAGAATCGGGAAAGCGAACCGCTGGCGAAGACAATTCGGCAGCCCCAGTTTCGCGTTAACTCGACAAGCCACTTCCAGTTCTGAGGCCAGAGCGCGGTCGGCATGGCCGCGTGCGCCTCGTCTATGTAGATAGCGCTTCCTGGCACGGCATGGAGTTTTCTGAGCGTGCCGGGACGATTTGCCGCGAGTGTTTCGAAGAAGCTCACCGCAGTCGTGAGCACGACCGGCGCCCGCCAGTGAATCGCGAGATCGCGCGCTTCGCGGCTCTCGAAGTCAGCGCGGTGGTGGTGTTCAACGACGACAGTCTGCGGGTCCTCATGAGGCAGTGTCAGAGCCAGCCGAAGGCGCTCTGCGGTTTGTGGGAGTAGTGGTGTGTAAGGCGCGATCACGATCACCCGGCGCATGCGTTCTTCTTCGCGCGCGCGCCTCAAGAGATAAGCAACGATCGCCGTGGTCTTGCCGCTGCCGACAGGAGCTTCACAGGCCACGAGTGGCCCGTCGATCCGTGATGAGACGCACTCCTCGAAAAACGCGCGCCGCTGTGAGTTGCGACGCTGCTCGGCATCGCTACGTCCTTCCGGCAGGCTATTTACGTACCGTGTTAGGTGCCGAAGCCTCTCATTCCATCGTGGTTCCGGCGCGGCCACGTGCCTGTCGTCTCCGTCGAAGCGCGCGCTGTCACTATGATCTGCGTCGACGAGACAGGAAAGTGCCAGCCGCATCGTTAGGCCATGAACCGGTTGCCGTCCGCTAATCTCGCGCATTCCACAAGCTGCTGTGTGGCGGGCGACGTACGACTCAAGGTTCTTGTCGGTGAGAGCTACCAGATCGTCGTGGAAACCCTTTTCGTTTCGCCGGTCGCGATTGCCCCTCAGGGGCGGAACGCTGCCACGCATGCGTCGTGCCTCTTCGTCTGGTCGGCTCGGTAGCCCGGGGGAGTGATGAGCACGGATAAGCCATGCAGCCATCTCCTCGCTGTTCGCTAGGCAGTGGGCCACGCCGGCGTCCACGTGATCAGAAAGGCGCTCGTGACGTCCTCGCTTCAATGCCTCCTGGTTGCGATTGGAGAGCTTTCCCAGATCGTGGAATATGGCCGCCGCCTCGGCGGAGTCACGCAACCACGATAAGTCCTGAGGTGCGTATACAAGCATGTTGTCCGCATGCCTCAACGCATCACGCCTAACGGCATTCACATGATCAGCATACGGCTGCCCCCGAGTACCGTGATCGGGTGCCGAATGAGCAAGCGGGCCTCCTTCTAGGTCGTTCAAGTGTGCTGCTGACACAGATCGGTTATGGACTTGAGCCGATTTCGCACCACGTCCGGTAGGTCCGACTCCGTCGGGATGGCATAGTCCGCTGAGGAACTCGAAGGCTCCTCCTTGAGTTCTAGGCGGCGTGGCGTGAGTGCGTCGATGATCTGCGGATCGGGGCAGGAGCCCCAAGGACTCTTATGTTCCGCGTACCAGCAGTGAATTGGGAATACAAATGCGCGGGTCACCGACGCTGTGAGCGCGTACGCGTTAGGCAACAGGAACTCCATGAGTTTGAGATCGCGGAGCGTGGCGCCGGTCTTCTTGCCGACCATAGGATTAACGAAGAAAGGCATGGCATAGATACCGTGCTCAATAACGCGAAAAGAGAGTGGTGCCATTCCGCGTGTCCGATCCTTGTCGCCTTGGCTATCCTGCTTGTCCTTGCTTCCCTCCTTTGCCAACTGGACGGACCCGACATTCGTTTGCGTCCAACGGATGATCTTTACGGGGGCAATCGAAACGCCAACACCGAACTGTACCACTCCAGTGGCAATGAAGTGGTCGACAGGCCCGGCCCTGGCGACTCTCGCCTCTTGCATGGCTTCGAGCATGGTGTTCCCAAAAATCCTCGCGTCCCAGTAAAGCTTTTTGAACTCCTCGGGGCCCTGATTAGTGATGTCTTTGAGTTCCTTCGTGGCGCGGCCGCGCGACTCCAGAATCTTGTACTGATTCATGTCGCCGTTCGCACCAAGTGCTAGTCGCTCTCTTGCCTCGGCCATTAAGCTGCTGTCCCAGTCCGACACCAGGTCACGGAGCTTTCGCTTGACTGACACTGGCGAGATGAGGCCGCGCCCATCGCCTTCCAGCGTTCGAGGGTCGCTTTCGAGGTCGGGGTCGCCGTTCGGATTGGACGTGCGTACCTCGATAACAAGAAGCCCCGTGTGACGATTGAAGGGAGATTGAGCTGTCGCTGCCATGGTTCAGTCCTCGAGCATAGTGTCTGCTGCTTGTTCGGAGCCAGTCGTCGGTGCCGCGTTAGGCGTATCGCGGCGGGAGAGCCCTGCGATGTAGCCGAGTAGCAGTTCAGCACGAAAGATCGGCTGCACCGTTTGCGGCAGGCGCGCATGGAGGGAATCGGCTAGGGGGCGCATATTGACTGGGGCCCAGACCCCATTGTACGCGGCCCACTTCCCTGGCGATGGGCTATCAGCTGGCTTCTCAATCTTGCTTCTGTATCTGTCGGCCCAGCCGGCATACACGCGCCACCGTTGCAACAACAAGTCGAGCGCCACGGTCGGATTCCGAGCTGCGATAGCAAGCATTTGATTGCCTAACATCGCTGACGGCACGTCACCCTTGCGTTGATGCTCACAGTAACCACGATGCAGGATATCGGCGCCTGCTAACAGTTGGCCCAACTTAAAGGCCGCATCTTCCATGTATGCCCCCTGCGTGCGTTGCTGCGCGTGAAGCAGCAGCGAGATGACTGTCAGCACATCCCCAGCATGGTTCGCGTCGAATGCTGCGCTCTCACCGCGCCGGTCGGCGTGCTTCCATCCCACCAGAAGAGGCTCTCCGCGCGCGAGAATCATGGGAAGGAGTTTGCGGGCGACCAAATGGCGCAGTGCATCCGTTCCCAAGAACAACTGCATGGCATCCGCGAAGGTTGGGCCGGGTGCTTCGTAGTGATCTGTACCGCCTCGAACGAAGACTCGCTTTCCAATGGCGGCAAGTGCTGCGGGAACAACAACACGCGCCGCGGGTTGTTGCACCGCGGTCACGCTTCGCGGGTGGGGCAAGCCGGATGGAAGATTGCGGCAGCCGGCCGTCCAGAGTTCTGCGGCCTTAGCCAGTTCTGCGAGGCTTGAGGTCGTGCGAAGGAGAACCTTCTGGTTTCCTCTTGTGAGCTTTCGAATAACCACGAACTCTACGCGTTCTGAAAGATCCACATCGGATCCGCGCGCGAGCTGCACCACATCATGTGCCAAAGTTTCAAAGACAGCTGGATCGATGATCGCACCTGCGATATTCGGCGCGACTGGCGCCGCCACGAACGATAGTAGTAAGTCGTTAGGCGGCTTCTTGCCTCGTTTAGGTGCCGGTCGCTCTGTCGGAAGATCTGACCAAGTCCTTCCTTTTCGCTCTGGTGCTGTTATCTGCCGTGCCGCAGCTGCTAGCCGATCCGCCAAATTGCTTGAAACGCGACACGAATCGCTGCCGCGTTGACCGTAACGAGTTGCACTCGGCGTGTCCTTATTCCGATCGAACAGGGCGGCATTCCCGATGATTGGAAAGCGCGCCTGAGGGAAGGGCCCAGTGATGACCGGGCCGCTTTTACCCGATATCAGACACCGAGCAATCGGAGCATTGGACGACGCGGCTCTCAGCGCCTCTGCGACGAAATCCGCATTGGCGGGACTAGCGGCGGAACGGGCACCTGCGTCGGGGCGAGCGGTATCCAGCAGCACCTCGCCGCCGCCGGAGAATGCGACCTTCGTTAGGACGTCTATCGCATCAGTGTCAAGGGACTGGCTCACTGTGAACGTGCGCAGAGCGTGATCCAGCGAGGCAAGTAGCTGGCGTCCATTCACGTCACGCAGCACACTATCCAGAAGCTCAAGTACAGATGCCGCTTCCGTGCGAGCTACCGCTGCGAGCAACTGTCGCTGTTTGTTCAGCCACTTGCGGTCTGTGGGCCAAGGTAGGAGTGGCCCAACATCGAGCGATGTTGCGCTGAACAGCGAACGGAGTGCTGATGCTCGCTCGTTACGTGACTGACTTGAACGCGACGCCTTAATTAAGCCGGGATCAGCTCCCGACCGGAGGCCGATTGGTTGGGCGCGCTTTCCGGCGCGCTTATCATCGCGCGGGCCAATCGATAGGAGCGGAAAGCCGTTTTGGTTGTTGCCTAAACGCCAGAACCGCTGAGCCTCATCCGCTTTCAAAACGGAGACACGTTCAACGGACCCAGTGTCGGTATTTACGAAAGCTCTCAGCACCGCTCGCTTCGCTAGCGGCTTAACATCTTTGTGGCCGAGCTGCACGCCGATACCGGCGGCGCGTAGCGCGCGTTCCACCTCGAGCAACTCACTGAGCATCGAGGTCGCTCCAGCTATCGAATCGGAGAACGCCTTCTTTTACTTCGATGTCATGCATCGCCGATGGCTTGTACGACCATTGCGTGCCTACTGCGGTAATCGGCAACTCGAACACGCGCCGCAGCAGAGATGGGATCCTCAGATTGAGATCGCGGTCCCGTTCTGTGAACAGCGGACCGTGCTCTCCATCGCGAAAGGGACCCCAATACGAAGCGGTGAACTCCGTCCAGCCAAGGAACGGCGTGCGGAAGCATCTTCCCTGTTTCAGGCGCCGACCGAACAACGCTTTCAGGAAGTGTCGCGTGTTTATTCCCGTGGCGCGGTTTGTTCCAACAACCTCTCCATGCAGCCGATAACAGACGTTGCGGAGCACAGTTGCAAACAGCTGCATGCTGGCGCCTTTGCGCAGCAAATCTGGCTTTCTTAGAGGACCGCGATAGTTGGTCGTGTACCGCTGGTAGTGCACTGTTCCGCCAGCGGCATCGACCGGTCGACAAACCTCAATTCGCACTGGGTCGATCCATGCTGAGCCATCTCGCAGGAAAGCGATCGATTCGAAAACTCCCTTAGCCGCTGACCATGTCGGGACGGGGTACGAGGTTGGCGTACTTCCAGTATCTGGCCTCGCGAACAACGCGAGGGGACCAGCCACTTCAAGCTCCACTGTGTAGCGGTTGTTCATGTATTGTGAGGCACGTTGCAGGTACTTGGTTGACGCTCTCGCAGCGCGATGTTACTAGCTGACTTGCTACGCTCGACCATATTTCGCGTCTGGCATTTGGATCGGCGGAACGAGACTGCCTAACAAGTCTTCCAGCGACACCCACAGGCTGCCAAGCTCGATCTCGTGCATCGCGCGCCGTGCCACACGATCCGCCGTGCAGAATCGGTGACCGCGCGCTAGTACGAGCGCAAGCGCTTCCAACTCACCAGCGCCTAACGAGCGACGCGATAGGCGACGCAGCAATGCCGTCATCTCATCAACAGTCGCTGAAATGACGCCGAGCTTCCCATCGCGAACGAACGGGCCGAGATCAATAGAGTGACGGTTCCTCGTATCGTCCCTGAAATACTTGACCTCTGCGTACGCCGTCTCGGCGACGGCGATTGCGTGCCCCTGAATGAGTTGGGGCAGAAATCCATATCGCACGCCATCGATCAACACCATCGCATCAACGAGGCAGCGTCGCACGGACACTCCCACCCGACCCTCCCGCACCGTAGCGCGCTAGTTGGTCATCGACATCCGCAATGTTCACGTCAAGCAATTCTGCCAATCGCGCCCGCGAGATGCAGTCCGCCGCGTACGCCTTGATCGCCAAACGCCGAAAGCGTTGTGGCTCGGGCCCAGGTCCACTCGGCGACGTTTCGAGAATACGATCCTGCAGCTTCGGATCGGAATACGCTTCCTTCGCGATCGTCCATGGTACGACCTTGAGCACAGCGAGTTGCACGAATACGGCTTGCACGCTGACTCCGAAATAGCGCGCGATCCCGATCAGGTCCACATGGTTGATCGTGCCGTCGGCGCGCCGCGCGTCGAGCAAACGCTCGACAAAATGCTGCGGCGGCAAAAGCAGACGTCCGGCGAAACGGTCTGCCAGCTGCTCCGCGCGATCCTTCGGCTCGTCCGGTGCCCGCTCCTCACAGAGATGCAGCGCATGCGGCGCTCGTGATCGCGCTACTCTTCCGCGCGTCAACAGATGGAAATACTCGTGCGCCAGCGTGAACGCACGGCGCCCCTGTGAATGCCTGCGATTGACGAGGATCGCGGGGCCGAAGCGCTTGCTCTGCACTGACGCACCCGACACCTGATCGTACAGCTCGAGAAACAGCACTTTCACGCCCGCGCGTTCTTCGAGCGCTTCGAGAAACTGATGCGCCGGCGTTAGGCCCAAACCGAGGCGCCTTCGCTCCTCGTCGGCAAGCTCGTGAGCTTGTTCGTAGGAGCTAAGAATTCGCCTAACGGGACGGACATCGGCATCGCGCTGCTCGCCGACACATTCTTCCAGTTGTTGGTACGTTTCGCAGAGATGAATCCAGCGATTGAGCTGCGACTGGGCCCTCGCTGGTACGGCGGCTGCCCGCAAAAGCAGCAACTCCGCATCCGCTGGCTGGCCGGCCACACCAACTAGCTGTTCAAGGGACTCACCAAATAGCCGCGAAAGGGCAACGAGCTCCGCGGCCGAGACTTCCCGCTTACCTGCCTCGATGTCGGAAACAGCCGAGCGTGGGATCTTAAGATGCTTCGCGACGTGGTCTTGCGAGAGCTCGAGGCGGTCGCGACTGGCCCGGATACTCTGTCCAAGCGCTGCATTCACATGCATTGGACCAGCTATAGATGAAAATGTTGATGTCGGATATTCAGACGCCTAGCTCAATGTACACCAGATATTGTCGGTGCAACAGACAGCGAGTTGGTACTATTTGCATGAAGCGCCGCTACAGAGCGAGAGCAGCCTTAGCCGAGCGGCTAGGTCCGCGGTCACGCTGCTCGCTCGCGTCGCCAGCACGTTGAGCAATTGCGCAGGGTCGCGGACAAAGATCGCATAGCTCGCGTGGTCCGCTGGAATGCTCCGTGTACGTGTGCGACAGGGTGCGCAAGGTGAGGATCACTTCGCCAGTCGGCCGATGGATCTCGACGAGGAAATCCCGGCGCCAGGAAGCCACTGCTGGCGGTTCGCGTTTGAACAGCGGTACAAGCGAACGCCCGCATGTATGCCGGGGTCGCTGCGCCAGCCAGCTCTGTGAACGTCGGGCCCCAAGCGGTCGTACGTGGACACGCTAATCGCGCGCGGCATCACGATCGTTGATCCGAGCGATATCGAGGACTTCGACCATCGTGCGTTCCGCACGCTCGAGGCGATGCAGGCAGGGGTGGACGCGATTGTGCAGGGCGCGCTGCGCGACGGCCCGTAGTTCGGATATCCGGACGTCTTGCAGCGGGTAGAACGTCCGAGCTCGTTAGGCGACTGGTCATACGAGGTGGCTGATACCAAACTCTCGCGCGAAACGCGCGGCGGGACCATCTTGCAGCTGAGTCTTTACTCCGGCATGCTTGCGACCGCGCAGAAGAGCCCGCCGGAGCTCTTTCATGTCGTCACGCCGGACGCCGTCCAGGCCGTGCGTACGTACCGCGTCGCCGACTACGCGGCGTATTGCCGCCTCATTCTCGTGGTCGCCATTCGCTTGGCCCGAAGCACGATACGCTCGAGCATTCCACCGCGGCCAATCGCAGTTCGTCTGCAGTCAGCGACTCGTACGTTTCCTGACGGAACTACGCGAGACGGGCGAGATCGTCCGTGATCTGTTGCAGCTTTCGCTCGACAAACTCAGGACGCAGCACTCGTTAGCGCTCGTATCCGCGCCAGCTTGCGTTCAGAAAGTGTCTTCTCCAGAGCACGAAGATCGGCCGAGTCGACGAAGTCGCGGTACGCGAATGCGCGATACTCAAGGAACTCGTCGATCGAGCCGTGCAGCAGCACACCGTCACGCATGATCTCCCACCGCAGCAACGGATCGTCGGTCGGCAGCATAACGAGATCGACGGATCGGCCGGGAAACACAGCGCCGAACGCGGCATAACAATCCCAGAGGACTTGTGGGTCGTGTCGCGACACGCGCACCGCCAGGTCCACGTCGCTCGTTGGGCCGGGGGGCGG
This sequence comes from Gemmatimonadaceae bacterium, assembly GCA_052388395.1. Lineage (GTDB taxonomy): Bacteria > Gemmatimonadota > Gemmatimonadetes > Gemmatimonadales > Gemmatimonadaceae > DASYRX01. Next base: position 33,705 of record JBQTIF010000183.1, on the reverse strand, counting down.
AGACCCGGTAGCCTGCGACCCAAACAACACTACCATGCGCGCGCCAAGGCGACGACACGCGGCTTCCAGCCGTGCCGCGTCGATGGCAATAGCAGGAGGTACTTCGGAGCGCACGACTGAGGATACCCGGGGCCGGTCCAGGGTCAAGATGGCCCCGCAACAGCGCCATGCGATGACGTGCTCCGCGCTCCGTCTCAACCTCGCTCCTCACACCTCGTATCTTGCTCTCATGCAAGTGTCCGATGTCGCCACGTTAATGGCCGGTCGACCGCTCCTGGCGATTCCGGTGCTCTTCGGAGCCGGAGTGCTCACGAGCCTGACCCCGTGCATTTATCCGATGATCCCAATCACCGCCGCAATCGTCGGTGGAGCGCGGCGGGATAGCGAAGCATCGCGCTGGCGGCCGCTCGCTCTGAGCCTCACGTACGTCCTCGGACTCGCGATCGTCTACGCTGGGCTCGGAGTCCTCGCCGGTCTGACCGGCACGATGTTCGGGACTGTCAGCACGAATCCGTGGCTGTACTTCACCATGGCGAACCTGCTCATATTCGCCGGCCTAGCAATGCTGGATGTCTTCCCGATCCGGCTCCCGAACTGGATTGTCGAGCGCGCCGCCAACGCCGGTACCGGTGGCCGTTTTTCCGGGGCCTTGGTGATGGGCGCGATGTCCGGCCTTGTCGCCGCGCCGTGCTCAGCGCCGGTCATGGCGGCAGTTCTCACGTGGGTGACCGCAACGAAAAGCGCCTTGATGGGGTTTATCTACCTGTTCGCGTTCTCGCTGGGGATGTGCGCGCTGCTCGTGGTCGTCGGGGTATCGACTGGTGCGTTGTCGCGCTTGCCACGCGCCGGCGTATGGATGGTTCGCGTCAAGAAGGTCTTTGGGCTCGTGATGCTGGGAGTAGCGGAATATTACCTAATCAAAATGGGACAGCTCCTTATATGAAGTCAGAGGTCAGAGCTCAGAGGTTAGAGCGGGCCGCGCGCTGGCTGGTTGCAGCGTTAGGCGCGCTTCTTGTCGCCACCCCGCTGCGGGCTCAAGACGAAATCGGGATCAAGCGCGGTTCTCCTGCGCCGGGAGCAATCGTTGAGAAGCTGGACGGCAGCTCGGTGGACCTGAAGAGCTATATCGGTAAGCAACCCGTGCTCATCGAGTTCTGGGCCACGTGGTGTCCCAACTGCAAGCAGCTCGAGCCGGCGATGCACGCCGTCGCCAAGAAATACGCCGGCAAAGTTCGTCTCATCGGTGTTGCCGTCAGCGTGAATCAGAGCGTCGATCGCGTAAAGGCGTACGCTGAAAAGCACGCTCTCCCACTGGAAGTGCTGTACGACCGCCGCGGCTACGCGTCGGACGTTTACGAAGTACCGGCGACGAGCTACGTCGTCGTCATCGACGCGAAAGGCACGGTTGTCTATACCGGTGTCGGCGGCGATCAGAATCTCGACGCGGCGATCCGTAAAGCGCTAGGCGGATAGCGGCAGCTCGCAGATCACTGACGGCCGCTCGGGCTCGCGTGCGAGCGAGCACTGCACATGGTCCACTAACAGAGGGTCCTCCACTCGCTCCTGCAGCAGATGGCCGATCTGCTCATTCGTTAGGGTCGAGAAGTAGTTGAGCGTGACGTGTGGTGTGAAGGTGAATTTCGCGGGCTGGAACGGCAGTCCGCTCCGCGCGACGCGGTCGTGCAACTCACGGATCGCCCCGTGTGGGTCGATACGCATAACGACAATATTCGTCTGCATGAAGCGTTCGGGCGGGCCGAGCTTTACTGTGAATGGCCGCACGGAGGCCGCGATCGGAGCCAAGGCGGCGAGCAGTGTCTTAGGCGGCACTGATCCGGGGATGGGACCGACGCCTGACGATCCCGTGAGGGTGATATGCGGCGGAGTCCGTGCCGCTAACTTGGGGTCGAAGCCGCGCTGGATCTTGGCGATGTGTGCTCCGACCGTTCCGCGCACTTCGATCACGACGAATATCGTCGGCGGGCCACGCCATTCCTCTTCCTGCCCCAGTTCTTCGACGTCTGGCTCTTCCTGCGACATGCCGAGTCCTTACGTGAGCAGACCACGCAGCCACATCACGACAACGGCGCCGTAAAAGAGCACCAGTGCGAGGAGTCCCAGGCGCCTGCCTAACGAGGGTCGCAGCTCTTTGGGCAGCAGGCGCGTGTTGACGTACAGTAAATGCAGACCGCAGACAACGAACATCACGCCATGAAAATTGGCGGATAGCTGTAACAGGAAGATCGGCTGTGCCAGCCGCAACGCGATGACACCCCAGATGACTGCCACAGCGAGCACCGCGTAGTACACACGGCGCACGTCCATGCGGCTTCGCGTCCGCAGTCGTTTGCTGCCGCACCACACAAGGTCGGTCACGGCGCGCACCGTACCGTCGAGGATGTCCAGTTGCGTCTTGAACAGGATCCAGGCGCCCATGATCGCCACGACGATCGCGGCTATCGCCGTTCCGCGTGCGCTCATCGCCTGGGCCAGCACGGCGGCGATTCCAAAACCACGGATGTCCGAGCCAGCCGGCACGAACGTTACATAAAGAATGGCCGGAAGGAGCATGCCGAGCAGCGCACCAATGAAGAAGATCCCCCACTGGTCGGCGCGAACGATGCGCCACCATCCGCGCCAGCGTGCCATCGATTCCGCGTTAGGCACGAACGTCGCGCCAGTGTGCGCCAGCTCGCGCCGCTCCCCTCCGATCGCGGCGGGGATGTAACCGCTGTGCGCGCTCATGCCGTAGCCTTTGTCACGCGCCCAGTTCGACAGCGTGACGTTGATCAGCCCGCCCGCTCCGCTAAATCCGGCCAGCGCGCCTAACAAAAAGAAATCGGCCCCTTCCGGAATCAGCCGGAAGGAATCTGTGACCGGATCAAATCCGACAAAGCCGGCCAGGCCGCGGAGCCACATGCCTGGTGAAACGAGGGCGATAGCGAGGATTGTGAGGCCAGTGAGTATCGTCCCTACCAGGATCCAATTGAGGATCTCCAGCGTGCGCTCGATGCGGCGCCCGACCAGCAGAACCAGCACACAGACGAAGAATGCGCCGATGCCTAACGCGTACACGGTATTCGCGTCGCTGGCACCCGCCACGCGTCCCGTGAACAGAAAGAAGAACGCCCCGGCTGCTGCCCCGGCCCACGCGGGCCAACCGACGCTCAACAAGTAGCACGCGGCGTAAAACCACGCCCAGAAGCGCGCACTCGGCCGCGTACGCATGAAGCCGGTGAATGCGGGCTCGCCTGTGGCGATCGTGTACCGCATCAGCTCCGTGTTGAAAATCGTCTGCAGTGTGGCGGCGATCGACGTGATCCAAAGGAGCGTCAGCCCGTAGCGTACAAACGAAGCCGGACCGATGAGGAATTCTCCGCTCCCAATCGCAGCGCCGAGTACGATGACGCCGGGTCCCACCACATTGAGCCACTGCAGGCCGCGCGGGTTAGGCGCGAGCGGGAGCTCCTTCGTTTTCCACGGATCGAGGCCGCTTCGTGCCTCGATAGGCACGTGCTCAATCGCGTCAGGAGGTCGCGTCAGTGGTTGAGCCACGAAGAGTCTTTGTGTGCGCGCTTGCATGCGCGGGCGCACCGTAATACCACTTCCTCTCCTTGAACGCCAGGATCACAGCTTCGCGCATGACTGACACGTCACTCGACGGCGCCCGGCAGCGACTCATCGATTTGCCCACAGTTCCGTTAGGCCACTATCCCACGCCCGTGGATGATTGGTGGCGATTGCGCGATGCACTCGGCGAGCGTGGTCCTGTGATTGTCGCCAAACGCGACGATGCCATTGCGTTCGGTTTTGGCGGGAATAAAGTGCGCAAGCTGTGCCTTGTCGCCGCGGCGGTGAAAGAGGCAGGGGCCGACACAGTCATCACGTGCGGCGGTGTCCAGTCGAATCACTGTAGAGCGACGGCGGCCGCAGCGACACGACTCGCAGTCAAGTGCATCATCGTCGCGAATGGCGAGCGGCCCACTCAGCTCACAGCCAACGCGCTACTGGACGACTTGTTAGGTGCCGAAGTGCGTTATGTGGCGTCGCGAGCCGAGCGCGCGCCCGCCATGCGTCGCATCGCCGATGAAGTGCGCGCCAACGGTGGCAAGCCATACGAGATCCCCTTGGGCGCTTCGACTCCGCTCGGCGCGTTAGGCATCGCTCGCGGGGTCGGCGAATTGGCACGACAGGGTGTCGTCCCGGACGTGATCGTGCACGCGTCGTCATCTGGCGGGACGCAGGCGGGCCTTCTCATTGGCTGCGCGCTTTTCGGCGTCGACGCCCGCATCATTGGTGTCAGCGCCGACGATCCGGCCGCTGCGATCCGCGACAAAGTATTGCCTATCATTGAAGGCGCAGAAGCGATGCTCGGGCTCGCACCTGGTACGCTGGGAGCGGCACACCGTTTCGAGTTGGATGACAGCTTCGTCGGAACCGGCTACGGCATGCCAACTGAAGCGTCTCGCGAGGCGCAGCTACTTCTCGCGCGCACGGAGGCCGTTTTTGTCGATCATTTCTACACCGCTAAAGCGCTCGCCGCGCTCATTGCGTATGTACGCGATGGCCGTCTGGAGCGGGCACGGGGGGCACGGGGGGCACGGGGGGCACGGGGGGCACGCGATCGTAAAGTCCTGTTCTGGCACACCGGCGGCCAGGTCACTCTCTTTCAATAGATCCGTGGTCAGAGTCGTTATGTTCGCCGCTGCGATGGCGATGCTGCTGTGTGCCGCGGTATCAGGTCTCGCTCAGCCGTCGCGCGTCAGCGTGATCCGTCCCCGGCCGCCGCGCGTCACTGTTATCCCCCGTCCCGTGCAGGTCGACGAACGGCCAGAGGCAGCGCGCTTCACGCTGACACGCCGCACGCCGATCCTCGTGTCCGCGGAAACCGACTCTTTGGGGCGCTTTCTGGCGCGCATGCTCGCGCCGGCCTTCGGCTATACACTGCGGGTGCTGCGGGACAGTGTGCCGGCGAACGTCCGCCCCATCGTATTGAGCATCGACGATCAACTGCGCCAGTTGTTAGGCGCCGAAGGGTACGAGCTTGATGTCACGCGCGATACAGTCCACGTCCGCGCGGCCGCCCGTGCCGGCGTTTTCTATGGTATGCAGACGCTGCGCCAACTCCTTCCGCCGCAGGCGTTCTCGCGTACTCCAGCGTCCGGCGTCACGTGGACAGTGCCCGCCGTCGCGATCCTCGACTACCCGCGTTTTTCCTGGCGCGGTACGCACCTCGACGTGGGGCGGCACTTCATGCCGGTCACCTTCGTCAAGAAGTTCATCGATCTCCTTGCCGCGCATAAACTCAACCGCTTCCACTGGCACCTCACCGAGGATCAAGGCTGGCGCATCGAGATCAAGCGTTACCCGCGCCTAACGTCGGTAGGGGGTTGGCGTCGGCAGACGATCATCGGCTACCCACGCGGCGATTCGACACGGTGGCGCTTCGATCGCAAACGGCACGGCGGCTTCTACACGCAGGCTGAGGTGCGCGACGTCGTGGCGTATGCCGCCGAACGTTTCATCACCGTTGTCCCAGAGATCGAGATGCCGGGCCACGCACAGGCCGCGATCGCCGCGTATCCCGAGTTAGGCATCCGCGGTGATACGATACCCGTATGGACGCGGTGGGGCGTGTCGAAAAACATCCTCAATGCCGACGACGCAACCGTGCAGTTCATGCAGAACGTGCTCGCAGAAGTGCTCGAGCTCTTCCCGAGTGAGTTCATTCATATCGGTGGCGATGAAGCTGATAAGGCGTATTGGGCGACCAGCCCGCGCATTCAAGCGCGTATCCGTGAGCTAGGCCTTTTTGGCGAAGCGCAACTGCAAAGCTGGTTCATCAAGCAGATGGATACGTTCTTGACGTCGAAGGGGCGCCGATTGATCGGCTGGGATGAGATCCTCGAAGGCGGGCTCGCTCCAGGAGCTGCTGTCATGTCATGGCGCGGCAATCGTGGTGGCATCGCGGCTGCGAAGGAGGGGCACGACGTCGTGATGGCACCAACACGATACACGTACTTCGACTTCTACCAGACGAGGGACACTCGGCGCGAGCCGCTCGCGATCGGCAACTTCCTGCCGCTAGACTCGGTTTACGTGTTCGAGCCGGTTCCACCGGAACTGTCGCCCGAAGAAGCGCGACACGTGTTAGGCGCTCAAGCGCAACACTGGACCGAATACATGCCGACCTCTCGGCAGGTCGAATATATGGCTTTCCCGCGGTTAGGCGCGCTGTCAGAGGTCGTGTGGACTCCCGTCGAACGCAAGGACCTCGTCGACTTCAAAGCGCGAGTGCCGGCGTATCTCACCCGACTTCGAAGTTACGGCGTCAACTATCGTGCGCCGAAGCCCGGTGATGCGAGTGGTGTTGTACCGCGCTCGCAAAGGCGCCGACGCTAACCCAGTAACTAGTCGTTAGCTCTTAGCTCTTAACGAGCCTAACGCCGCGATCTACAGCTAAGAGCTGAGACCTAAGGACTAAGGACTAAGTTGTGACGTACAGTTGGGGCAGCGCTTCGCCGACAGCGGAATCTCAGTGGCGCAATGCGGGCAGGATTTCGTTGATGGCGCCGCAGCTGGTGGCGGACCGTGCATACGGTTGATAGCGCGCACGAGCAGGAAGATACAGAACGCAACGATGAGAAACGTCACGATCTGATTGATAAAGAGGCCGTAGTTCAACGTCACCGCACCGGCCGCCTTTGCATCCGCTAGAGACGCATAAGGGCCCGCGGCCTTCGCACCTTCCTGAAGGATGACGAACTTGTTCGAAAAGTCGATGCCGCCGGTCGCGAGGCCGATCGGCGGCATCAAGACGTCATCAACGAGGGACTTCACAATTGAACCGAACGCGGCGCCAATGATTACGCCGACGGCAAGGTCGACGACATTGCCTCGCATAACGAACGCCTTGAAGTCCTTGAGCATAAATTCGCCCTTACATCCAGGGTTCGTCTGCGCTCGGACCGTAAATAGACGGAACTTTGCCGTCTGCCATTCGCAGATACACGGACAGTTGCCCGCGATGGTGGATCTCGTCGCACAGCAGGAACCAGGCAAAGGAGAGCCGAGTCACATCGCCTAACGTCTGCGGCCCTGTGAAGAACTTCACATGTTCGTTGAGTTGCTCGTCCGGTGTTGCACGAACGAGATCCGCGAACTCGCTGTGCGCCTTTTCATACGCGGCGACGACAGCATCCCATGAGTCCGGAGCCGGCGGCGTGTCGCCAGCCGACGGGCCCGCGGCGAACGCATTCTGAAATACCATTGCGCCGAGGCCGCGCTCGAGCGTAAAGATCCAAGCGAGTTCGCGTGCGGTCTTGCACTTGGGGTGCGGCTGCAAATCTGCCTTGTCCGCCGGAAAGGCGCGTAGCACCCGCAACGTAGTGGCGTGCTCCTTCTCGTATGCATCGAGGAATTGTTGCTTGGCTGACGGCGGTGCTCCGACCGCCGGCGTCGAGATTGGCGTTGCGGTTGCTGTCATTGCTGTATCCGCCAGATAGAGAGGAGCAGAGCTTCCCTGCTGCTGGACTAGATGTCAAGAGCCGCACGTGCCAAAATGGCGATCCTGACTCGGAGCAACGATGGACGACGAAGCATTCAATCTCAGTCTGCGCAAGTTCCTCAAAACGTTTGGCGTCACAGCGCAGCGTGAGATAGAGCGCGCGGTACAAGCGGCCCTCGATAGCGGAAGGGTGGAGCGGAAATCGCTGACTGCCATGGCGACAATACGTATCGACGCTATCGGGCTAAACGAGACGATCGAGGGAGAGATCGTGCTCGGTTAAGTCTCGAGCTCGCTACGCGGGGCCCGGCGACGTTCTTGCAACGCTCGAGGCCGTGCACACCACGCAAGCGGACTCAGCGCCTAGCTCCCTCGTTAGGCAGCGCACGCCGGCTGCCGACTCGCTGAGTCAAGCTACCACGCGGCCGGACCTGACGATCGCATACGTCGGCTCGGATGTGTGCTGCGCCTGGTGTGGCACTTCGCTCCTCGTTTTGCAGCGGCGCCCTGGAGCGATCGCGGCCACCGAAAACCCGACGACGGGGTTCTTCTATCGCGAAGCGCGCCACCTGAGCACGCTGCGATTCGAAGTCAATGGATCGCTTCCATGGTTTTGCGAAGCGGCACAGCACGATACGCGTCGCCTGACGCTCAGTTATGTGCATCCAGAGTTCGCCGAGTTTGGTGGTGGCGGAACGGGTCAGGCGCGAGACGAGCGCTCGCGCGACGCAACCGGGTTACCGCACCGTTCGTTGGAGATCGAGATACAGCATCTCGTCGCGCCAAATCGCCTCGAGGTCAGCGCGACGATCACCAACCGCTGGTTCGAGGATGTGGTATTTGAGGCCAGTTGGGCGCTCGACGCCGATTTCGCAGACTTGTTGAGTGCTACCTCACCCGCACCGGAGTCGCGCGCCGCGTCGCGCGCCATCGCAACCGCTGCCGGGCTGCGCCTCGAGAGCACACAAGACGACTATGCCACGGACATTGCGATCGAAGCCAGCGGCCAATGGCAGGTCGATGAGAAGAGGATCATCGCGGTGATGCGCCTGGCGCCGCAGCGCACAGGGCGTCTCGCCCTCACCGTGCGTCCGCGCTGCGCGTTAGGCATGGATGACGCAGAGGCGGCGACGCGCGAGGCCGTATGGCGCGAGTGGCTCGACGGACTGGCGCGTATCGCAACGCCAGGGAACGCAGCAGTGGAACGCACGATCGCACGACACGTCAATGATTTCGGATCGTTCGCCTTGTTGGAAGGGGAGCGCGACGAGTGGCTGACGCTGCAAGCGGGCGTGCCGATGTACCCCGCTCTGTTTGGGCGCGACGTCTTGACGGCGGGGTGGCAAGCAGCGCTGCTGGATCGCGGTGCCGCGCTGGACGCGGCCCTAACGAGGCTCGGACGCCTTCAAGGGACGCTGGACGATCCCGAACGCGACGAGGAACCGGGGCGCATCGTACAGCAGGTGCGGCTGGGGCCCGGCGCGCGACATGGTTCCCCGTTCGGCCGCTACTATGGCGACTACGCCAGCCCGTTCATGTACGTCATTGCACTGGCGCACCTGTACGCGTGGGCCGGCGATGAGCAACAGCTCCGGCGCCACTGGGACGTGGCGCGCCGCATCCTCGATTGGGCGCGGGAGCGCGGAGACCGCGACGGCGACGGATACCTCGAGTACCTAACGAGTTCGTCGATCGGTCCCACGCACCAGGGATGGAAGGACTCCGGGGACGCCGTCGTGCATCGCGACGGATCGCTGGCGCGGACGCCGGCCGCCACATGCGAGCTTCAGGGCTATTGGTACGCCGCCCAGCAGGTGATGGCGGTCATGAGCTGGGCGTTAGGCGAACGCGGCGAGGCCGCAGCGTACTGGGAGTCGGCACAGGATCTCAAGGATCGCTTCAACCGCGATTGGTGGGACGATGCGGAGGAGCTTCCGGCGCTCGCGATGGACGCCGACAAACAGCCGGTGCGCGCTGCGTCGTCGAATGCCGGCCACGTCTTGGCATGCGGCATCCTCGACGGCGAACGCATTCCGCGCGTGGTCGGACGACTATTTCAGCCCGACATGTTCAGCGGCTGGGGGATCCGGACCCTGTCCAGTGCGCATCGCGCATACGACCCACTGAGCTATCATCGCGGGAGTGTCTGGGCCGTCGAGAACGCGACAATCGCGTTTGGCTTGCGTCGCTTCGGTTTCGATGCCCGCGCGATCGATCTCGCCAAAGGGCTGTTCGACCTGGCGGCGTTGTATCCGGACATGCGCATTCCGGAAACCGTCGGCGGCTATTCGCGTATCGAGCGTGCAACGCCTGGCCTGTATCCGCGTGCCAACGCACCACAGCTCTGGAACGCGAGTGCCGTTCCACTGCTGGTGCATGTGCTCGCGGGACTGCAGCCCGTCGCCCCGCTCGACCTCCTGGTCGTCGATCCAGCATTGCCGAGCTGGTTACCAGAGATCGTGATCCGCAACATGCGCATTCGCGGGGCGGCACTGGACATCAGGTTCTGGCGTGACAAGCGCGGTGCCTCACATGTCGACGTGCTGCGCAAGCGCGGCACGATCCATGTCGTTAGGCAACCGCCCATCGAATCGCAGTTTGCGGATTGGCGCGATCGCTTCACCGCGCTGGTCGATCGCGTGCTGCACCATTGAATGGAGAATTTATGCCGCTCATACTGAAGCCGATCGGCGAACAGGTCATCGTCATCACGGGCGCCTCGAGCGGCATCGGGCTCGTGACCGCGCGCCTCGCCGCTGAACAAGGTGCGCAGGTCGTGCTCGCTGCGCGTAATGAACGCGATCTCGCCAGCGCCGTGCAGGCGATCCTCGTGAGTGGGGGGCGCGCGACATACCAGGTCGCCGACGTGAGCGAGCCGGATCAGGTCCAGGCTATCGCCGATCGCGCCGTGCAGCATTTTGGGCGCATCGACACGTGGGTGAACAACGCGGCGGTCGCAATCTACGGACGGCTCAGCGAGGTTCCGCTGCGCGATATGCGCCGCCAGTTCGATGTCAACTATTGGGGGCAAGTGCACGGGAGCCTAACGGCGATTCCACATCTCGCGCTTCAGGGCGGCGCGCTGATCAACGTGGCCAGCGCGTTGGCGGATCGCGCTATTCCATTGCAAGGGAATTATTGCGCCACGAAGCACGCGCTCAAGGCGTTCACCGACGCCCTGCGCATGGAACTCGAAGATGACGGCGTTCCGATTTCAGTGACTCTGGTCAAACCCGGGTCGGTCGATACGCCTCTGTTTGAGAAGGCGAAGTCGTACATGGGTGTGGAGCCGCAGCCTGTGCCGCCGGTGTTTGCTCCCGAGGTTGCCGCGGGCGTCATCCTCGACTGCGCACAGCGTCCTCGGCGCGACGTGATTGTCGGAGGGATGGGCAAGGTGATCAGCCTGGCGAGCGCGCTCCCTCGCGTGACAGATCGCTATATGGAGCGGACGACTTTTGACTCGCAGAAGACGGACGTTCCCATTGCAGACTCGCGGCGCGACAATCTGTATGAACCGCTACCTAACGACGGTGGCGAGCGCGGTCGCAATTGGAGTGGGCGCACGGCGGAGCGCAGCATCTACACGGCGGCAGTGCTCAATCCTAGGAAGGCATTGACGATTGCCGCGTCGGCCGGGATCGCTCTCCTCGGCGCCGCGCGTCTGTCAAAAGCAATTACATCGGCGGGCGCAGAGAACACAGAGGAGAAATAGCTATTGGGATTTCTCTCTCCGTGTCCATTGTGTCCGTGTGGTAGTGTTGCTATGACACGCGTTCGTAGGACGTCTCAACGGCCACAGTCTCTTCGCCGTTAGGCGCAATGTTCGTCATCACAACGTCAAAAGCATCTGTTCCGCGTGGCGTGATGACGGTGCGCCAGCCCCAGTCCGGATCGGGCGGTGCCGGATACATCCCCAAGAACGAAACGGAGCCGTCAGCTTCGACGGTGCCGCTGGAGTGCAAGATCGAGCCGCTCTGATGCCACGAGTCGGTCCATGCGACACTGACTGTGCCAGTTTTGGGGTGCTCCCCGATAACGAGCAGCCCTTCGTGCGGCTCGCCGTGATCGGCCCACGTGTACGCGATCGTCATGAATAGACCATTGACGACCTGAGCAATCGTTGCCGACGCATCCGATTTCGATTGCGGCGGATCGAGCCAGGGTACATAGAGCGTATTCTTCCCTGCCCAATGTCCGGCGAGCTGCGTTAGGCTGTGCGGCACCGTCATTTCGCACCTCGTCGCGCGGGGGCGCGGCGTTTCTTTGGCGCTGCTTTCTTGTTCGCTTTCGACTCGGGCTGAGCGAGCAGTTTTTTCGGAGCGATAAGGCGATACGCGTCCTGGAGTTGCGCGGCAACCGCGTTCCAGTCGGGTTTACTGTCGAGATAAATCCCCACCCACCCAGATGGACCGACGTAAGGCGGACTGAAGAATCGCTTGGGGTCAGAGCGGATCAGCAGCTCTTGATCGATGTGAGTGGCTTTGCACCACACGGCACTTCTGCCCGCGCCGTGGTGGTTGTTCCCGCTAGCGAACATGGCAAAGAGCTTGTTGCGCACGCGAAACGTTGGCTCCCCCCAAGCGATGACTTCGTGTGCTTCAGGGAGCGCGAGGCAGATCTTGCGCAGCTTGTCGAGAGGTTGCGTCACTTAGTGGTCTACAAAGCGGAAGCGCGGACAGACGCGGACAAGAACATGACAAACGCGGAACACGACAGGTTTGAATCAACAGCGACGGCCGCGTTAGTCCAGCAGTTGTCTGTGTTCGTCCGCGCTGCCGCTTTTGAATCGTGCAAGCACGCCCTAGGAGCGACGCGCCGGCTTTCGACGCTTCGTCATGTGCTGCGGCGGATCGACTTTGGTTGGGATCTCGTACCAGATCTCAAATTCGTATCCATCCGGATCGCGCGCAAAGAGATACGGCTCGCCGGGGACAAACTCGCCATGCTCCGTGACGGTACCGCCGGCGTCACGCACCGCCTGAATCGCCGCCTCGATATCCGATGGCTTCGTTAGGCGAAATCCGAAATGTGCCACCCCTCCGGCTTTCCCAGCCTTGCGCGGCGCGCGCTCGAAGACGAGCACGTCACGACTTCCCGGCGTTTGCGCCTGAACGAAGTCCTCACTCTCCCACCCTTCTAGTTTTCCTATGTGTCCGCTGTGTCCTCTGTGGTAAAGAATTCTACTGGACGATTTTCTGCGTATTGCCTAACGCATGTTTGGTGAGCCACGCATGCTCACGACGAACTTTGTCGATCTGGTGGTAGTACTCGCTCAATCCGTGCCCTTCGCGCGGATAGAAGACCAGCTCCACGACCTTGCCGCGGTCCTTCAGGTGACGGAAGTACTCCATCGGCTGCCCGATCGGTACTCGCTCGTCATTCCCACCATGCAGCATAAGCAGCGGCGTGGTCACGCGCGAAGCGTATTGCACCGCCGAGCGTGAGCGATAGAACTCGAGCGACTTGTTGCTCAGTGCGCCGTCGAGCTGCGGCATGCCTTCATAGAACGTCCCGATGTATCCTGGAATATCTGTGGTGCCGTACATGCTCTCCATGTTGACCAGCCCTGCGCCCATCATCGCGGCCTTGAAACGGCTCGTCTGTGAGACGACCCAACCGGTCATGTAACCGCCGTAGCTCCATCCGGTGACAGCGAGCCGAGTTGAGTCTGCGATGCCGCGGCGCACTAGTTCATCGACGCCGGTCATGACATCCCGGTAGTCGCCACCGCCCCAGTCCTTGATGTTCGCACGCATGAACTTCTCGCCATAACCCGTCGAGCCGCGCGGATTCGGATAGAGCACAGCCCATCCCTGTCCCGCGTAGAACTGACCGGGTGAACCCCAGCCGGATTTGAATCCGTTCGTGTGCGCACCGGTGGGACCGCCGTGCACGTCGACCTTGAGCGGATAGCGCTGCCCCTGCTGATATCCTACCGGCTTGAGCAGGATCCCTTCGACAGTGTAGCCGTCGGTGCTCTTCCACGTAATCACTTCGGTCTCGCCTAACGCGTACCCTGCGAGCTGCGGATTGATAGTGGTAAGCTTGCGCGGACTCGCAAAGGTCGCGTCGCTGACGTGCAGGTCAGCCGGTGATTTCGGCGAGTCCATCGCGAACGCGACGACACTTTCATCCTTGGAGTACGATGGCTGCCGCAGCATCATCCCCTTGGTGATCTGTGCGTATTTGCCGCTGGCGATGTCGTACGTGAACACGGCGGGATAAGCGCGATCTTGAGCCGTGAACAGGATTCGCTTGCCGTCGGCCGACCAGCGCAGACCGCCGACCGAATAGTCGAACTGGGCGCTGCCGACGTTCTTTGCCGTCTTGGCGGCCACGTCGTACAGGATGATCTGTGTATTGCGCAGCGTGCGTGGGTACATGCCGTCCCCGTTAGGCTTCCACTCCTCGAGCAGCGCACCGAACGCAAGTGTGCGCCCGTCGGGCGACCAGACCGGCGCACTCTGAATCGTCATGTTCGGCGGCTCGAGGATTGGTTCGGTCGTTTTGCTCGCGATGGTCAGGATGATGGCATCGCGACGTTCGTCACGGATCAATGTCGTAGAGCGCGTCAGCATCGTTAGGCGTGTTCCGTCGGGCGACCAGCTGGGCGCACCAGCGACAGTGTAGTCTCCGCTGGTGAGCTTGGTTGCCTTCTTCGACGCCACGTCGATGACCCAGGCATGCGTCATACGCATGTCGCCTTCGAACGTCTTGGGGTCGTCGCGCCGCCGGATCTTCGCGTCCTGGTCGCGCGTGAGCGAATCGACCGAAAGGAATGCGATTTGTGACGCGTCGGGCGACCAGGCATAGCCGCTCACACCGTCTTTGACCGTCGTGAGCTGCCACGCCTCACCACCATCGCTGCGCAGGAGCCAGATCTGCGCGCGCGGCGCATCATCGCCAGTGCCCGTGCCGCGCGCGGCGGTGAACGAGATGAAGCGGCCGTCTGGCGACCACTGCGGATTCGATTCGCCGCGTTCACCAAACGTGAGCTGCCGGGCGTCGCTCCCGTCCGCAGCGACGATCCAAACGTGCGCGCGCATCTCATGACGGTCGCCACGACTTGTATCTCGCGCTGCCGGATGCTCCCAGCCGGAGACAGTGTAAAGCACCTGCTTCCCGTTAGGCGAGATCGCGACACCGCCGACATTCTTGATCTCCATCATGTCGTCGATCGTCATCGGCCGGCCCTGAGCATGGACTGCCGACGCGAAGGTCAGCAGCATGCCAGTGCGCCATACCTGGCGGACAAGTCGTTCGGCTTTCATGCGTATCTCTCCGGAAGAATCATCAGTGTGAAAACGATGCGTTGCGGGCTTGTGGTGCGCCACCACCCCATCCGAAAAGCGACAGCGCAGATGAACGCAAAAAGTGCGCTGGTTAACGCAGATACTGCTCTGTTAATCGTTTCACTGCAGTATCTGCGAGATCTGTGGAGTCAAGTATATCTGCGCTGCCGATTGTGACCTTTAGGAAACTGGTAATAGAACGAGCGTGGGTTGCGGCGCGGGCTGAGATAGCGTCACCTGCTTCACCTTACCGCCCTCAAATTCATAGTCGAGGAAGAACCCAGCCGGCACATCCCCGCCCGTGAGCTTGAAGCGCGTCGGCGACTCGGCGACCAGCGTATACACCGGTTGACCGGGAACCGAGAACTTGAGTTGCCCGCCAACGACCTGCACCTCGAACTCGACCGGGATATCCTTTGGCTTGAACTTCCCCGCGAACTTGGGAAGCTCGGCACTCGTTAGGGTCACTTTCGCCGTGGTATCGGCTTTATCAGGGACGCGCGTGAATTCCGCCAGTCCCTCGATGTCCAGCTTCGATGGCTTCCCGCTGGAGCCAACAGTGAATGTCACCATCGATTTCCCCAGTCCGCGATCCTGCCACACCGATCGGAACGAGTCGTAATGCCAGTGCTCCAGCGTTCCGTCGAAGGCGGGACCGTACTGCAGGCGCAGCGCGCCACCCTGGCTGCTGACCTTGGCCTCGCCGTACACACTGTCGCTGTAGGTACCAGCGTATTCGCTCAAAGCGAGCGCCGGCTTCGTGCCCTGCTTGCGCCCCTTTTCGATGTTCGCAAGCGTCTCCTTCCCCTGCTTCTCCGCCGCGGCGATGAATTTGAGCGCGTCGGCGCTGTGGTCGACTAACGGCGCACCGAGGAAGTGATCAAAGACCCGATAGGCAAGAACGCTCGCGATGACCGCCCCATTCAGATTCGTGAGGACAATGACGCCGGTCTTCTCCTCAGGAAGCATCGCAACGTTTGCTGACATACCATCGATGTTTCCGCCATGCTGCACGACGAGGCGCGCGTGATAATCTTGCAAAAACCATCCGAGTCCGTAGGCGCCGAGGTGTGCGCCAGGAGCGACGGCCTTCCAGTAGCCGACCATAGGGATCACGGTGTGCGGCGTCCACATTTCCGCGTGATTCCCGCCGGTGATGAGTGCCTTGTCGTTCCACTACCCTGCATTGAGCTGAAAGCGCACGTATTTGGCCATATCGACGACATTCGAATTGATCGATCCCGCAGGCGCAATGTTATCGATGTTGCGCCAGGACACCGTGCGCACCGTGTCATCGATCTTGCTGTGCGGCTGCGCCACGTTGGCCTGCCCGGCGAGGGCGCGCACACTCGTGTTGCTCGCGGTCATGCCTAACGGCTGGAAGATGCGCCGTTGAATGAAGTCGTCCCACGACATGCCTGAGGTGCGCGCTGTCACCTCGCCGGCAGCGAGATACATGATGTTCTGGTAGCCGAATGTCGCGCGGAAGCTCCACGACGGCTTGAGGTGCCTGACGCGGTCGAGAATGTCCTGACGCGAGAACGCTGAGCCGTACCACATCAGGTCGCCGCGAGCGAGCCCGCTACGATGTGACAACAGGTCGCGCACTGTGAGCTCGCGCGTCGCGTACGGATCGTAGAGCTGGAAGCCGGGCAAGTATTTGGTGGCGGGGTCGTCCCACTTCACCTTGCCGTCATCGACGAGCATTGCAATCGCCGCCGCTGTGAACGACTTGGACGCGGAGCCAATCGCAAAGAGCGTATTTTCATCAACACGCTCGGGGCTGCCGAGCTTACGCACGCCGAACCCCTTGGCAAAAATGATCGAGTCGTTGCGCACGACGGCGATCGCCAGACCTGGGACTGCATGATCTGTCATTGCCTTCTTGACATACGCATCGAGCCCGGCGAGTGGGTTCGTCGCTTTGCCGCGTTGCGCGTCGCTGCCTTGCGCTGCGACCAACATGAGCAGAACACCGCTCGTTAGGCGGACACAACGGGAGAACGTAGTCATACTTCTACTCCGGAGATGAGATCTATTTGGTTGTTCGCCCCGGCCCGTACAACACGTGGCCGGCCTTTGCATTCGTGTGCTGCCCGCGATCGATCGTCAGCGCGCCGTTCACGAGCACGTATTCGACGCCGGTCGGACTCTTGAGCGGGCTCTGGTACGTGGCCTGATCGTTCAGCGTTTCAAGGTTGAAGATCGTGACGTCAGCCCAGTTCCCCGCCCCAATGGAACCGCGATTCGCCAGTCGGAATCGGGTGGCAGGCCAGGACGTCATCTTACGCACGGCCTGCTCCAGCGTGAGCGTGCCGCGCTCCTTCACATAACGCGCGATGACGCGCACGTGGTTGCCGTAGGCGCGCGGATGAGGCAACCCAATGTCGTCGCCTCCCTGCAGCGTGAGCGCAGCGCCCGCATCGCTACCGATACTTGTCCAGGGAAACTTCAGCGCTGTCTCGATGTCGCCTTCGCTCATCATATGGTAGATAGCGGTGACACGTCCGGCGCCTTGCATAACGAGATCCCACGCGGCGTCCGCGGGGTCCTTCCCCATGTCGCGCGCAATCTCCGTCAGCGACCGCCCGTGATACTTGGCGGACGCCGGATTGCGTGCATTGGCGAGCACCACGCCATCCCACCCGCCGGCCGCTTCGATGATATTCCACCACCCTGGCGAGCCAGTCTGTAACTCCTGTTTTAGACGCGTGCGAACGTCCGGTCGTGCGAGGCGCGCCACCAGTGAGTCGCGTCCGCCTTCGAACGCCCAGCTTGGGACCGTTGCTTCCAGCCCGGTGCCACCCGCGGTGTAGACGTACATGTCGGCTGCGACGTCGATCCCGCGCCCGCGCGCCGATTCAATCGCTTGCCTAACGCTATCCATCAACACACCCCACCCGGGGCGATACGCGACCTTGAGGTGAAAGACCTCACCTGGTAGTCCAGCGCGTTCGGCGATCTCGATGACCTCTCGCACGGATGTCACCACTTCCTTCCCTTCGCCGCGGATGTGGCTCGCATAGATACCACCGTACTTCGCTGCGACCTTCGCGACTTCCACGAGCTCGTCGGTCGTCGTAAAGGAGCTGGGCGGATAGATGAGCGCCGTCGTCATGCCGAAGGCGCCGGCGCGCATGGCCGTATCCATACTCGCCTTCATCCCTTCCAGCTGCGTCGCGTTAGGCTTCGCCGCGGACATTCCCATCACTCGCGTCCGAGCCTGCGTCTGACTGTAATAGCTGCCGAAGTTGATGCTGATGCCTTGCTGCTCGAGTGTGCTGAAGTACTCGTCGATGCTGTCCGCCGATACGGGGAAACCGCCCTCGCCGCCTATCGCTGTGGTGACGCCCATCTTGAGCTTGTTTTCAGCGAGACCATTGCGGCGCAGCACACCCCCCGATTGATCCATGACGTCGATCCAGCCGGGAGACACATACAGCCCTCGCGCGTCGATCTCGCGCGCGCCGCGCGCTGTCACCGTACCAACTTTGGCGAACTTGCCGTCCTTGATCGCTACGTCAGCGCCAATCCACGGGTTCCCCGCACCGTCCAGCACGCGCCCATTGCGAATGACGATGTCATATTCGGCCGGACCAGTGCGCGCCGCCGCGTCAGGCGCAGCGGGACGACCGGCGAGGATGCGCGGATCCGCCGCGGTCTGCGGTGGTTGACGCGAGCAGGCACCGCCTAACGCGACAAGCAGCGCGCCGCGAACAAACGCTTGCGTCATGGCTGGCCTCCAACCGTGGCGCCGGTCGCTGGCTTGCGGCCGAACGTGGCAACGCCGTCGATATCGAGGGCCGAAGGTTTTCCGGTCGCGTCGACGACAAAGCGTACGCTGAAGCGACCGAGCACCGGATCGCGCGGCACCGACTCGAACGTATCAAAGTGCCAGTGCACCAAATCACTGCTGTTATGTGGACCGAACTGAAGCCGCAGCTTGTTCGACTCTTCCGTCACCTGCACCTCACCGTACATGCTGTCCGCATAAATACCTGCATAACGCGCGAGCGGCAGCGATGGCGCCGTTCCCGTCACGCGCTCTCCCTCTCGCTTCTTGCGATCAGCTACAGTGCGTGCTTCGGCTTCATTCACGACTCTTAGAATGATGCCACTCCAGTCGCGGTCTGGGTTGCCGAGGTACATGTCCACCGCAGCGTTCGCAATCGCTGTCGGGAACGCGGACTGCGGACTATTGGCGAGCACGACGACGCCGAGCTTCGCATCCGGAATCAGGGTCACCTGCGCGCGCATGCCGCGGATTGCTCCGCCGTGCGAGACCATTTTGCGTCCGTAGTAGTCGCGCAGCGACCAGCCGAGCGCGTACGCTGAGAGGTTGGACATTGGATAAAGGCGCTCGTCCTGTGCGCTCGGCCTGATCACGATGTTGGCCGTATGCATTTCTTTCACGCCCGCCGAATCCAGCAGCCGCTGCCCTTTGTACGTGCCATACGCCAGCTGTAACCGGATCCATTGCGCCATGTCATTGACGCTCGAGTTGATGGACCCCGCCGGTCCGATGTTGTCGATGTTGAGCCACGCGACCGGGCGATACGCCCCTTCGATCCGTTCATGCGGTGTGGCGACATCGGTCAGCGAGGATAGCTGCGTTATGCTCGTGTTACTGTTGCGCATGCCTAACGGCTGAAAGATGCGTTGCGCGAGGAAGTCGTCCCACGTCTTTCCGCTCGCGCGTTCCACAACGGTTCCGGCCGCGAGGAACATGATGTTTTGATAGCCGTAGTTTGAGCGGAAGCTCCAAGTCGGCTTGAGGAAACGGACGCGACGCAGCACCTCCGCCCGCGAAAAACCAGAATTCGCCCAGAGCCGGTCACCTCGCGTGAGGCCGCTGCGATGTGTCAGCAGGTCGCGAACCGTGAGCTCCCGCGTCACGTACGGGTCGAACAGTTGAAAGTCGGGAAGGTGTTTGCTGACGGGATCGTCCCACTTCACCTTCGATTCGCTGCTGAGCATTGCCACGGCAGCCGCGGTGAACGCCTTGGATGTGGAACCGATGGCAAAGACAGTGTTCGGTGTGATCGGCTCCGGCTTCCCCAATTCACGAACGCCATAGCCCTTGGCGAAGACAATAGAATCGTTATGCACTACAGCGACGGCGACACCGGGGAGGCCCCAGGCAGTCAGAGCTTGGGTCGTGTAGCCATCGAGACGCGTAGCAGGCGCACGTGACGCTCGGCTCTGGCCGTCGAGCGTCGTGGCGGCATTCAGCAAGACCGCACCGAACGCGAAGTGTCGAACGAAGATTCCTCGGATCATGGCTGCTCCCATGCGATGGATCGCCTAGTTATTCCTACCAGTGGCCGCGTTCGCCGAGTGTGTCGATGACACGGCCCAGCCGTTCCGCGGCGTTGCGCCAGTTGGTTTGCACAGCCGTTTGCGCCGCTTCGCGATCGCCGGCACGAACAGCGCGGATGATCACGTTATGCTCGGCCACGGACGCACCGAGCTCGCTCACGAGCAGGCTCACGTAGATGCGCTCGTAGCGCTCCGCTTGCGGCTTTACGGCGTCGTGCAGCGCGAGCAGCCGTGGGCCGGCGCCTGCCGCGACGTAGCCGCGATGGAAGCGTTCGTCGAGCTCCCACAAGCGGTGGTGGCTGGGCTGCTTGGCGGTTGCCGCCTTCTTGAATTCGTCATTGATGGTCTGCAGTCGATTCGCCAATGCCGAGCGTTTGCCGTTAGGCAACTCCGCCGCAAGACGCGCGGCGAGCGCTTCGACTTCCGCCACGATATAGAAGAGTTCGCGCGCATCCTCCCGTGTCAGCGGTGCCACGACTGGGCGCGACTGCTGCAATGACGGGGAGTCGATGATGTACCCTTCCTGCTGCAAGCGCTGCAGCGCCCCGCGCACTGGCGTGCGACTCACGCCCAGGCGTGTGGCAACGTCGGTCTCAACGAGGCGTGTTCCAGGCGCGAGCTGCCCCTTGACGATGAGATCGCGCAGCTTGCGATAGACGACCGTCGGTCGCGCTGCCTGACGAGCACCGTCACGTGACACCGGCATCAGTCCCCCTTAACGCGCGCGACGCCAGCACGCCGCGCGGACCATGTGGTCCTGCGCCGGCGCAGCGACCGAACGAGGGGCGCCAGACGTGCTTGCGGATCGTGGTGTGGCGGTGCAGTTTGTACGCCAGAATTGTATACAAAGGTGCGGCTGGATTCTATCCGAGGGCGCGCGCATCGCAAGGGAGGTCCGAGACTAGGCAGATGACTGACGTGGCCGAGCGGAGTGCACACGGGCAAGTGACCGACACACGCTCGGATGGCATCGTCATCCGTGATTGCGCGACGCTGGAGGAGTACCTCGAGTGCGTGGCGATTCAAGAGGAGACGTGGGGAGGCGGCTTCAGCGAGCGCGTTCCCGCCGCCATCCTGCGGGTCAGTCAGCGAGTCGGCGGCATCACCGCCGGCGCGTTCGACGCGCACGGCCGCATGCTGGGTTTCGTTTTCGGCATGACCGGGGTACAGGGTCGCGACCTCGTACACTGGTCGGACATGCTCGCGGTGCGACCTGAGGCGCGCGGGCGGCACATCGGCGAGCGGCTCAAGCAATATCAGCGCCACAAAGTGTGCGCGTTAGGCGTTCGCACGATGATGTGGACGTTCGATCCGTTGGTATCGCGCAACGCGCATTTCAACATAAATCGTCTCGGCGCGATGCCCATCGAGTATGCTGTGAATCTCTACGGCGCGACGCGTAGCGCGTTGCACGGAACGGTCCCCACGGACCGCTTCATCGTGGGATGGGATTGTTCGCCGGAGGCCACGGGAGCCACCGTGCGCAGCGATGGGAACACAACCAGCGACGTGCCGTTGCTCAATCCGGTCTCCAACGGTACGCCGTCGCTCGCAGAGGTCGATAACGCGGAGCGGCTGCGTCTGCAGATACCTCTGGACATCCAGCCGATGCTGCAGCAGCAGCCGGCCCTCGCCACACGCTGGCGCGATGTTACTCGGCGCGCGCTCATCGAGCGTCTGGAGGCTGGTTATCGCGTGAGCGCTTTTGTGCGCCCGGCCGGAGACAGCAACGATCTGCCGTATTACATCCTCTCACGCCAACCGCGATGATCCGCGTCGAGCGGATCGTTATGCGCGAGATCAGGCTCCCTCTCAAGGAGCCTTTTCGCATCTCAAGCGGCGTGATGTCGGCACGCCGCATTGCGCTGCTTGAGCTGTTCGATGCGAGCGGCGCGAGTGTGTGGAGCGAGTGCGTGGCGGACGATCTGCCTAACTACACGTCCGAGACCATCGACACCTGCTGGATCGCGATCACGCGATGGGTCGCGCCGCGCATTCTGGGACGCGCCTTCGAGGGAGCCGGCGACGCGCACGCCGTGCTGGAGCAGGACTTTCGCGGCCACCACATGGCCAAGGCAGCTGTCGAGATGGGGCTGTGGGGGCTCGAGGCGACGATTCGCGAGCTGCCGCTGGCACGCCTCATCGGTGGCGTGCGCGAGGCAATCGATGTCGGGATCTCGTTAGGTATTCAACACTCGCCGGAACACTTGGTGGACCGGGCCCGTGCCGCGCTCGCCGAAGGGTATCGCAAGGTCAAGCTCAAGATCGGTCCCGGTAAGGACATCGACTACATAGCCGCCGCACGCAGCGCGCTCGGCGCCGGCGCGCCGCTCATGGCTGACGCCAACAACGCGTATTCGCTCGAGGATGCCGATCATCTCGCGCGCCTAGACGAGTTCGGTCTGATGATGATCGAGCAGCCGCTTGCCTGGGAGGATCTCGTGCGCCACGCCGCGCTGCAGCGCCGCCTCAAGACGCCGCTCTGCCTCGACGAGAGTATCACATCGTTAGATCGGGCGCGCGACATGGTGACGTTAGGCGCCGGACGAATCGTGAACATCAAACCCGGCCGTGTTGGCGGCTTCTCCCAATCGATCGCGATCCACGACTTCTGCGAAGCAAACGGAGTTCCGGTCTGGTGCGGTGGCATGCTCGAGAGTGGCGTGGGGCGTGCGTACAACGTCGCCCTCGCGTCGATGGCGAACTTCCGGAAGCCAGGGGATACCAGCCCGAGTGCGCGATACTGGGCCCGGGACGTCGTTGCGCCGGAGTGGAAAATGAACGGCGATGGCCGCATGCACGTCCCGCTCAGCCGTCCTGGCATCGGCGTGGACATCGACGTCGATCACGTGGAGCATCTGACGGTCCGCCGGACGGAAATAGGCGCTGACTAAGGGACGCCTAACGTGATGGGACCGCGTCGCGTGCTATTGCTCGCAGTCATCGGCGTTTCCCACGCCGCTGTCGCCCAAAGTCCCAAAGTGGAAGCGACGCCAGTCCCCATACCACGGTCGATCGACGAGCTGCGCGCCGAGATTCAGAAGGTCGTCGATAGCACGAAAGTGCCGGGGGTCGGCTTCGCCGTGTTTACGAAGGACTCGTTGCTCTACGCTGGTGGTGTTGGCTGGGCCGACGTATCGGCCCAGAAGGCGATTCATGCCGATACGCATTTTCGTACAGGCTCGATCAGCAAGAGCTTCGTGGCGGCCGCGTTGCTCATGCTTCAGCGCAGCGGTCGCGTCGACCTGAACGCACCACTCAAGCAGGTGGCCCCGGAGATCGCGTTCGAGAACCGATGGGAGGCGACGGACCCTGTGCGTGTGGTGCATCTGCTCGAGCACACCACCGGCTTCGACGACATGCACTTCCGCGCGATCTACAACACGCGTGAAGCGCCAGACTTGCCGCTGCGCGACGTGCTCGCGCACACAAGAAACTCGCTGACCACGCGGTGGCGCCCGGGTGAGCGTTTTTCCTACTCCAACCCTGGCTACGGCATTGCGGGGTATGTGATCGAGAAGGCGAGCGGCATTCCATACGATCGTTTCATCAGAGACAGCATCCTTGCGCCGTTAGGCATGGTGACATCCGCGTTCACGTTGTCGGATTCGACTCGACAGCTCATGGCGCAGGGGTATCATGCGATGACGGATCCACCGGTCGGCTTTCCAGGCATCTACCTGCGCCCCGCCGGGGATCTGCATGCGTCACCGCGCGAGCTCGCTCGTTTTGTCCAAATGCTGCTGCGGCGCGGCGACGCGGGAAATGGCCGGAGGCTGCTCGATAGCGCGACTATCGAGCGCATGGAGCGCGTCGGCAGCACGCTCGCGGCCGAGCGAGGTCTGCACGTCGGCTACGGACTGGGGAATTACGCGACGCTCGACCTCCCTGTTCTGATGCATGGCCACGACGGTGGCATCGACGGCTTCGCCTCGTCGTACAAGTACAGTGCGGAAGCGGGCGTGGGTGTGATCGCGCTCGTCAACGCCGACGTGTCCGGTGCCGCCGTGGAAGACGTGCAGCGGCTGCTCGTTCTTTACGCGTTAGGCGATTCCACGCGCCGTGCACCGGCGACAGCAAGGGTCCCGGCCGCGACGCTGGCGCGATACGCAGGCTACTACGCAGACGTAGCGCCGCGCAATCAGCTGTTCGCGCCGATCAACACCCTGTTCGGCGGCGCGTATGTGATAGCGCGGAGCGACTCGCTATTCGCGCGGGCCCTGGGCGACACGTTGATCCGGCTCGTACCGCTTGACGACTCGACATTTCGCCGACCGAACGAGGTTGGACCGAGTGCCGGGTTTTTCCACGATCGTGACGGCCGCATGGTACTGACCGGGACCCTGTACATGCAGCGCACGAGTCCATGGGAACGGCGCCTAACGCTGGCGGGATTGATCATCGCGCTAGGGCTCATCGCCAGCGCCGGGTTGGCGGCGCTTGTCTGGGTGCCACGCGCCGTCTTTGGAAAGGCGCGCAACGTGGCGGCGAATCGGCTGCGGACGACGACGTTGTTCGCCGCTTTGGCGTTTCCAATCCTGGCGGTTCTCACCGCGACTGCCGACTGGCAAACGCTCGGGGACGTTACCGGCCTGACGCTTGCAATCTTCGTTTTTTCTGTGCTTGTTCCAGTGTTGGCTGCCATCTCGCTGCGCGCCGCACTTCGCGCGGAACAGGGCGTCGTCGGGAAAGTGGTGAAGGTTCACTCCGTATTGGTCGCGCTCGCGCTGTGTGGCGTGGCCCTGTGGCTCATCATGAATGGTTTTGCTGGGTTACGCACATGGGCGTACTAGAAGCGCCTGCCGAGGTCATTTCGCACTTTCTGCCGCGTGAGGTGGAAGCGCTCCTCGACCTGCGCCGCGATTTGCACGCACATCCCGAGTTGTCCTGGAAAGAGCAGCGCACTGCCGACAAGCTCACGCGCGCTGTGACCGCGTTAGGCGCTCGTGATGTCATGCGCGTCGCCGGAACGGGCGTCGTCGGGCGCCTTCCTGGCCGCGATCCCAGCGCCTCTACGGTCGCGCTGCGCGGCGACATCGACGCCCTGCCGATTCAGGAAGAGACCGGACTGCCGTTCGCCTCGTCAGTGAGCGGGGTGATGCACGCCTGTGGCCACGACGTGCACGCGACATGGACTATCGGCGCCGGGATGCTGCTGAGCCGCGAGCCCGCGTTAGGCGACGTTTTGCTCATTCTGCAACCGGCCGAGGAAGTCGGCGCCGGCGCACGTGCGCTGCTCGACTCCGGAGCGCTCGATAACGTGGCGGCGATCTTCGGGGGCCATGTCGATCGCCGTTTCGAGGTTGGGCAGATTGTAGCCGACGCCGGTCCACTCGCCGCATCCGCGGACGAATTCCGTATCGAGCTCGTGGGCCAGGGCGCGCACGGTGCACGTCCGCATGAAGCGGCTGACCCAATAATCGGCGCGGCTGCGCTCGTGAATGCGCTCCAGACGATCGTGTCGCGCCGTGTCGATCCTTCCGATCCAGCAGTAGTGACCGTGGGGGAGGTTCACGCCGGTACAGCGCCGAACATCATCCCCGAGCGAGCGACGCTGAGTGGAACGCTGCGCGCGACGACACCGCGCACGCGTGCGTTGTTGCGCGCCGAGGTGCAGCGTCTCGCTGAAACAGTCGCAGCGGGGCATCGGCTGAGGGTGTCGATCACGTTACCTGACGGAACGCCGCCGGTTGTGAACGACGCGCGCATGGCGGCGATCGCGCGCGAAGCCGCGGCGAGTCTGGTAGGTGAGCGGAATGTTGTCCCGTTCGGCCTAACGAATATGGGTGGAGAGGACTTCGCGTTCTACCAGGAGCGATTTCCGGGATGTTTCTTACGCGTTGGAGCACGGGAATCAGGCGGCGAGCGCACACCGGCTCATTCGCCACGTTTTACCGTCGCCGAGGGTGCCATCTTCGTTGGAGCGGCGGTGCTGGCGGAGTGTGCCCGCAGAGCGTCGACACCGCGTCATAAGTGAGACCTAATGGCGTGAGAAGTGAAAAGTGATAAGTGAACGACATTCACCTCTTACGGTGTTATCGCTCACCTCTCACGCTCTTTGCTCTCACTTATCACGTCGTTCAAATCGTCGTGCTGGGCTTAGTACCCGCGCCATCCACCCCCGCGTACGGCTCGACCTGGCTTCGCCCCGGTATGCCTACCGTCCGCCAGCACTTGCACGCCGTTCACCCACACGTGCCGCACACCTGTGGATAGCTGGTGCGGCTGTTCCGGCGTTGCCTTGTCGATGATGCTCGCCTCGTCAAACACCACGACATCGGCGAACATGCCTTCGCGCAACATCCCGCGATCGCGTATGCCTAACCGCGCCGCGACCGCCGACGTCATCTTGCGCACCGCGTCTTCCAGAGTGAACAGCTTCGCCTCGCGCACATAACGGCCCAGAATGCGCGGATACGTGCCATATGCGCGCGGGTGTGTAACACCGGTCGCGCTGTCGGGATCCATCCCTCCCGCGTCAGTGCCGATCACGACCCACGGCCACTTGATCTGCATCTGCACGTTGTCCTCACTCATCGTGAAATTGATCTTACTGAGGTCACGGTTCTCGCCTAACGTGAGCTCCACGATCGTTTCGGGCCACGGCTTCCCCAACTCGGCCGCGATCTCGCTCAGTCGCTTCCCCTCGTACTTCTTGAGCTCAGGCTTGCGAAAATCGGCGATCATGTACGCCGTCGGGCCCTCATGTTGGCACAGCGCTGCGCCGTTCGGATCGGCCATCTCGCGCAACAGGCGCGCGCGCGTCGTCGAGTCGCGCAGGTTGTCAAACAGCCTTCCATCGACTGAAGCCCAGTCCGGGAAACACTCACCGAGATTGTTGCTGGAGAAGGGGTACGGATACATGGTCGCGGCAACATCGAACCCTGCGCGCCGCGCCGAATCGATCTTCGCAACCATTCCTGGCGCCTTGTTCCAATTGCGCTTGAGTGACGCCTTGAGGTGATAGATGTCGACGCTCACACCACCTTCTCGTCCGATGCGCAGCGCCTCATCCATCGCCTGATACAGCGAATCATCCTCCGAACGCATGTGCGTGATGTACTTCCCTTGATACGGCGCCATCGCTTTGGCCATCTCGATCAACTCCATTGTCGTTGCGAAGGAGCCAGGTGGGTAAATGAGCGCCGTCGAGATGCCAAACGCGCCGTCCTCCATCGCATTGCGCACGATCGCGCGCATCGAGTCCAGCTGCGCGGCGTTAGGCACACCTGGTGTCTGCCCCATGACGTACGCGCGCACCGTTGCGGCACCGAGGTACGACCCTGCGTTTACGGAGTTCCCGTTTTTCTCCATGGCACGCAGCCAGGTGGCGAAGGCGCGTGGTCCTCGGAAACTGCGCTGCAACTCGGCGCGCCGCGCATCCATGTCGCCGATCTCGACGAGGCGTTCGATGTTGTCGTTCGAGGGAGCGGGCGTCGTAGCTTCGCCAAGTATTTCCGTTGTGACGCCTTGCGCGACTTTGCTCAGCACGCGGCCGTCGCGCCACAACAAGGCGTCCCACGAATGCGCCTGGATATCGATAAAACCTGGCGCGACGACGAGACCTCTGGCCTCGACGAAGCGGTTTGTGCGCGCGTTGCGCAGCGATCCCGCTTCGCGCACTGCAACGATCCGATCACCACGAATACCTACGTCGCCGTAAAAGAACGGGTTGCCACTACCATCGACGATTTTGCCGTTCGCGATGACCAGGTCGAAAGGACCTAACGCGGACGCGGCAGGCGGAATGCTGAGCGTCGCCCTGGCGCAGGCCGAAAATGTAAGGCCCACAATAACGAGCTTGAGCGCGGCGTGTCGCATGAGTGCATGGGTTAGTATCATGCGCCAATGTCGTCCAGCGGCAGGCCGGGCGAAAGTATTGGCAACTGCGTGATAAGTGATGCTCAAGAACGTGATAAGTGATAAGTCATGCAGGTTCGGTATGGCTATCCGCGCCACTCGGAAGCCTGTTGATTAGCGGCATGCGCGTCGCCGCTCTCTATGACATTCACGGGCATGTGCCGGCGCTAGAAGCGGTCCTGCACGAAGTGCGTCAGTCGGCTGTGGATCTCATCGTAGTTGGTGGGGATCTCGTCTTCGGGCCCATGTCACGTGACGCGATCTCCTGCCTCGAAACCGCGGGGATCCCAATACTCTTCATCCGCGGCAACGCCGAATTGGCCCTGCTCGACGAGATTCACGGCCGCGAGCTGACGCAGCCGCTGCCGGAGGCAATGCGGCATGTCTTGCGTTGGGAAGCGCAACAGCTTGCGGACTACGACTACATGTTCGAGGAGTGGAGGCGAACGTTTCGCCTGGATGTTGGTGCGTTAGGCAGCGTACTCTTCTGTCATGCGACACCGCGGGACGAGAATGAGATTTTCCTGCGCACCACGCCTGAACACGTTCTCCTGCCGATCTTCGAACCGTTAGCCGCCTCCGTCGTTGTGTGCGGACACACGCATATGCAATTCGATCGCACGGTCGGGACGACCCGCATAGTCAATGCAGGGAGTGTTGGAATGCCTTTCGGCGAACCCGGCGCGTATTGGCTCCTGCTTGGCCCCGATGTCCAGCTTCGCCGCACGGAATTTGACCTCGCGAAAGCGGCACAGCGCATCCGCGCGACGAGCTACCCGCAAGCCGAGGAGTTCGCCGCGAACAGTGTTATGCGCCCGCCGACAGAAGCGAAGATGCTCGAGCTGTTCGCTAACTTCGCCCTAAAGTAGCCGCCGCCCTTTCAGTAGACCGGCGAATGGCTCGGAGCTCACGCAGCGTATTTAACTCGTTGCGCGCGATGTAAGCGCTGACGCGCGAGATGGTCCCTAACGCGTCACTTAGCCAATAGCTCAGTCGCTCGAACAATGTGTGCCGCGGTGCGATTGAGGGCAGCGGAAATGCGTCCGATCTCACG
Organism: Gemmatimonadaceae bacterium; assembly: GCA_052388395.1. Lineage (GTDB taxonomy): Bacteria > Gemmatimonadota > Gemmatimonadetes > Gemmatimonadales > Gemmatimonadaceae > DASYRX01. The sequence continues at coordinate 4,673 of JBQTIF010000183.1, read as the reverse complement.
TTCGGCGTCGTTCCACGCCTTGAGCTCAATCGCCTCGCGCGCCCCGGGGAGCGTCTTCACACCGTAGCCGGTGTAAAGACCCGGCGCGTACACGAGGTGCCGATACCACGGACGTTTCGGCAGCCCCTCCGCGGAAGTGAGCATGCGCTCGGCCTGGATCAGGTGATCGTTGAGCGCCTGGAACGTCGCAGCAGTGGGACGCGCTGCGCCATTCCCGTCGGACGCGGCGCTACCGCCTAACGCTTTGCTCAAGGCGCTTTCGTAACCAGCTGCGGCGCGCGTCAGCGAATCGACAGCGTTGTCCAGCGCAGCGAAGTTGAGCGATGGCGCGAGCGCTTCCTTGGTAGGCAGCTTCTCGAGACGCTTTGGGTCCTGCGTCACTTCGAAAACGCGGTCATCGATCTGGCGGTTCGTCTCGGCGATGCGCTGCGCGAGCTCATCGCGCACACTTTTCACTTCGCTGACGTAGCCGCGGACGGTCTCCGCAAGGTTGCCAAATTCGTACGGTAGGACGTCGGCGTTTGCCAGGCGCATGACCATCGTCCCAACGGTTTGGGCCAGCGCACGTCCGTAGACAAATGACGTATCGCTCCAGCGCGTGTACCAGGCGAAGTCATCGTAGATCGAATGGTAGATGCCGCCGCCATCGGATCCGCCGTAGCCGACGTTGAGCGACGCGATGCCAAGGTGTTGCAGGAACGGCGTATAGTCCGACCCGGAGCCTAACGCATAGATGCGAAGGTCGCCGCGCTCACGAGCTTCGCGCCGCGCGGCCCCTGACGCGTCGCGGATGATGCGCGCTTGGAGACGTTTCCAGACGGAGACGTTGCTCTCGGGGTCGTCGATGACGCGAGCGACTTCATTGGCGAAGCGCTCCAGCGAGTGCGACCCGCCGACGCCGAGGTAGCCACGGCCGTTCCCGTCCGTGTTGATGTACACGGCTGCTTTGCGACGCAGCTCGTCGGCGTTGTGCTCCGCCCACTCGGTACTGCCTAACAGGGCTGGCTCTTCGGCGTCCCAGGCTGCGTACACGATGGTTCGGCGCGGCCGCCAGCCCTGCTTGAGCAACTCGCCGAACGCGCGAGCTTCTTCCATCTCCGGTGCCATTCCGGCGATCGGATCCTCGGCACCGTTCACCCAGCCGTCGTGGTGATTCCCGCGCACGATCCACTGGTCCGGGAACTCGCTGCCGCGCAGCCGCGCGATAACGTTGTACGCCGGCGCGAGATCCCAGTTGAAGGTGAGCTTGAGTCGGACGCGCGCAGGCCCCGGCCCGAGCTTGTAGGTGAGAGGGAGCGCGCCGCGCCACGACTCAGGGGCGACTGGGCCGCCTAACGCGGCGAGCAGTGGTTGTGCGTCACCGTAAGAGATTGGCAGCACGGGGATCTTCATCAGCGTTGGCGCATTCTCCCGGTTTATTCGCTGAGCGTCGCGCGTAGCGCCCGTGCCAACCGTTAGTGGATCACCGGGCGCGACCGGCATGTCGAGCACGCTCCCGCGCTGCACGCCGGTCGCAGGTCGCCAGGGACCCATAGGATATGTATCGCCCTGGTAGTAGCCGTCGTCGCGCGGATCAGAGTAGATGATGCAGCCTATCGCTCCACGTTCGGCTGCGACTTTCGGCTTGATACCGCGCCACGAACCGCCATAACGCGCGATCACGATCGCGCCGCGAACAGAGATGCCGCGCTTCTCGAGCTCTTCGTAATCGGCAGGGATACCGTAGTTCACGTAGACCAGAGGGCCCGTTACATCTCCCTCGCCCGAATACGCGTTGAACGTCGGGAGCTGCTCACTTTTTTGCCGCGTCGTCGGATCGCTCGCAATCACGGGTTCTTCGAGCTTGGCCGTGAAACGCGTCGGTGCCACCAACTCTAGGACTCGTTCCTTCGGGGTCGGGAAGAGCACGTGATATTCGGCGAGCTCCGCCTCCCACCCCCACGCGCGGAACTGATCACGCATCCACTCCGCGTTCGTTTTCCCCCAGGGCGAACCGACGTGATGCGGATGCGCAGCGAGCCGCTCCATGTATGAGCGGATAAGCATGCGATCAGGTAGTGCGCGGAACTTGGTCTCCCACTCACGCTGCGCAGTGGCCGATTGCGGCGAGAAGCCACGCGGTGGAAGGGCCGTCTGCTGGAGCGCGGCGGGGACGATCGCCGAGATGGCGACCAGTGCGAGATGCGAGGCGCGCAGTGTCATAGAATGGAACCGAATCCGCGGACAGGTGTCGTTACGAGGCCGAGCGTCGCTGTTAGAGCATCATGCGCGGCGCGCTTAGCAGCGTCCAGTGTGACAGTCGCCATTGTGTGGAAATGGATGGCCTGTTGCGCAATTCGGGGCGAGTCCCAATGTTCTCGCAAGCAGGGTTACTGGAGGTCCCGGTGAAGGATTCCCGGAGGCAGCTCCTCGTGCTGCGGCCGGTGCAGTGGTGGACCGTGGTCGCTTGCATCGCTTGCGCGTTGGCACAGGCAGCGCTTGTTCGCGCCCAGGACACGCGCCCCGCTACCGGTTCAGTTAACGGTAAGGTACTGGATCAGTCGGGGCGCGCAGTCGCTGGCGCCGAGCTGACGATTCCAGGAAGCACGCTGCGAGTCGAGACCGACGACACCGGCGAATTCCGCCTGAAAAACGTGCCGGCCGGAGATCTCAAGATTCGCGTTAGGCGTCTCGGCTTCCGACCGGATACTTCGATCATCAACGTCCTCGCCGGGCAGACGCTGCCGTTCATGATCGCGCTGACGGCGCTCCCTGTCGTGCTCAACCCCGTCACCATCCTTGGCAAGCATTACAGCGGCCGCCTCGCGTCCTTCTATCAGCGGCGCGATCGCGGTCTTGGTCATTACTACACGCGCGAAGAGATCGAGAAGCGTAACCCCGCGAACACGACGGATCTGCTGCGCACGGTCCCAGGCATTCGGTTGCAACCGTTAGGCTTCGGTCGCCAAACGCTGCGCTTTCGCGGCGCGCGTTGCCCACCGCTGGTGTGGATCGACGGTTCCCCGTTAGGCGCTGGTGAGTTCGACATCGATAATGTCCCCTCGCGCTCGATCGAGGCGATGGAGATCTACACAGGCATCGCCGCGCTGCCCTCCGAGTTTACGGCCGGTCCGACGACGACAACGAGTTGCGGTACGATCGTCATCTGGGCGCGCCAAGGTGAGCCACGCACGCGCAAGCGACCGCGGGGCGAATCGGCCGCGGCTGAAATCCAACGACTTGTAGAGAACCTCCAGATCTACACGGCGGAACAGGTGGATCACCCGGCGCGCGCTGACTCTGTGCGCCGCGTCATGCCGATTTACCCCCACGACCTCTTCCGCACGGCCACACCTGGCGAGGTTCTGGTCGAGTTCGTTGTCGAAGCGGACGGCACCGTCGATATGGAGAGCTACAACATCGTGTATGCGACGCATCCCTCCTTCGGAGAGAGCGTTAGGCGGGCGGTGCGTGAGACATCGTGGATCCCAGGGGTGAAGCAGGGACGCAGTGTGCGCCAAGTTCTGCAGCAGCCTTACAAGTTCGTGCCGGATTCCAACGTGAGGCGTGGAACGCAGTAATTAGGGGATAGGGGATAGGGGATAGCGGATAGGGGATAGGGGATAGGCGCTATTATTCCGATCATGTGGCGCCGGTCCCCTTTTCTATTGACGTTTTGTCTAGCGCTCACTGCCCTGCCTGCGCAGGAGCGTGCCCCCAAGCGACCTAAGCTTCCCGCCGGAGCTGATACCAGCGATCCGTTGGCGCACTATCGCTACGCGATCTCCGTCATCGATGAGGACCCGCGAGTGGCGGATGCCGCGCTGTATTGGGCGCTGCGCCTGGCGCCAAGCTGGGCCGAGGCGCTTTATGCGCGGCGGATTGCCGTGCTGCGATCAGATGAGCGACGCCTGCTGCGTTACATGCGCGGCGACAAAGGAACCGCGCGCGAGTTGCGCTGGGTCGATTCCCTGATGTATCGCGCCAGACTCATCGATCCTTTCACGTACCAGGACCTCGATCACGGGTTTTTGGAGCATTACCTCCGCGCGATGGTTACTGAGGACCTGCGTCGTAACGGCTACAACAGTGCCAGCGGCGAACTGCGCTCGGAGATCGATCGCTTTGTGGCGCGCATGCTGTCGACGGAAGCGAACGCCGGATTGCGCGCATGGATGGCATTCTCCAATCGCGAGCTCGATGTAGCGGCGCAGTTGTACGGAACGCTCGTTGGAAAGAAGTCGAATCCGGACGCGCGCGAGGATCGCGCGACCGTTCTCTATCTCGCGCAGCGTTATGACAGCGCCGCCGGCGAACTGGAGAAAGCGATCGAGGAGTTTACGGCACGCGATCGCAGACAGGATATTCCGCTCTACCGACCGAAGGCGCTGCTGTATTACAAGCTCGGTCGCGCGCGCGCGAAGGAAAACAAACTGGAAGCGGCCAAGGAAGCGTTTGCACGGGCGCTGGAAGAGGATCTTTCATTCTACCCGGCGCACATCACGCTGGCGAATATTGCGCTCACCGCTGGAGACACCGGGACGGCGGTGCAAGAGTTGGATCTCGCGGTGCAGTTGGGGCCTAACGAGGTGATGCCGTACATGCGCTACGCCGAGCTGTTGATCCATGTCGGTCGCGCAGATCAGGCTATCGCGCCGCTCAACAAAGTGATCGACAGTGAGCCGTATTATGCT
>JBQTIF010000182.1:0-9757 GCA_052388395.1 Gemmatimonadaceae bacterium | reverse complement strand
GATCAAAAGGGGTCAGAGTCGATTGAAATCAAAGGGGTCAGAGTCGATTGAAATGTGGCGTCGGCCTGGAATTCACTGACGCACTAAGATTTCAATCGACTCTGACCCCTTTGATTTCAATCGACTCTGACCCCTTTTGATCTTTTCCCGCGAAGTAACCGGAAAACCTTCGCTACGGGATCATAGAACTCATCAACGACGCGCTCTTTGAGGGGGATGATGGCGTTGTCGGTGATCGTTATATGCTCCGGACAGACGTTGGTGCAGCACTTGGTGATGTTGCAGTAGCCGATCGCGCCGTCGTCCTTGAGCTGACGTAGCCTGTCCTCAGTGTCGAGCGGGTGCATTTCCAGCGCCGCTGCGTGCACGAAAAAGCGCGGACCGATGAACTCCTCGTGCTTGTGATGGTCCCGCAGCACGTGACAGACATCCTGGCACAGGTAGCACTCGATGCATTTGCGAAACTCCTGCACGCGGTCGATGTCCTGCTGCTGCATGCGCCACGTGCCGTCAGATGCGTCGGGAGGCCGCGGCGTGAACTTCTTGAGTTTCTTCTGCTGCTCAAAGTTCCAGGATACGTCGGTCACGAGGTCCTTCACGTGCGGGAAGGCGCGCATCGGCTCGACGGTTACCGGCTCTTCGTTAGGCAGCTCGCTCATGCGCGTCATACACATCAGCTTCGGCTTGCCGTTGATCTCGGCGGAGCATGAGCCGCATTTGCCAGCTTTGCAATTCCAACGCACAGCCAGATCCCCGGCGGTTTCGGCTTGTATCTGATGAATCGCGTCGAGCACGACCATCCCTTCCGAAACGTCCGTCGTGAAATCGCGGAAGGCGCCGGTGCCGCGTTCGCCGCGCCAGATCTTGAACGTCGTCGCCGTCATTACTTCTGCTCCTCGATGACCAGGTTCAGTTCTGCGGGCACGGGCCTAACGTTTACGCGCTCGAGCTCCATCGCTCCGTCTGCACTGCGACGCAGCACGATGTTGAACGTCCCGTAGCTAGACGATTTCTCCGGATAGTCGTCGCGGAACTGTGCGCCGCGACTCTCTTTGCGTTCGAGGGCCGATCGGGTCACCGCCTCAGAACACGTGAGCATATTCGGCAGGTCGATCGCTGTGTGCCAGCCAGGGTTGTACTCTCTGTTTCCTTGCACCGCGCAGCGGGCGGCGCGTTCACGCAGCTTCGCGATACCGTCCAGCGCTTGGAGCATCTCGTTCTGGCGCCTAACGATGCCGACGAGGTCTTGCATCATGTCTTGCAGCTCGTGTTGGATCGCGTACGGAGATTCGGCGTCCGACGCCTTGGCGCGATCGAATGGAGCGAGTGCGGCGGCCGTCGCTTTGTCCACGGCGCCTTCCTGTACGGGAGCGCTCTGGACAGATCTCGCGAACTTTGCCGCGTACTCGCCCGCGCGCTGACCAAAGACGAGTAAGTCTGAGAGCGAGTTGCCGCCTAACCGATTCGCGCCATGGAGTCCTGCTGCCGTCTCGCCAGCCGCGAAGAGGCCCGGCACCGTCGACATCTGTGAATCGCCGTCGACGCGCACGCCACCCATGATGTAGTGCGTCGTGGGACCGACTTCCATCGGCGTCTTGGTGATGTCGATGTCGGCCAGCTGCTTGAACTGGTGGTACATGCTGGGGAGCTTTTTCTTGATGTGCTCTTCGGCGTTAGGCAGTTTCTCTTTGATCCACGCGATATCGAGGAAGACGCCGCCGTGTGGACTGCCACGCCCTTCACGCACCTCGCGCACGATGCAGCGCGCCACGTGGTCACGCGTCAGCAGCTCCGGCGGGCGCCGTGCGTTCTTGTCGCCCTGTACGTAGCGCCATCCTTCTTCCGGATTGTCAGCTGTTTGCGCGCGGTAGTTCTCCGGAATGTCGCTGAACATGAAGCGCTCGCCCTTATTGTTGCGCAACACACCACCCTCGCCGCGCACACCTTCGGTGACGAGGATACCGCGCACGCTCGGCGGCCAGACCATCCCCGTCGGGTGGAACTGCACGAACTCCATGTCCATGAGATCGGCGCCGGCGCGATACGCCAGCGCGTGGCCGTCGCCAGTGTACTCCCAGGAATTGCTCGTTATGCGGTATGCGCGACCGATCCCACCGGTGGCGAGGACAATAGCCTTCGCGCTGAAGAGCTTGAAGCGACCGCGGTCGCGGTCGTAGCCTAACGCGCCGGAGATACGATCGCCGTCCTTGAACAGCTCCACGACAGTGCACTCCATGTGCACGTCGATTCCCTGATGCACGCCGTGGTCCTGTAGCGTGCGGATCATCTCGAGACCGGTGCGGTCGCCAACGTGCGCGAGACGCGGGTATTTGTGACCGCCGAAGTTGCGCTGGAGGATGCGTCCGTCGTCGGTGCGATCGAAGAGCGCTCCCCATGCTTCCAACTCGCGCACACGCGCTGGCGCTTCTTTGGCGTGGAGTTCGGCCATGCGCCAATTATTGAGATACTGGCCGCCGCGCATCGTGTCGGCAAAGTGCACGCGCCAACTGTCGCGATCGTCCACATTGGCGAGGGCGGCGGCGACGCCGCCTTCAGCCATGACGGTGTGGGCTTTGCCTAACAACGATTTGCAAACGAGACCGACACGAACTCCTTCAGCTGCCGCAGCGATCGCAGCGCGAAGTCCCGCGCCACCGGCACCGATAACGAGGACGTCATGTTCGGCGCGTTCGTACGCGCCCATTACAGAATTCTCCAGTCGGTCCAGATTCCCATCGCGCACAGCCTGACGTAGACGTCACAGAATCCAACCACGAGAAGGCTGGTCCACGCCCATTGCATGTGCCAGCGATTGAGGCAGCTGGAGCAGTCGTACGCGACTTTGCGTACGGGCGAACCGGACAGTCGGTCTTTCACTCCGCCAACCAGGTGACGCAAGGAATGGCAGCCGAGCGTGTAGAGCGCGAGGAGAACGGCGTTGGCAGTGAGTAATATCGATCCGAGTCCGAATCCGAATCGCGGCGTTCCCGTTAGGCTATCAGTGAACCAGTACGCCTTGTAGGCGTCGTATGCGAGGATCGGGATGAGGATCAGGGCCGGGATCAGGAAATACCTGTGAACGTTCTGCAGGATGAGTGGAAACGTGCGCTCACCGAGGTACTTCGTGCGCGGCTCGCCCACGGAACACCCTGGTGGATCGGCCCAGAAGGCTTTGTAGTACGCACCTCTATAGTAGTAGCACGTAAATCGAAAGAGCGCGGGGAACGGGAGGATCAGCAGGGCTGGCGAAAAACGCAGCCACCCTGGCCACCACGCTGGTTGTGGACCAAAGATCGCGTGCTCAGAAGCGCCCCACAATTCCGGCGAATACAACGGGGAGAGGTACGGCCCGTGTGTGTAAAAGGCGTTTTGATATGCTGCCCACGTCCCATAGATGAGGAACGCCGAAAAGACAATGAATGTGGGAACGTTAGGCAGCCACCAGAGGTCGCGTCGCAGCGTTTCGCCGAACCGCCGCCGCTCGAGAATCGGCAGAGGACTATGTGCCATTCAGGTGTGTCATGGGGTTGAAACGCGATGCACCACCTTGCCGCCAACTACCGTTAAAACTACACGTGCGTCACGGATCTCGGCGGCTGGAATTTGTGTGAGATCGCGATCGATCAGTGCGAAGTCAGCGAGCTTTCCGACCTCGAGCGAGCCTTTATCTCGTTCTGCGAATTCAGCATACGCGGCGTTGACCGTGTAGGCTTTGAGCGCTTCTTCTGCGGTGATTTTCTGTTCCGGGAACCAACCGTCTGGATTCTTGTCATCCAGCGTGCGGCGCGTGACGGCAGCGTAAATCCCTTCGATCGCTGAAGGCGGCGCCACGAACCAGTCGCTGCCGAAGGCGAGTGTGGCTTTCGCATCTATTAGAGAGCGAAAGGCGTATGTGCGACTCGCGCGGTCGCGACCGAGGGGTTTATCGGCGAAACGTCCGTCATCGATGGCGTGATACGGCTGCATGCTGCCGAGGACGCCTAACGCGCCGAGTCGGGGGATGTCGGCGGCGGCGATGTGTTGCACGTGTTCGATGCGGAAGCGGCGGTCCTTTGCTCCATTCTCTTTGGCGACGCGTTCGAAGATATCGAGCAATGTGCCGATGGCGCGGTCGCCAATTGCATGGATGAGCACGTGGAGACCGGCGCTGTCGGCGCCTTTGGTCCAGGTGTAGAGGTCTTCGCGAGTGTTGACGAAGAGCCCTGTATTGCCTGGTGCGTCGTCGAACGGCGCGTGCATGGCGGCTGTGCGCGAACCTAACGAGCCGTCGGTAAAGCCTTTGAGTGCGCCGATCTTGAGCCAGCCGTCGCCACGGTTGCCGCGCGCGGCGATCGTGTCGCGCAGCCCTTCCCATGTGTTGATGGGGACGGCCGCGTAGATGCGGTTCGTTAGGCGACCGGCTTTGTGTGCGCGTTCAAAGATGGCGAGGTCGTTCCAGGTGCCCATATTATGGACTGTCGTAACACCATGGGACGCGACGTAACGCATCGCCGCGTCCAGGGCGCGATCTTCTATTTCGGGTGCTGCATCCGTGATCGCCGGCTGCATGAGCGACATCGCGTTGTCTTTCAGCACACCCGTCGGCTCGGCGCTTGCGCCTCTGACGATAGTGCCGCCAGCGATGTCTTTCGTTGCGGCCGTTACCTGGGCGGCGTTGAGGGCGACGCTATTGGCGAGCGCCATGTGGCCGTCGTAGCGGTTGACCCAGACCGGATGGTTCGGAGTGACTGAATCGACCCATGCGCGCGTCGGCAGTTCCCCGCCCCAGCGTTCGTTGTCCCAGTCGCCCCCTTGGATCCAGGTCCCGCCGGGGACCGTCGCGGCGAACTCCTGGATGCGCCTAACGAACTCCTGCGGTGTGTTGGCGTCTTTGAGCTGAACGGATGAAAGGCGAAAGCCGCCAATGACGAAGTGCACGTGACTGTCGATGAATCCTGGGACCAGCATTTGGCCCCGTGCGTCGATCGTCTCGGCGCTGCCGGCAAGCTTGCGCACTTCAGCGGAGGAGCCGACTGCTGTGAGGCGATCGCCCGAAACGGCGATAGCGTCGGCCCATGGACGGGCCGGGTTCCCTGTCCAAACCCGGGCGTTGACGACGGCGAGTGTGACGGGCGGGCTCATGTCACAAGCAATGGTTGTTGCCAGCAGAAGGGGTGCCGCGCGTCGCATCACAGGTCAGAACGGAGTGAATTCAGGAGGCTTGACGTTGTTCATGCGCAGATACGGCACGGTTTGGCCTAACGTCCAGGCTCCATGCGAATGTGCCGTTAGGGCCCAGAGCCACGCGGGCTTGACGCCACCGAATGCGGTCGCGTCTCGCAGGAGGGTGCTTTCGCTGGCGGACTTGAGGATGCCGATCACGTAGTCGTAAAACTTCTCCGTCTGATTGCGCAGCGCTGCCTTGTTCTGGAGAAATGCGTCGCGGTCGCCCATGAGCTCCGCCGGTGGCTTGCTGCCTAACGCATCTGCTGTGATGTACGCTCCTGAGCCGGCGGCGTGTATGATCTGCTCGGCGAAGGTTCGCACGCCAGGCGTCGCGCGAAAGCCGAGCATCGAGTCCGGCGCCACGTCCACGACGGCGAGTGCGTGTTTCTTCTGATGCTCCCATTCTCCGATTAAAGCCAATCGCGATGGCGTTTGTGCGCCGAGCATCAACGGTCCGAATATGAGAACTCCCAGCAACGTGCGCATGACGGCCTCCTATGACGTTTGGCGTCCTTAGCTTCGCTCCATCGCGTCGCGGATATCGAGCAGGATCTCGAAGTAGAGTTGTTCACGCCGGTACGCGAAGTCGAGCGTGGCCATCTGCGAATCGTCGCCGGTGGCTTTGGCCCGCTCGAACGCTTCGCGGTACATGTCGTCGAGGTTGGCGAGGATGCGGTCGCGGGTGCGGGGCATACGAGTTCTCTCGAGTGCACGTGGGGTTAGGCGCGGCGGCTCGTCTGATACGGTGGCTTCTTCCCTATCGCGGTCGAAAGCGTCGACGAGATAGCGCTTGGCGGCACCCATGAACAGGCGCCGCGGGTTGAGCGGACCGAGCGGGATCAGAAGGCGGCTGCCTGTAATTGCATGCGGGTCGGCAACTTACGAACTCCGCCGTTGGCGGGCAACCGCATGGCGCCGGGAGTAATTTTTGCCTTTTCGGTGTACATTTGTGTGTGGAGGATATCAATAAATGAACAACGTGAAAGTCTTTGCATTGATGGCCGGTTTGACCGCCCTATTTGCGGCCCTTGGTGGCGGTTTTGGCGGGCAAAACGGAATGGTGATCGCGCTCTTGTTCGCGGGCGTGATGAATTTCGCCATGTACTTCATGTCGTCGAAGTTGGTGCTCAAGGCGTATCGCGCCCACGTCGTCGGGCCGCAGCAGGCACCGGAGTTGTATGAGATGGTCGATCGTCTGCGCCAGCGCGCGGGATTGCCAATGCCGACTGTGGCGATCGCGCCGCACGCGCAGCCTAACGCCTTCGCCACGGGACGCGATCCGCAGCGCGCTGTTGTGTGCGTAACCGAAGGGATTGTGCGTGTGCTGTCGCGCGATGAGCTCGAGGGTGTGATCGCGCACGAGTTAGCGCACATCAAGAACCGCGACATGCTGTTGATGACGCTCACAGCGACGATGGCGGGAGCGATTTCGAGTATCGCTCATTTCGGTATGTTCTTTGGCGGGCGTGACGATGATGGCGACAGCAGTCCGTTTGGTGGGATACTGATGCTCATTGTTGCGCCGCTTGCCGCGACGATCATCCAGCTTGCCATCTCGCGTCAGCGCGAGTTCAAGGCCGATGCTGTGGGTGCGCAGATCGCCGGTCGTCCCGTTGGCTTGGCCAATGCGTTGCGCAAGCTGGACGCAGCGGCAAAGCAGATCCCCATGCATGTGGAACCTGCTGTTGCGCCATTGGCGATCGTGAACCCGCTGTCGGCGTTTCGCGGCGGCATGGCGTCGCTGTTTTCGACGCACCCGAGCACAGAGCAGCGCATCGAGAAGTTGTTAGGCGCCGCGGGGGCGGTCGCCGTCGCGCGTTAGGCGATAGAACACGGCCTCGTCGATGACGCGGCCGTGCTTCAGATGTTCTTTGACAATGCGTTCGAGAAGCTTCGGCGTGACGGGCGCATACCAGATTCCTTCGGGATAGACCACAACTACGGGACCTCCTGCACAGACGCCGAGGCAGGGGGTCTCGCTGCGTTTGACGCGTTGCGGGCCGAAGAGGAGGTCTTCGCGCTCCAGAAGCTGTGGGAGCAGACTATACAGCGCGCGTCCGCCGCGGCTCGGCGAGCAGAATCCCCCTGTGCAGATGACGATGTGGCGCCGGTATGGTTCGAGGAACGCGCTGGGTTCCGTCATGCGCTCAACGATAGTCGCTACTACGTTTCTCTGCATGACGACGACTGTTGATTTTCCTGTTTGCGAAAACGTGAACGTCGGGCGGGTGAACCACGTGACCATTGCCTGGGCCGGCGAACATGCGTTCGACGCGGGGCGCATTGGGCACACTCAGGTGCGTGTCGATTCCAGCGGCACGATGGGGCCGGGGCCCGTGGACGCATTGCTGATCGCGTTAGGCACGTGTGCGGCGATTGACGTGCTGGATATTCTCGCGAAGCGGCGCACTCCCGTGGAGTCGCTGACGATGGAAGTGCGCGGAGCGCGAGCGGACGAAGTGCCGGCGCGGCTTGTAGGCGCCGAGCTTGTGTACAGGATCAGCGGCGCCGGTATTCAGCGCGTGCATGCGGAGCGCGCGGTCGCGCTCGCCGTGGAGAAATATTGCTCGGTGCGTAGTTCGCTTGATCCGGCTATTCCGATCTGCTGGCGGATTGAGTTGAACGGGTCGCGGTGAGCGAAAGCGAGACAACTCGCGTTCGAATGGTCCGCTGATTCTGTTCACCGCGCGATAGTTTGGGGGCGTCGGCCGCGGCGCGGCTGCAGACATATCTGGTAGCTATCGCGTATGCCGGCACGGACGCCCAAACTGCTGACGCTCGTCCGCTCGCGGCTTCGGCTGCGACATATGAGTCTGCGTACCGAGCAGGCCTATCTGGCCTGGATTCGCCGTTACATCCGATATCACGGACTGCGACACCCCCAGGAACTCGGCGATATCGAGATCATCGCATACCTAACGCACCTCGCCGAGCGGGAGTCGGTGACCCAGTCTACGCAGATGCAGGCGCTGAGTGCGCTGCTTTTCCTGTACCGCGAGGTGATGGGACGGCGAGTTGGCGATTTGCGCGCTGTGGTCCGCGCGCGTGCGCCGACACGATTTGCCCGTCGTCCTTTCGCGGGATGAGGTGCGGCGGCTGCTCGGGGCGTTGAGCGGCGACGTTCAACTTGTTGCGCTCTTGCTGTATGGATCGGGTTTGCGCCTGCAGGAAGCGCTGAACCTCCGCGTGAAGGATATTGGTCACGATCGCCGCGAGATTCTCGTTAGGCGTGGTAAGGGAGCCCAGGATCGTGTGACGATGCTACCGCATAGCGCGATCGAGCCGCTACGGCGGAAGCTGGCGCTGGTGGAACGTTGGCATGCGGACGACCTGGCGCGCGGTGAGGGGCGTGTGGAGCTGCCGGATGCGTTGGAGCGGAAGGCGCCCTGGCCGGGCGGCCGACCTGGCGTGGCAATGGATATTTCCCGGTCGGCGTGAGCATCGCGACGCGACGTCGTCAGGGCAACGGCGGCGGCACCATTTGCATGAAACGGCGGTTCAACGCGGAGTCCGGCGGGCGGTGCTGGAGGCGGGGATTACGAAGCGTGCGACGTGTCATTCCTTGCGACACTCTTTCGCCACGCATCTTTTGGAGGATGGCTACGACATTCGGACTGTTCAGGAGTTGCTGGGGCACTCAGATGTAAGCACGACGATGATCTACACGCATGTACTCAATCGCGGCGGACGGGGGGTTAGGAGTCCAGCTGATACGCTTGGTGAGAAATAATGACCAACATGCTTCGTATGCGATCTGTTCGTGCTACCGATTCGGACCGTAGCAGGCTAATTACGAGTTAGGCAGATTTCCTAACACCGTTACCAGCTTCGGTGTTGTTTCTTTTGTTTGGCTCCTCGGGTGCCCAACGAGCAAGCGCCCTGAACCGGCGGCGCGCGCTCCGTCATCACAGTGGGTCAATCGAAGACCGCACCAACTTGCGTCGTGATGCTGCGCGCCGCGCGTTTGTCATGTGCGCGCTTGCCCACGCCCGGCAGGGCCAAGTCCACCGCCCTCGCACCACGGCCAATCGGCCCGCCGCGAGCTCACGCGCCTCGCCCTCGCGGCGCGCGGCGCATCGTCATATCGTCGCACCGCCATCGATCGCCGCTCACTCTCGGCCGGCGCCGCGCGCCGCGTTTTCTTCTCCGGTGCGCCGGCCCACGCGTGGCTGGCTTGTCTCAAGTTCTAGCCTCCTGCCAGCATGCGGTTATCGGGGTAGGTTTGTGCCCAGATCCTCACGGACTGCGCCCAACCGTCGTCATCCGGGGAAAGTCCCGATGACGGCGCAGCCCATCTGCCTAACCAGCGCATGCAGCTGACGAGCGCTCGAATGGCCGACATCGTCGTGCTATCACCTTCCGGCGCGGTGCTGCGGAACGAGTGGTTGCTTACATCAACCACTGCGCTCGCAGCTGATGCGCAGGTCCGTTAGACAGCGGCGGCCGTACCCCTCGCGAGAGCACGTCCGATTTGCGCGCGCTTCGCGCCCAGCGTTAGGTGCGCACGAATCAACAGATCGAGCGATACGGTGGGATCGCCAGCCTCCATCTT
>JBQTIF010000181.1:0-15725 GCA_052388395.1 Gemmatimonadaceae bacterium | reverse complement strand
TCGGGATCACTCGTCGGTCCGGTTGGAATAGCACAACCGGCAAGCGCGACGAGCGACCCAACAACGGCGATGATGCGTTTCATGGCGCCTCCACTGGTGGGTGAACCGCGGCGAGTTCCGCGGTTACTTGGGAAACGCAGGCCGGACCCGAAAGCGGACATAGCTGCCGCGATGCGATTTCTAGCGTTACTGAACTCGCCCTGCGGGGAGCCCCCAATCCGTCGCCGTGTCACCGCAAACTTCGCACGATAGCAGCGTCGTACCGATCCGCACGACCGCCCACGCAGACACCTTGAAGTTCATCGCGCCGTCTTCTTCCGGCATCCACGCTGCGAGCGGCGCGCCGATGCGAACCTCGTCTCCTACAACTTCTGCCGCGGCACGACCTGCTAATTCGCACTGGCTCATGAACCTTGTGCGGCAGCGATAGAGCACCGATCCACCCTTGTTACGTACCTCCACTCGGATCACATAGTCCACTCCGAGAAGTGCTGCGTCGTGCTGTTGGTGATCGATGCCAGGAAACCCGGTCGCAGGATTCTGATCGGGTGTCCAGGTAAAATTCGAGAATCGCCGTGTTGACGTCTAAAGTCGCTGGCGCAAAAGCGCGCGCTGAGAAGAAGGATGCCACTGTTACTGACCGTAGCGCGCGCGGACACGAGATCGGGTACTGTTGCGAAAGCGGTGTCCTGGACTGGATCGCCGGGGAGATCGGTGATCTCACCAGAGCGCGCGACATATTGGACCGGCGGCGTCGGTTGTGTGGCAGGGCGGAGGCGACGTCGCTTTATCGGTGCCACCGCAACCGGCGAGCAGGAATACTGAAATGACTGCGGCATGTGCGCGCTGCATAACGCGTCTCCTGGACAGGAGCGGCGCAACGCCGCTCACAACCAGGAAACGCAACTACTAACGCTAGGCGGACATTAGGAGCGCGCTTTCGTCACGGCTCTCGTGCGCGGCGCATCGCCGAGTCGCGTCATCGCCTCACGTGCTTCACGGACATACGGTTGCACTTCAGTGTCGCCGAAACGCCACGCGTCATAGACGAAGGTGTAGTTCTCGAGAGCTTGGTTGCGACGACCCACGCGTTCGAACAAGCGTGCCCGCTCCATGGTCCAAAGCACGTCGTCGACAGCATTGCCGCATCTGTACGTCCCCGGCCAGCGAGACTCGAGGTGAGTCGCGGCGTCGCGAGCGCGTCCGGCAGCCACCAGTAATTGCGCCAACGTCAGACGCGCATCCCACCAGCACCCGCGCAGTGAATCGGGAATCGCGACGAACTGACGCAGCGCGTCCGCAGTATCGCGCCGTGCGAGCGCCAGGTATGCGCGTGCTGTCGCCGCGCGCGAGCGCCAGTGTGTGACCGAGCTACGGGGGCCCGCGCGGAGGATCGTCGAATCAATCTTGCGCACGTAAGCGCCTAACGAGGCCGTATCCAGCTGCGAGGCCCACCATCCGAAAACGCGGCTGTTGCTGGTACCCATCGGCGGGCGGGTCAGCAGGTATTCGAATGTGGCACGCGCTGAATCGAGTGGGATCATGCCGAGCCGCGCTCGATCGTACGTCAGAGACAACGTGAGCCAATGCTCGCGCCACGGAACGAGGCGTTGCGCGTCGCGCACGTGACCGCGCGACGCCAGCACATCTACGCCCAGTATGCGTGTACAACCGATCACTGCGTCGCCGGCCGTCGCCGGGTGCCGCGCAAACATTGCGCGAACGATTCGCACGGCGGTCTGCGCGGAATCCGGGACGCGCGACAATACCGATGCGAGACGACATCCTTGCTCGGAGGGCAACGTGTCGACTAAGCGATCGGCGTTTGGCGCCCCAGCCTGCGGATCCAGGAGTGCGTCGGCAATCCGGATCAGTTCTGCGTGCGCGCCGGTCGGACGCAGCGACAGATATGCCCGCATGTACCGTCGCGCGGCTGCAGGCCCGTCCAGAAACCCGGCGAGTTCTATCGGAACGACGTAAGCCGGCGCAAAGCTGGAATCGAGCGCAATCGCCCGATCGTAATGACGCAGTTGTGCGCGCTCATCCGGCTCGCCCGGATACACGCCATCGAGCGTATACCGTGAGTGCGCATAGAGGAACTGCAACTCCGCATCCTGCGGATGGAGATTCATCCCCGACTCGAGAGTCCTGTGTAGGCGACGAGCCGCCGTGATGAAGCGGGTGGGGTCTTGCACGCGGCTTCGATCGAGTCGAGCTAGGTACGTCTCCGCCCGCAGTGAGTCGATCACCATGAGCAGGCTCTCGCGCGGCGCCAGGCCGCGTTTGTGGCGGTTCGCTCGCGAGAGCAATAGGTACGCGCTGGAGTCGGCCACGTCGTTAGGATCGCGCCATGTGCCAATAGAACCGAGTCGGTGATACGCGAGCGCGAACGATGTATCGAGGGCAACGGCGCGCTCGAAATGAAATTGCGCCGAATCCCACAGCGCTCGGCGGTAGAACTGCTCTCCGTGCAAAAACTCTTTGAGCGCTGCAACGGAGGTGGCCGGTGAGTAGGTGACGCGGGCTCCTTCGATTCTGCGCGCACGTTCCAGTTCGCGCAGGACCGAGACAGTCAGCGAATCTGCGAGCCGATCCATTCGCGCGGTCAGGTCGCGGCGTTCGATTTCGGCAACCTGATTACCGCTTTGCGTATCGAGGATGATCGCGTGTGCGCGCACGGAGTCGCCGGCACTGAGCAGGCCGCCAAAGAGCACAAGCCCCGCTCCGGTACTGCGACCGAGCGTCACAGCAGCGGGAGCATCTGCGCGGCCTTTCCAATTCCGGACAACGAGTGAAGGCGATACCGTGTGCAACGGGCCTGCCCCGCCGAGGTTGCGCGACAAAACGTCGACGAGACCTTCCTTCCAGACTGAGAGCGCCGGATCATGTGTTTCGAATGGCGCGACAGCGAGCAGATTCGCATCGAACGCGGCCTCGCGCCACGGCTGCCTAACCAGTACGAAGCCTGCAATCAAGACAGCAACGGTTAGCACGCTCGCCGCGGCGATTCGACGCCGTGACTTGCGCGAAGCCAGCGAAGCGAACGCGCCGGCCGAGGTGACATCGCCTAACGCGCGGTCAAAATCGGCCGCTGTGGCGAATCGATCACCGGGGTTCGTCGCGAGCGCGCGCTTCACCACCCCCGCGAGTGTTGCCGTGACAGTGTCCGGCAGGTTGGGCCATTCCGCAGCGCTACCTGCCAAGCGCCGCGCCACGACATCCGGCGGCGTCTCCTCGCTCATGGCGCGCTGACCGGACAGCATCTCGTACAGCACGCATCCCAGCGAATAAACGTCGCTGCGACCGTCCAAGTCGCGCACACCTAACGCCTGCTCCGGACTCATGTACGCTGGCGTGCCGAGGCGCACGCCAAAACTCGTTGCCGTTACGCCGTCGCTTCCGGTCAACGCCCGCGCGATCCCAAAATCGGCGACGAGCGCCTGCCCCTCCTGCAACAGAATGTTCTCCGGCTTGATATCGCGGTGGACGACGCCCTGCCGGTGCGCGTAGTCCAAGGCTCCCGCGACTTCACGCGTCAAGCGCACAGCTTCCTCGACCGACAGTCTCTGTTCGCGCTTGAGGCGATCGCGCAGGGATTCACCGGTCACGAACGGCGCCACATAGAACAGATACGGGTCGCCCGCGCGCGTCGGCTGCACCTCGCCGGAATCGTGCAGTGGCAGGATATGCGGATGCGTTAGGCGCGCCGCAATCTCGATCTCACGCAGGAACCGCTCGCGGCCCACCAGACGTGACACGTCCGCATTCAATACCTTGATCGCGACCTGTCGACCGTGCTTGAGGTCGTCAGCGAGAAAGACACGCGCCATTCCGCCACGGCCGATCTCGCGAACCACGCGGTAGCGACCGACGAGAAGGCTTGGCAGCTCCGGCGCCGGCTCGGAAAGCAGCGCTGAGAAGGCCCTGGGCGCCGAGGTGGCAAGGACGTCCTTCCCCCGTTCGCACGCCTCGATCAGCTCCTCCAGCTCGGCACGCATCGTCGGATCCGAGCAACTGCGATCGAGGAATGCCGGCCGCTCGTTAGGTTCGAGCTCGAGTGCCGCGTCGAGTAGCGGCTCCAGCGTCTTCCAGCGCTCCGCGGAAACGTTCATTCGCGCAGCGCCTGATACAGCAGCCCGCGCGCCTTGACCCAGTCCCGCCGCACGGTGCGCGCCGTGACGCCTAACGCCTCAGCGGTCTCTTCCTCGGTTAGCCCGCCGTAGAAGCGGCACTCGATCACGCGCACCAACCGCTGATCGATTGCTGCCAGCTGCGCGATCGCTTCGTCCAACGCCAGCAATGACTCGGCCTGCTCATCGATCGCGATGACACCGTCATCGAGCGTCACGGCCCGTCGCGCACCTCCGCGTTTTTCCGCGCAGCGGCGCCGCGCGCGATCGACAAGAATCTGCCGCATCGCGATGGCGGCAACGGACAGGAAGTGCGCGCGATCCTGCCACTCAGCGCGTTCGGCATCGACGAGCTTGAGATAACTCTCGTGCACCAGTGCCGTCGTCGACAGCGTGTCACTAGGACGCGCGTTCAGCGCGCGATGCGCTATGCGATGCAGCTCCTGATAAACAATTGGAAAGATCCGGTCAAATGCGTCACCGTGACCTCGGCGCATCTCCCCAAGCAGCTCGGTGACGCCGGTCGTCTCCTGCGCGTTCATCCCCGCTCCAGTTTTCTCAGTTACGGCGTGCCAGGAACGCATTCGCCACTCGCGGCTCGGCCCGTGTAGAATCGGCGTCCTTCATCAAGTCGGCAACCTGCGTGTAGTAGCGGCGAGCCTGCGCGATTTCGCCGGATCGCTCCGCGGCGCGTGCGGCGCCGAACAGCGCACGAGCGCGACGCGGCTCGCGCTCCAGGGTTTTCGCGTAGCTCCACAGCGCGCCGCCGTATCGCTCGAGCTCGAACAGAAGGTCGGCCTCCAGCTCGCGCGCGGGGATTAGCGGACCGGGGGTGATGGGATGTTTCTCGACAGTCTCCTCCAGCGCCGCCGCTTCGCGCGCCAACCTCGCAGCGGCGGAGTCGTTGCGTTCCGCGTGCGCGAGCCATGCGGCGGCCGCGAGTCGCTGCGCCTCCACGATTGTCGTCCAATAGTCGTCGCCCAACTTCTTGAGCGTGTCGCGCAGGACGGCAAGCGCTCTGATGTTCTCTCGGGCTACGTTCGGCTGTCCGCTACGAGCAGCTCCAACCGCCCGTGCGAACCGCGGCACCGCGGTCACGTATGGCGGCGCCTGCGTTGGCACTGGGAGCTGTACCGCAGACGCCCAGTCATTGCGCTCGAGTGCATAACGAGCACGCATCGCGGCGAAGTTGTAGCCTAACAATCCTTGATAGAACCGGCTCGACTGATTGACCGAGCGCTCGACGACCCGCCACGCTTCCTGGTCTTTGCCTAGCTGCAGGTAGGCGTACGCCATGTAGTCCATTGCATGCACAGCCGCGTTCGAATCAGCCTCGGCATTCGCCGATTTCCGATTGGTGGCGATCGATTCGTGCCAGTAGCCCAGACGTGTGAAGATGTGCGATGGCATGTGCAACGCATGCGGCGCGGCTGGTGCAATGTCGGCGTAGCGTCGCGCGGCCGCGAGCCCGTGCTTCGCGACGCTGGGGGCGTCGAACGCGTGGATGATGTAGTGCGCCAAGCCCGGATGCTCGGGTTGCGCCACGAAGATCGGCTCGAGTATCGCGGCCGCGGCAAGTTGGCGCTCGAACTTCAGATCGCTGGGTGGAGCGTTCGCGACTACAGCGCGTGCGTAAAAGATGGCTGCCTCTGGGTCGTTAGGCATGCTGTCCGCGACTTTTTTCATCGCGGCTTCGTGGCGCTGCATGCGCGCGCCATGTGGCACAGTGCTCCACTCGCGATAGAGTGCCGTCACGGCAGCGACGTACAATTGCTCGCGGCGCGACGCCGTGATCGTGAGCTCGCTAGCCTTCTCGGCAGAGGCGAGTGCGGCGCGTAGGCGCTCTTCGTTGGGTGAGACGCGCGTGTAAGGGTTGCCGAGCAGCGTCATGGCGATTCCCCAGTGCGCCATCCCGCACGAGGCGTCGGCCTGGAGTGCGCGACCGTACTCGGCTTCAGCCGCCTCGAACCAGAAGGAGTGCAGCATCGCTGTGGCGCGTGCGAAATGTGCTGATGCTTCGGCGTCGCATGAGACGGGAAACACGACGCGTCCAATCAGCTCCTGGCCGGGCGCCGAAGTGTGTTTGTGTTCCTGGGCGAGTGCGACGGAGCCGCACAGCAGGGCTCCCGCGAATGAACCGAGGCGGCGAGGTCGAATGGACATGATGCCCTCCAGGGGAAGGGCTACGGGCGAGAAACGTGCCTAACGATCAGCTTGCACGCGGCGCGCATGGGGCGGATCGCGGGGCGCGTGCGCAACGAGAGAGAAATCGCGACCGGTTGCGAAACGGTCAAGCAGACTCAGCCGCTGGGGTCGGATCTTGAAAGACGTGACCTACACAGCGCGCGGCGCAATCATTTTCGCGCAGCGTAAAATGGTTTGGCGCCGCGGATTTTAGGACACGTATTTCAAGATCCGACCCCCCTCACTTTGCGATCGTGTAGGCAAACGGTTGTCGCACGAGTTGTTTAACTCGCCCGCCGCGCACTTCGGCTGGAATGAATCGCAATTGCGGTAAAGCCAACTGCACCGACTGCGCAAACAGGTCATGTGAAGACTTCAGCACTTTGAATGTCGAGGGGTCAGGGTGCCCGTCGGCGTCCACTACGAACTGCACCAGCACTTCACCCTCGACGCCGGCCTGCCGCAGAACTTGCGGATAGCGCGGAGCCGGGCTCCCTGGCGCCATAGTAACTGGCTTGTCGACCTGGAATTCGAAATATGGCCTGTCGGTTGTGACGGCCGTCGTCAAGACTGTCGGCAGCTGGTGCACGACATTTTGCGAGCTCAGGGCCCCTTGTCGATTCGGTTGGTCGACATTCACCGCGACTTCGCAGCCGTAGACGGCGAGTGCAAGTGCGCCAGCTATCGAGAGCACTGCAGGGGTGAACCGTCGAGAAGTTGGCGACATCATGATTCGAAGTCTCCGTTCCAATTGAGTGATCGCGCCTGCGCCCAACGCGAGTGCCGCGGCAGCCGATTCGCGCGGCCAGCTGGCGACATGCAGGACGAGCGACGCGTAAGCGCTCACGTTAGGCTTGTTCTGCAGCACGCGCGCGTCGCAGTCGATCTCGATGGCGCTACGCAGCCGTCGCGCCGCGAACCATACAAACGGGTTCCATGGCACCGCGGCCACGATGAGCGCAGCGGCGTGCACGAGGCACTGATCTCTTGCAGCAATATGCTCCAACTCGTGCGCGAGAGCGAGACGCTGTTCCTCGAGTGACAGCTCGGCGATGCGTCGCGGAACGACGATCTTCGGATGTCGCAGACCGATGACCGCCGGTCCGTACGCCTCCGATATCCACACGCTCACACCGCAAACGTCGCTGCGCGACCATGTCTGCGCCGAGCGCCGAAGGGCGCGACTGCCGAGGACGAGCCTAACGCTGATCAATGTCGTGGCGCAGACCCAGAGGCCGATCAACCAATACTCCAGATTCGCCACGCGGGCCGCGCTGAAGCGCTCGACTACGCCGACAGTCAAGATCGTCGTTAGCGGTAGTGTTTGCGCCGATGCTGCTTCGGTGGACAGCGACGTCGCCTCGATTGACAGCGCGAGCAGTTGCACGACCGGTACTGCAATCGCTGCGACACTCGCCAGTATCCATACGTAGCGCGTGGGACGTCCCAGCGCGTGGAGCCCGCGCTCGGCGAGATAGGCGGCAAGCACGAACAACAGGCTCGCGAGCATTCCAGTCAGGACTATCGTCGCGATCATGGGTTCTCCTCTTCTTCAATGTTTCGGTCGTGACGCTTTCCGAGTTTCTGCGAAGCGAGATCGCGCAGGCGCGCGAGTTCCTCGGCGCTCAAGTCGTGCGCGGAAACGAGATGCGTCATGAGCTGATCTGGTGATCCCTGAAACACCGTCGCGATCAGACGCTTGAGCATCGAGCGACCGACCTGCGATCGCTTGAGCACTGGATGGTAGCGATGCGCCTTGCCTTCGCCGGTGTGCCTAGCGAATCGCTTCGCTTCCAGATTGCGTAGGATCGTCAGTACGGTGGTATACGCGAGCGGCGTGGTTAGCTTGTCACGGACTTCCGTGACAGTTCCCGAGCCCAATTCCCACAACACGCTCATGACGTCTAGCTCGCGTTCGCCGAGCATTGGGTGCCCTCGCGTTTCTACTAAGGCGTTAGTAGAAGATGCGCAGCAGACAACCGGTTGTCAACTAAGCTGATAGTAGGTCGGCCGGCCTGACGGTCGAGTGGGCCGCGATCAGGATCTGGTGAGCGCGTTCAACTTCCAAATCCCATTCAGGAAGTCCGACGCGTACACATGCGTCCCCATGAAGTGCACGCCCCACACGAAGACAGGCTTCCCGCGATCGAGAAGACCGACGCCCTTCTCGCGCCCCATTTTGGCCAGGTCGCAGCGTCCGTCAGGAAACTTTTGATCGGCGGCGCAAGCGCCAAGATCACCGCGCACGTCGAGGACACGCACGCCACCGTTGTAGAACGCCGCATATAACAGACCGTTCGCCTCATCGATCGAAACGTTGTGCGCGCCGGCACCAGCTACGCGATACGCTGCGATTTCGACTGGCTGGGTGAGATCACTCACGTCGACGACGTGAAGGTCGCCAGACGCGCTGTTGCCGATGCTGCCGGGACCTTCCTCTCCCACAAATGCGTAGCGTTTCCCTCCGGTAGACGGATCGTGGAACCACCAGATGTTGTGCACTGACCCGTTGACTGTACGGACGTTGCCTAACGGGAAAGGGTTGGCCGGCGTGCCGCCGCGGCCGCCGCCCCCGATGTCCCAGATCGACATGCCGTCGTGCCATTCGGCCGTGAAGAGGATTCCGTCACGCACAAACACATCGTGCATGAATGGTCGGCCCCGATCGGCTTTGAAAATCTCGCGTGGCGCTGCCGGATCGCTCAGATCGACGATGATCAGACGCGGCGGATGTCCACGCGACGGATTCGCCGCGAGAAAGGCGTAGTTGCGGCCGTTCACGCGTTGGACCGCGACAGTATGCACTCCGTCTGTGATAGCCGGAGACAGAAAACGCGAGACCTCTCGCGGTTTGAACGGGTCAGTCAAGTCGAATATGACGATCGAACCGGGACCGTACTCGGTGGCAACGACGAGGTAGCGACCATCGTCGGTTGTCTGGACGTCGCCTAACGTCTCCGCGTCGCTAACAATCAAAGAATCGCGCAGCCGCGGCGTGTCGCTCGTGACGTCCCAAATGAAGACCGCGTTTCCAGGGACACCATTGCGCCTTCCCCATGTGGTCGTGTACGCCACTCCGCGCTGGACCCCAAGTTCGGCAGTGAAACGCGTCTTGATCTCGCCGTGCCCGGCGACCGCAAGCACGGGAGCGGTCGGGGCCGGTGGAGGTGGCGGTGGCGGGGGAGGAGGAGGAGGAGGAGGGGGCTGGGTGGATGGACTGGAAGGCGCAGCTGGATCGCCGCTCCCGCCGCAGCTACAGAGAGTAAGGGCCGATACGACAACGATGAACCGCTTCATGAGATCGCTTCTCCTGCGCAAGTGAGCGGCCAGTCGACCGCCTCTGACAGGAAACGCGGTTATGAAGCAGAAGCGGACGTTCCACAGCGAGCCGGGAAACAGACGCAGTCGAATTCGCCAACATTTTTGTTGAAGGATTAGTCAAATCCGACTAGGTTGATCGGCATGACGGCTCCGGTTCACACACTCGCTGGGTATCGCGGTACGCGGGGGGAGCTTTTGTTCGCCCTCAAAAGAACCCAACCAGTTACGGTGCAAGAACTTGCCGAGCAGTTTGGGGTCAGCGCCACCGCACTGCGGCGGCACCTCAAGGAACTTGAGGCCGACGGCGCAGTGCGGTACGAACGAGTTGTGCGCGGGGTGGGAGGGCCGGTGTACGCCTATTCACTCACGGACGCAGGCGAAGCACTTTTCCCGCGCGCGTACGATCAGGCGCTCACCGAGGCGCTGGAGGTTTTGCGCGAGCGAGTCGGTGTGGATGGCGTAGTGGAAGTGTTCCGGCGGCGCTGGGAGGCTTTAGCGGCGGAGCGGATGCCGGAACTCTCGGCGCTGCCGCTCGCGGAGCGCGCCACGCGGCTCGCCGAATTGCTCTCCTCGTTAGGCTACATGGCCGAAGCGGGCGCCGGGGGCGGGCGGCTCACGGAGCACAACTGTGCGATCCGGGCCGTCGCCGAGCGCTTTCCCGAAGTTTGCGCGGCAGAGGCGAAGTTTCTGGAGGAGTGGTTAGGCGCGCACGTCGAGCGCACGCAGCATATCGCGAGCGGCGCGACATGTTGTGAATACTGCATTCAATCGCGTCCGCTGGCAGCGACGCGCGAGACAACATCATGAGCAGCACGATCGAATCACTAGTCACCCGCGAATACAAGCACGGCTTTGCGACGGATATCGCGGCCGATACGCTGCCGCCTGGTCTCAGCGAAGAGACCGTGCGAGCCATTTCGGCGAAGAAGAACGAGCCGGAATTCCTGCTGCAATGGCGGCTCAAGGCCTATCGGCGCTGGTTGACGATGTCAGAGCCGCACTGGCCGAACGTCAAATACAATGCAATCGACTACCAGGGCGTTTCGTACTACTCCGCGCCGAAGACGGCGAAGCCGTTAGGCAGTCTCGACGAGTTGGATCCCAAGATTCGCGAGACGTACGACAAGCTCGGCATCCCACTGAATGAGCAGAAAGTGCTCGCCGGTGTCGCCGTCGACGCTGTCTTCGACTCGGTCTCCGTTGGGACGACCTATAAAGCTGAGCTCATGAAGCTCGGTATCATCTTCTGCTCGTTCGGTGAGGCTGTGCGCGAACACCCCGAGCTAGTGGAGAAGTACCTCGGCTCGGTCGTGCCGTACAGCGACAACTTTTTCGCAGCGCTCAACTCGGCGGTGTTTAGCGACGGATCGTTCGTCTATGTACCGAAGGGTGTGCGCTGTCCGATGGAACTGTCGACGTACGTCCGCATCAACGCCGCCGACACTGGACAGTTCGAGCGCACGCTCATTATCGCCGACGAGGGGGCGTACGTCAGTTACCTCGAGGGGTGCACGGCGCCGAAGCGCTCGACGAATCAGTTGCATGCCGCCGTCGTGGAGCTCGTCGCGCTCAAGGGCGCGACTGTGAAGTACTCGACCGTACAAAACTGGTACGCCGGCGACGAGGAGGGGCGCGGCGGGATTTACAACTTCGTCACGAAGCGCGGAAAGGCGTTAGGCGACGACTCCAAGATCTCTTGGACGCAGGTGGAAACCGGCTCCGCGATCACGTGGAAATACCCGAGCGTGATCCTCCAAGGAGACCGCACGGTGGGTGAGTTCTATTCGGTGGCCGTCGTCAACAACTATCAGCAGGCGGACACCGGGACGAAGATGATTCACATCGGGAAGGACACGAAGTCGACGATCGTGTCCAAGGGGATCTCGGCTGGCAAGGGGAACAACTCGTATCGTGGGCGTGTGCAGGTACTCCCGAAAGCCGAGCGTGCGCGGAACTACACGCAGTGCGACTCGATGCTCATCGGGAACCGATGCGGAGCGCACACGTTCCCATACATCGAAGTACAAAACAACTCGTCGATCGTGGAACACGAGGCGTCGACGTCCAAGATCGGCGAAGATCAAATCTTCTATCTGCGGCAGCGTGGCCTGACAGCCGAGAACGCGGTGTCGATGATCGTTGCCGGTTTTTGTAAGGAAGTGTTCAAAGAATTACCGATGGAGTTTGCGTTGGAAGCGCAGCAACTACTTGGGATCACGTTAGAGGGAAGTGTGGGATAACGCCTCAGACCTTGCTAGAGAATGTCACTACTTGAAATCAAAGACTTAACCGCCGCTGCAGGCGACAAAGAGATCCTGAAGGGCATAACACTCAGCGTTAGGCTGGGCGAAGTTCATGCCATCATGGGCCCTAACGGGTCAGGCAAGAGCACGCTCGCACAAGCCCTCGCCGGACATCCGGCGTACGCGGTCACCGGCGGGACGGTGACATATGATGGCCAGGACCTCCTCGACATGGATCCTGAGGTCCGCGCGCAGGCTGGCGTGTTTCTCGCCTTTCAGTATCCCGTCGAGATCCCCGGTGTCTCCAACGCGTACTTCTTGCGCATGGCGTACAACGAAAAGCGTAAGGCGCAGGGGCTACCCGAAGTCGATCCGCTGGACTTCCTGGACATCATGGAAGCGAAGCTAAAGTACGTCGATCTCGACACGTCGATGCTCAATCGCTCGGTGAATGCGGGCTTCTCCGGCGGCGAGAAGAAGCGTAACGAGATCCTGCAGCTTGCCGTGTTGGAGCCCAAGCTCGCGATTCTCGACGAAACCGATTCGGGTCTCGACATCGATGCACTGCGCACAGTAGCGGACGGCGTCAACAAGATGCGCAGCCCCGAACGGTCGTTCATGATCGTTACGCACTACCAGCGCCTGCTCAACTATATCGTGCCTGACTATGTGCACGTGTTGGCGAACGGCCGCATCGTTAGGTCCGGCGGCAAGGAGCTCGCGCTCGAGCTCGAGGAGAAGGGGTACGACTGGCTCACGGAGCCGGCGGGTGTGCGCACGTGACGACGGCCTACCGTGAACACTTTTCAGCTCTGGTCGAGCGGGAACGTCACGGCGGTGATCGGCCGGCGTGGCTGACGGCGCGCCGGCGGCAGTGTCTGGCTCGTTTCGAGGCGTTAGGCATTCCAACAACGAAGAACGAGGACTGGCACTACACGTCGTTGGTGCGTTTGGCGGAGAAGACATTCGAGCCGATGCCGACGCCGTCGACGGAGCTGAGCGGCGCTGCCGTTGTGGACCACGCGTTCGGCGAACAATGGCCGACGGTGGTGTTCGTGAATGGGCGCTACTCTGCAGCGCTCTCTTCGTTACGCGGGTTGCCGCAGGGCGTACACGTCATGCGGCTCGCCAGCGCTGTAATGGAAGAGCCGACGTTGCTCGAGCAGTACCTCACGCGCATCGCATCATTCGAAGAGCACGCGCTTACAGCACTTAATACCGCTTTTCTACACGACGGCGTTGTACTTCACGTCCAGCGCGACGCGACTGTTTCGACACCGATTCACATTCTGTATCTGTACGACTCGGCAGCGGTGGGAGGTATGGACCACCCGCGCACGCTGATTGTTGTGGAACGGAATGCGAAAGCAATGGTGATCGAGCAGTATGCCGGTGCAGACAACACCGCATACTTCACCAACGCCGTGACAGAGGTCGCAGTGGCCGACGGCGCCACGCTGAACCACTACAAAGTGCAACGTGAAGGTGACCGCGCGCAGCACATCGGCACAATCGAGGTGCGTCAGGGGCGCGACTCGCACTACAACTCCTTCTCGTTCGCAATCGGCGCCGAGCTCTCGCGCACGAACATCTATACGTTGTTAGGCGGCGAAGGGAGCGGCTGCACGTTGAACGGGCTGTATATGTTCGACGGCATGCAGCACGGCGACCATCAGACGCGCATCGAGCACGCCGAGCCTAACTGTTTCAGCCGCGAGATCTACAAGGGAATTCTCGACGGCGAATCGCACGGCGTTTTCAACGGAAAGGTCTACGTGCATCCTGTCGCCCAGAAAACGGACGGGAAGCAGACGAACAACACGCTGCTCCTTTCCGAGCGCGCCAAGATCGACACCAAACCTCAGCTCGAGATCTTCGCCGATGATGTCAAGTGCACACACGGCGCGACTGTCGGCCGCATCGACGAGCTGGCGCTCTATTACATGAAGAGTCGTGGCATCGGCCACGAGACGGCGCGCAAGCTGCTGACATATGCGTTTGCCGCCGAGGTGCTCGAGACGATCGAGTTGGAACCGCTCCGCGACGGGCTCGAGCGCCTGACCCTGGAGCGCTATGCCGGCGCCGCGGCAAGCGCCTAACGAGCCATGACCGAGACTGCAGTCAGTACCAGGCAAGAGGCACGTAACGCGACGGCGTGGGACGTCGAGCGGGTGCGCCGTGACTTCCCGATCCTGTTCACCACCGCGCACGGAAAGCCGCTCGTGTATCTCGACAACGCGGCGACAAGCCAGAAACCGCGGGTCGTGATCGATGCGATGCACGATTTCTATGAGCGCGGCAATGCCAATGTCCACCGCGGTGTTCACTGGCTGAGCGAAAAAGCCACGGCGGTGTATGAGGGAACGCGCGAGAAGACTAGGGCGTACTTCAACGCGCACTCGACGCGTGAGATTATCTACACCCACGGCACGACCGAGGGGATCAACCTCGTCGCGCACTCGTACGGCGCTGCCTTTGTGCGGCCGGGCGACGAGATCATCATCAGTGAGTTGGAGCATCACTCGAACATCGTCCCGTGGCAGATGCTGTGTCAGCGAGCCGGCGCGCGACTGCGTGTCGCGCCGATCGATGATTCGGGCCAGCTCATTCTCGATGCCTTCGATGCGTTGCTGAACGAACGCACGAGACTCGTCGCAATGGCGCACGTGTCTAATTCGTTGGGCAGCGTGCTACCGGTTGCCGATGTCATACGTCTCGCGCACGCTGCCGGGGCTCATGTGCTGTTGGATGGCGCCCAGCGCGCGCCGCACCACCGCATCGACGTCCAGGCGTTAGGCTGCGATTTCTATGTCTGCTCAGGGCACAAAATGTATGGCCCAACAGGCGCGGGGCTTCTGTACGGCCGCGAAGAGCTGCTCGAGCAGATGCCGCCATTCCTCGGCGGCGGTGACATGATCGAGAGCGTAACGTTCGAGAAAACGACGTATGCCGCGCTCCCGGCGAAGTTTGAGGCCGGAACGCCCGACATCGCCGCCGTTGCCGGCTTGAGTGCGGCGCTGGACTATATGCAAGGGATCGACTTCGACGCAGTCAACGCGCACGAGCAGTCGCTCATGCAGGAAGCATCGCGGCGAATCGTGGAGGTCCCCGGCGTTAGGCTCGTCGGCACGGCCAAAGACAAGGCGGCAGTTGTCAGCTTCGTGATGGACGGCGTGCACGCGCACGACGTGGCGAGTGTATTGGACTTCAACGGTGTCGCTGTGCGTGCTGGACATCACTGCACGCAACCGCTCATGCGACGGTTAGGAATTACGGCGACGAGCCGGGCGTCGTTTGCGATGTACAATACTCACGAAGAGATAGATGCGCTCGTGGCTGGACTATATGAGGTGCGCAAGGTCTTTAACACATAGAGGCATGATGAGGCTCACGGGCAGAGTTCAAAACACGGAGCTTTGAGTAGTCAGCTTCCAGTATTTCAGCGCCAAGTGTTCAAATCAGCAACTGCATGATAGGTGGTGCAAAGTGCGTATCGCATCCTCACGACTGAGCGCTCGAAGCTCGTTACTCAAAGCTCCTTGTTTTGCCCTGTGACAGACCTAACGGCGCTATATCAAGAAGTCATCCTCGATCACAACCGGAGCCCGCGAAACTTCCGGGACATGCCGGACGCAACCCGTCATGTCTTCGGCCGGAATCCGCTGTGCGGCGATGAGGTCACCGTCTGGGTGAAACTCAATGGTGACGTCATCGACGACGTGAGCTTCGGTGGCCGTGGCTGTGCGATCTCGAAGGCCTCGGCGTCGCTCATGACGAGCGCCGTCAAAGGGAAGACGCGCGCGGAGGCACACGATCTCTTCAATCGATTTCGCGCGATGGTGACCGC
>JBQTIF010000180.1:0-4653 GCA_052388395.1 Gemmatimonadaceae bacterium | reverse complement strand
CGCGTAGACGCCGAGCGGTTGACCGGCGCGTGCCTGGTGCGCGTCCACAGAAAAATAGCGGAAGCCGGCTTCCGCGACGTAATGTTCGATGCCTAACCGCTGCCGAGGGCGCACGTTAGGCAACGGTTGCCAGCGTCCAGCGGGGCGGTAGGCGCACTCCGGTGCCCAGCAGCCCACGGGATCGCGTCCGAAGATGCGACGATGCTCGGCGAAGCCTAACGCGAGCTGTAGGCGGATGCTCTCATCGCGGCCGAGCAGCGGAAGAAATCCGTGCGTCGCTGCCGACGATGTGATCTCGATGCGCTCACGATCCTGCAGCGCGCGAAAACCGTCCAGGATGCGGCCGTCCTGTGCACGAAAAAGAGCGCGCATCCGCTCCATGCGATCGCGCCAGTAATCGACCAGCGGGAGGAGATGCTCGTCGCGCGTCGAGCGCAGCGACTCCGGCGCCTCATCCAGAAACTCGAACCGGTGCGCGAAGTAGGCCTCCAGCTCTTCCGCGAACGTCACATGCTCCAGCTGATTCGCGAGGATCGGCGTGAACCCGATCGTTACGGGCGCGGCAATGCCCGAGGCATCGAGCGCTTGCAGCTTGGCGAGCAACGGCAAATACGTCTCGATTGCTGCTTCACAGATCCAGTCGCTGCCGTGCGGCCATCTCCCGTGGTTGAGCACGTACGGGAGGTGCGAATGCAGCATGAGCACGAAGTTCATGCGCGGGTTGGTCATAGGCTGCCTAACGCCGCCAGCGCGGTGACTCGATGACGCGTCGATACAGCTCGCGGTACTTCGCTTCCGAGTTCTGCCAGCCGAAGTCGCGACTCATCGCTTCGCGCACCATCGCGGTCCACGTCTGTGGATGGCGATAGTGGTCGATCGCGCGAGCGCAAGCGTGGATGAAGTCGAGATGCGTGTATTCGTCGAAGAGAAAGCCCGTGATGTTGTCGTCGATCGTGTCCGCCAATCCACCCACTCGGCGCGCTACCGGGATCGTTCCGTAGCGTTGCGCCCGCATCTGCGTTAGGCCGCACGGTTCATATTGCGACGGCATGACGATCATGTCCGAGCCGGCGAGCAGACGATGCTCCTGTTCTACTGTAAAGCGTGTTTGCACACCGATGCGTCCGGGAGCGCGCAGCGCGAGCTCCGTGAGCACGTCCACATACCGCTTCTCTCCCTGGCCCAGGAAGAGAAACTGCGCGTCGAGCGAGAGGAATCGTGGGCTGCCGAGGATGAGGTCGAGCCCTTTCTGCGCGACCATGCGCGCGCTCATCCCGATGATCGGCGTGCCGGGACGCTGCGGCAATCCGAAGAGCTTCTGCAGCGCCGCTTTGCAGCGGCGCTTGCCGCTCAGGTTGTCGAGGCCATAGTTGGCCGCGATGTGCGGATCGGTCGCGGGATTCCAGTCGTTGTTGTCGATCCCGTTGAGAATTCCAACGAAGCGTTCGCGCAGCGCGATGAAGTGGTCGTGCAGGCCGAAGCCTCCGGCCGCCGTGCGCAGTTCGTGCGCATGGCTGGGGCTTACCGTCGTCACGGCGTCAGCGCAGGCCATCCCGCCTTTCAGCAGGTTCATGCGGCCGTACCACTCGAACATGTGGATGTTGAAGAAATCCCATGGCAGACCGACGTCCGCCATCGTTTGTGTCGGGAAGTGCCCCTGGTAGCCCGCGTTATGCACCGTGAGCACGCAGGATGTTTTGCGATAGAACTGCCGTCCCACATCGTACGCGCGCAGGTACGCGGGAGCCAGTGCTGTATGCCAGTCGTGCGCATGCAGAAGGACCGGCGCTTGGACGACCTGCGGTAAGCCGTTGAGCGCCGCCGTGGCGAAGAAGGCCCAGCGCTGTGCGTTGTCGGCGTAGTCGCCCTGTGTGTCGCCGTAAATCCCGTCGCGATCGAAATAGTGACTATTCGCTACGAAAAAGACGCGTGGCTTTCCTTCCGTGACGCGGTCGCGCAGCGACGCCGACTCAAACAGCTGCGCCTGCTCTGTACGCGGTCCAACAACTACCTGATATGGCTCCGTTGCTGGGATCAAGTCGCTGACAACGTCACGCACTTGCGCATAGAGCGGCATCACGACCGCCGTCTCCATTCCCACGCGACGTTGATAGAGAGCGAGGTTCGCGACGGCTTCGCCCAATCCGCCAGTGCGCGCGAACGGCGCCAGCTCCGCCGCCAGGTGCACGACACGTACCGGCTCACCCGCAGGAGTCGTTAGGGGATACCCGACCTCTGTTGCGGCGGGCGTCGGCGCCGGAGGAGTAGCTTTTTTCGCCCTCGGTTTGCGGACGGCGGTCGCCGGTGCGCGTTTGCTCGTTGCCATCAGATCCTCATGCAGTCGGCGGATCGTCGCCCGTCATATCGCCGCGCATGGCCGGTGCGTATGACTGCCTAACGTATTCACGCACCATCCGGCGCGCGGTGAAACGCTGCCCCGCTGTGCGCAGCGCGTGCTTCATGCGTTCCGTCCATCCGCGTGGTATACCGCGCTCGTCACGCTCATAGTACAGCGGAACGATCTCCTTCTCGAGGAGCTGATAGAGTTGGTCCGCATCCCATTCATCGGGTGGTTGCCGGGAAGACTCCGGCGGAATCGCCCATCCGTTAAGACCGTCGTACCCTTCATGCCACCAGCCGTCAAGGGTGCTCAGCTGTGGGAGGCCGTTGAGCGCTGCCTTCATTCCGCTCGTCCCGCTCGCCTCGAGAGGCACTCGGGGGAGGTTGAGCCACAGATCAACCCCCTGCGTCAACCGGTGCGACAGGTGCAAATCGTAGTCCTCGATGAATGCAACACGACCCTCCAGCTTTGCATCGCGCGTGAAGCTGTAAACGGTTCGCAACACTTCCTTTCCTGGCGTGTCTTCCGGGTGCGCTTTCCCCGCAAAGATGATCTGAACCGGCCGCGTGGCGTGGGTCAGAAGATCGCGCAGACGTTCGATGTCGCGAAAGATGAGATCGGCGCGTTTGTACGTGGCGAAGCGACGCGCGAATCCAATCGTTAGGGCATCCGGGGTCAGCAGCGTCCCGGCGCCGACGACGTGTGTGGCTTCTTTCCAGTGCCGGGTCCAGCGGCGTCGCGCGTCTTCGCGGATAAAGTTGAGGAGCGACACCTTGGCCGCTTGCCGGATATGCCAGAGCGTGCCGTCATCGACTTGCAGAACACGATCCCATAACGAGGGATCGTCCATATTCGACATCCACGACTCACCAAGATGCGCGTCGAACAGCGACATGATTTCGCGCGACATCCACGTGGCGAGGTGTACGCCGTTGGTGATGTGTTTGATTGGCACTCGCTCCGCCGGACGATCGGGCCAGAGTGGTTGCCAGATGTCGCGCGAAACTTCACCGTGCCGCTTCGCCACACCATTCACGTGACGCGCTAGCCGTAGTGCCGCACACGTCATGTGGAAGGTGTGGTTCTTATCAGCCGGATGCACCCCCAACCCGAGAATCTCCTCACGCGTGGTGCCGCCGAGCATTTTCATCCATTCCGGCCCCGCGCACTTCTCCACCTGCTCGAACGAGAACGTGTCGTGCCCCGCTGGTACGGGCGTATGCGTCGTGAAGACGGTGCGAGCACGAACCTGCGCAACAGCGTCCTTGAACAGCGTGCCGGTCTCGGTTAGCTCACGCACCCGTTCCAGCATCATGAACGCGGCGTGTCCCTCGTTCGCGTGCCATGCAGCGGGTTGCACACCCATCGCTCGCAGCACACGTACGCCACCAACACCGAGGATCCATTCCTGCCGCAGCCTAACGTCTGGACCGCCGGCGTACAGCTTGCTCGTCAGCTCGCGATCGGCTGGGTTGTTGACCTCGAGATTGGTGTCGAGGAGAAAGACCGGCACGCTGCCAACGTCCATGCGCCATGCGGCCACGTGAATGTCGCGACCGAACGTGTTGACTGTCGTTAGGTGTTCGCGCGACTCCGGTGCCATGACTGGTGCCAGCGGCGTATGCGCCAGCTCGAAATGTTCGGCGCTGTCTTCCTGCCAGCCATCGAGCCGCAACTGCTGATCGAAGTACCCCTGCGTATATAGCAGGCCGATCCCGACCAGCGGGGTGCCGAGGTCCGCCGACGCCTTGCAGTGGTCACCCGCGAGAACCCCGAGACCTCCGGAATAAATCGGCACCGAATTGTGCAGTCCAAACTCGGCGCAGAAGTACGCAACCGGTTGCGCCAGGAGATCGGGATACCCCTGAGCGAACCATTGCTGCGACCGGTCCATTTTTCGCGCCAGCTCGGCTAGCGCTTCGTCGTACAGATCCAGGAAGCGCGGATCTCGCGCACACTCGACGAGACGGCTCGGCGCCACCCGCCGGAGCAAGGCGATGGGGTTGTGCCGCGTAAGGTGCCACAGCGGTTCGTCGATCATCGCGAAGAGGCGCCGTGCGTTACGGCTCCAGCTCCACGCGAGGTTGGTGGCAAGCTCGCTTAGTCCTTCGATCCGCTCAGGGAGGTAGGGGACTTTTTCTCTGTCTACGGCCATAGGCGCGCATTATAAACGCGCCGGGCTTCGAGCGAGCTACTTGGATCAAAAGGGGTCAGAGTCGATTGTAAAGAGCAAAAGGGGGCAGTTGCCATTGTAAAAACCGGAGTGTGGGCCCCATGAATTGGCAGATTTACATAACAAACGTCCGCCTTTT
>JBQTIF010000179.1:0-4159 GCA_052388395.1 Gemmatimonadaceae bacterium | reverse complement strand
AAATGACTCGGAGGTAGCGGCCGTCACGAGTCTGGCCAATGGCGACGCGGGCGCCGTCTCTCCCGGGACGGTCCTCAATGGGTCTGCGCAGCACGTCTTCGACTTCCTCGTCCGAGACGTGATGGCGGACGATATGCGGCTCACCAGTCACCGGGTCGATGTAGAATCGAAGCAGCACTAAGCGTGTGGTTAGGACGACACTTAAATAGCGGGCCGAGTAGTGGGCGGACGCCTAACGAGGTTGTAGAATAAATCGGCGTGCTAGTCGGCTGGGCGATTGCAGACGACCGTCGACCATCGCCGAGGCGCCGATCGTCGATCGGAGAGCAATTGTGGAGGTCGACTTCTCCACATCAGAGTAGATGCACGACAGTGACGCACGGTCACTCACAAAGGCGAAGTACGTCCTCTTGACAACTTACTCGTTGGGAGTGTTAGGCCGCGCATCCACCGTGTGACGGTCGCATTAACGCACGTGAAACACCTGCCGCAGCGTGAGATTGCCAGATTCGGTCGGAAACGGCCAGTCGAGCACCAGAGTTGCGTTCCCAGGGGACGTCGGCGTCCAGTTGAAATCGTAGGTTTGGCCTGGGCCGAAACGGAGCCTCGCGACACGATCGACACGCAGTGGCGGGGGCAGTTCAGCACCGTCATTGGCGAGGCCGATCCATCGATGCGGCACGCCGTTCTGAGCAAGCGTCAGCTCCACCGTCGCATCAGGACTGATGTTGATGAAACGCAATCGGTATGTCGTACCTGCGCGAAATCTCTGAGCCGCCGGCTGGAGCTGGCCGTTGATGGTGGCGTGGCTATACTCGCCGTTATGGACAGCACCTCCGATCACGAACAGACGATCGATCTCCGGGTCGAATCTCTCACCCGGTTCAAGCACCAGAAGCGGGCCGTACATCCCGCCAATGAGCTGGTCTGTCTCGTCCATGTGGGTGTGATAGATGAACGTACCGGCGCGCGGCGGCGTAATCTGTACTGTGAATGAATCGCGTGGCGCCACAAGAGGGGCCACACGCGAACCAGTCCGGCTCCAGCCGGCGACGCCGTCGTAAACGCTTTCCAGCTCCATGCCATGCCAATGCACGGTTGTTGGCTCCGACATCTGGTTGACGACGATGATAGATGTGGTCTCCCGGCGGGTGAGGATCACTGGCGGTCCTGGGACCGTGGGAGCGTCGACTGACGGCCCGGGAGCGAACTGCACCGCGAATCCGCGGATTATCGCAGCGCTGCCATGAACCGCTTCTTCCCTGGCAACGAGCCAAAGCTGCCTGTGCGCTCGAGGCTCCACAACCGAGGCGCGTTTCTCCGAAACGGTAATGCCGAGCACGAGACCGGCCATCGCCGACAGCGCGTGGTTGGTGACGTCATCGTGGCCGTGAGCTCGCATCCTCTCATCACGCTCGGGAATGGGCGCTATGTGATCCAGGAGATGGCAGTGCATCAGCCAGTTGCCGGCACGCGTGGGAGTCCACTCCATCCGGAAAGTGCTGCCAGGTTCCATCAGCTCCGTTACGGCGAGGCTGGTCTCGCTCGCAGGGTAGGTCGTCTCGTGGACGCCGTCACCTCTGGCCAGCGTGCGGAAGTGGAACCCGTGCAGGTGCATCGGGTGTTCCGAAAAGCTACCGTTCACCCAGCGCCAACGAACAACCTCGCCGACCGCGTATTGCAGCCGATCGGTGTGGGGCCAGGATAAGCCATTGATCACCGGCTCGAAGACGTTCTCGCCCGGTGGCGATACGGTGCTGTCGGGAAAGGCGTCGGTCATCGTGATGACGAACAGACGCTCGTCCGGGTCTGGCGTGCTTCCGATCGGGTCCACCACGATCGCGCCCGTCAGCTGGGCATCGGCTCCGGTGCGCACGTCCAGGCCCCTTCTGGACATCGCGCCCCAATAGAGAAAGGTCCCTGGCTCATCGGCACGAAAACGCACTTCCCGAACTGTGCCTCTCGGGATGTGGAGGAAATCGTTCGGCACCGTGCCAGCGCGGAGCCCGTGCACAGTCAACTCAGGACCTGCGAACGAACTCGTCACCCCATCGCGTTGCCGGTTCGGGGGCAGGCCGACGTGGGCAGACTCTGGGATGGAATTGCGCACCGTGATGCGGACCTCAGTGCCCTGCGGCACGCGAATGAGAGGTCCGGGGATCGAGGGACGGCGCCCCTCTTCGGCAAACGCCAAAACAGTGGGCGTGTTGGCCGTGTCGTTGTCCGGTCGCCATGACACGCTCCGAGCCTCCAGGCGTAGATCGAGAGTCCCCTCACGCAACACACCCGCCGGCATGCGATTGTCATTGGGCACGACCATCGCCTCGTCCCATCGCTGTACGCCGGCCGCCGCGGATCCGTCGTCGTCGGCGCTTCCTGATACGCGCGTTCTCTCAGCACATGCCGCCAGGGCGTAAGCGAGCGTCACGGATAAGAAGAAACCCGAACCGATGCCGTTCCACATCAGCCCGCGACGTGGATTTCCAGTTGCGATCGCTTCAAGCGGCATAACGAACTGCGAATCAGCTGCGGCCGCGCGCAGCGGCCGTCTGCTGCATTTGCTTGATATTCCCAACGAGGCCTAACGACGAGATCATCGGTACGCTCGGTTTCCTCTCGGAGGGGATATGTTGTTTTCCGGCATCGATCTGCACAAACGTACAATCGCGATTCAGACGGTGGATGGCGAGGGGACGGTGGTGCGCGAGGCGCAGCTGGCCGCCCGGCGCCCCGCGGTCACGGCGTACGTCGCGACTTTGCCACGTCCCCATCGGGCCGTCGTCGAATGCACCGGGATGTGGTACTGGGTGCGCGATCTGGTGAGTACCCAGGGGATTGATCTTCGGCCGGGCCACGCGAAGTATCTCAAAGCGATCAGCTACGCGAAGGTGAAGACCGACGTCGTGGATGCGGCGACGTTAGGCAGCTGCTGCGTGTGGATCTGATTCCGGAGGCGCACATGATCAGCGCCCCGCAACGCGAGACGCGCGATCTCTTACGTGCGCGATTGGTCTTGTGGGCCGTGTGTTGCGTTGCCGCCGGAGCGTCGGAGCCTTGCTGGAGAAGTACAATGTGGCCTCACCTGCCGCGCTCCCCGAGCTCCCGCGGTTTCAGGCGGCGATGCATACGGAGCAAGGCACCCAATTGAGCGCGCAGATTCGCCGGCTGGAGCACATGCTGCGCGACCGGGTGTTGTCTACGCCTAACGCGCAGCGCTTGGTTTGGGTGCCGGGGATCGGGAAGCTGGTCGCGTACACGCTCCTGCTCGAGATCGATGACATCCACCGGTTGCCGAGTGTCCGTTATTTCCACTCGTACTGTCGCCTAGTGCCCGGTGCTCAAGACTCTGGCGGGAGGACGCGGCACAAATCCTCGCGCGACGGCAATCGGTATCTGAAGATCGCGTTACATCATGCCGCGGTGCGGGCTGCGCAGTACTTCCCTGAGATCCGCGCCGAGGATCAGCGCCTCCTAACTGACACTTCGAGTGTCCCTTGCTTGATTGGGGAGCCAGGCGCTGGGTCGGAATGAACATCTGAGCCGACGAGCTCCGAGGAGTGTGTGACCGCCACGCTGTGGACGGTCCCCGCGATGTGGAATCCGACGCTGCGCGGATCTGTGGAACAGCTTACTGAGCGACGACACGCCGCTTACGAGGCCGAACTACGTCCGCTTGACCACTGCCTCGTTAGGAGCGTTAGGCTGGTTGCCCGGTACGACTCGGTACTTAGGTGACAGATGTCCGGGCACATAGGTGACACTTCTCGCGACCCTGTTTGGGAGGAGGCGGCCGCTTCAAGATCTTGTGGCCCCCCCGAGCCAAACTGGGTGGCAGCATGCCAGGGCGGGGACGCACTGCGCATGGTACTGGCGGTCACTGACCTCGCACCCGGCTGTGCCAGAACTGGAACTCCTCCGCGAAACCCGGGTGGAGGAGGTCCTCCAGATAGATCTCGAAGTAGCGAGCTCCATATGTGTCATAGGCGAACTGAATGGCGAGTTCGGGACCGCTGGTGGCCGTGGTTCGGTCGCCTGGCCTCGTCATCGTCATACAGCGGTCGGTGGACCCTTCATAGCTGGGTAGCGGTGCAATCCAGCGCTGGAGCATCTGGAACATGACATACGTGTTGGCCTTCTCCTGGTAAAGCGCCGAGCCCGC
>JBQTIF010000178.1:0-3955 GCA_052388395.1 Gemmatimonadaceae bacterium | reverse complement strand
TGCTGCGCAGCCAATTCGACATGACGCACGACGTGCACTATCCGGCGGGCGTGCAGTGGCAGCCGCCGAATCAGCAGATTCCAGTCCCGGAACGGCAGGAGCATAACCGCGACCGCACGGGCATGTGGGGGGCGCACGCCGAGTACACGCAGCCGTTAGGCACGGAAGGCTGGCGCATGGGGTGGCTGGCGACGGCGAACCGCCTCTCGCATCCCAAAATCCCCGATTATCGCATTCGCGAAGTCATCACAGTTCCGCGCGATCCGGGACGCACGTGGGCGTACAATGTGGGGTTCGGCCTGGCGAAGCTTTCGGGGAGGTCGACGTTCGGGTTCGACGTCGTGCTGGAGCCGATGTTCAGCACGCCATGGGCGGAATCGTTAGGCGATACCGTGACACGCACCGGAACACCCATTCAGCGCGGCGATCATACGGTCGACAACCGCATGCGTTTCTCCAATGCGCTGATCCGTTTCGGATTCGGACATGAGAGTCCGCTGCTGCCCGATTCCAGCGCGACGTTGGGTTTTCAATTCGGACTTGGAGTGCAGTCCATCCACTATCGCCTGAAGCAGTGGGATCGATTGCAGGAGACCTTCCGCGTGCAGAACGAGCAGTGGAAGGAATGGTCCCCCACCCTTGGCCTGCGCTATCGTGGTCGCGCATTCGAGGCAGGATACACGTTCACCCTAACGTGTGGGGCCGGCTCATCGTGCGTGGGTTGCGCCTTCATGTGCGGCGACGATGTGTCAGTCACGGCGCCGACGCCGGGCGGCGGGGGCGTGATCGCGGCTCCGACCGACGTACTGCGGTTTGAAGGCGGGCGCGTGACGACCCACCGATTCACGATCACCATGCGAGTCAAGTGACGCGAAGGGTTCCAAGCAAAGTCAAAAGCGGTAGCGCAGATTGGCGCAGATTATATCCGGATCTACGCAGATAGTTCATTAAACAAGTTCGTTAACAGCAGTACCTGCGTCTGTCTGCGGCGTTTCCGCGTGATCTGCGCTGCCGCTTTGGGTGTCGGTGGGCGTTTTCTCAACCGGCGTGGGGGTCGAGTGCGGTTTCCTCGGACGCGGCACGTGGGGTAACTTGCGCATCGCGTCGGATCTCGACGGCGCCCCGCCAAGCAACGCCAGCTGCCACCGCACATGCGTTTTCATAAACACGTTCTCCTGATCTGCGCCGCGTCCATCAGCACGGCCGCGGCGGCACAGGCGCCACGCCAACTCACCGCCGATGACTACGCTCGCGCCGAGCGGTACCTCGGCGCGACGACAGCGCCGCTCGTTAGCGGCAGCGGCGTCCGGTCGACATGGCTCGACGATGGACGCTTCTGGTATAGCACGTCGGTGCCTAACGGGCGCGCATTCTTTCTCGTTGATCCTGCGAAGCGCACCCGCGCATCCGCCTTCGATCAAACGCGACTCGCCGCGGCCCTCGCAGCGGCATCAGGCGCGAGAGTCGACGGCAACCAGCTCCCATTCCAAACTTTCGAGCTGGCCAAAGACAGCAAGTCGATCACTGTCAGCGTGGAGAACCGTCGTTGGCGCTGCGATCTCACGCTGTACACGTGCGCAGCAGGAGACTCAGGGCGCGCTTCCCAACGCGCGCCGCAGAATTCAAGCACTGCACCAAACGGCCGCGTGGCGGTATTCATCAAGGACTACAACTTGTGGGCGAAAGACCTAACGAGTGGTCACGAGATGCCCATCACGACGGACGGCGTCAAGGACTTCGGGTACGCAACCGACAACGCAGGATGGACGCACAGTGACCGGCCGGTTGTCACGTGGTCAGCGGATTCGCGCCAGATCGCGACGTTTCAGCACGACGGTCGCGGCGTGCGGGACATGCATCTCGTGTCCACGAACGTCGGCGTCCCGCGCCTGGAGTCATGGAAGTATCCGCTGCCGGGTGACAGCGTCATCTTCCGCATCAGCCGTGTGATCATCAACGAGGGTCCCGACGGGCGCCCGCGTATCGTTAGGCTGCAGATGCCACCGGATCAGCACCGGTCCACGGTATCAGATCATGTCGCATGCGGCGGCGGGATCTGCGACGTGCAGTGGTACCCGGACGGTTCGCACCTCGCCTTCATCTCCAGCTCGCGTGATCACAAACAGGCGTGGTTTCGCGTTGCGAACGCGCAGAGTGGCGAAGTGCGCACGCTCTTCGAAGAAAAGAGCGCCACACAAATCGGCGACGCATCACTCACCGAGAACCTCTGGCGCGTTCTCCCCGCGTCGAACGAGCTGATCTGGTGGTCGCAGCGCGACAACTGGATCCACCTCTATCTGTACGATCTCACGACCGGCCAGCTCAAGAACCGCATAACGAGTGGCGAAGGGAACGTCGATGAGATCGTTCGCGTCGACGAGAAGACGCGCACGATTTATTTCATAGGATCGGGGAAAGAAGCTGGGCGCGATCCGTATTTCCACCATCTGTACAAGATCGGTTTCGACGGTCGTGGCAGAACGCTGCTCACATCGGACAACGCGAATCACATCGTGTCGCGGTCGCCGGATGGGAAATACTTCGTCGACACATACGCCACGCCGGACACCCCGCCTGTCACAGTTTTGCGCGACATCACAGGTCGTGTCGTGCAGACGCTCGAGCGCGCGGACATCTCACGCCTGCTTGCTACAGGATGGAAACCGCCGACACCGGTGCGCATGAAGGCACGTGACGGGAAGACAGACATTTACGGATTGCTGTATACGCCGTCCACGCTCGATTCGACGAAGAAGTACCCCATCGTCAATCAGATTTATCCTGGACCACAATCCGGCAGCGTTGGGCCGCGCAGCTTCTCTCCGGCGCGCGGCGACAATCAAGCACTCGCCGAGCTTGGGTTCATCGTCGTGCAGATCGACGGCATGGGAACGCCGGGACGCTCCAAGGAGTTCGCCGACGCGTACTACGGGCGCATGGGTGACAACACAATTCCGGATCAAGTCGCGGGCATGAAAGAGTTAGCAACACGATATCCCTTCATCGACATCGAGAAAGTCGGCATCTGGGGTCACTCGGGCGGCGGCTTCGCCACAGCGGCCGCGATGTTCCGTCACGCGGATTTCTTCGACGTTGGCGTCGCGCAGTCTGGAAACCATGACAACCGCAACTACGAAGACGATTGGGGGGAGCGATATCAGGGCTTACTCGCGAAGAGCGGTCCGAGCGACAACTACGCGGACGAAGCGAATCAGACACATGCATCGAAACTGAAAGGAAAGTTGCTGCTCGCGCATGGCGGTATGGACGACAACGTTCCGCCGTACAACACCACGCTGGTCGCCGATGCGCTGGTCAAGGCAGGGAAGGATTTCGACTTGTTGATCTTCCCGAATGCGCGGCATGGATATGGGCAAGACAACAACTACATGATGCGGCGGCGCTGGGACTACTTCGTGAAAAACTTGTTAGGCGCCGAGCCGCCGAAGGAGTACCAGATTGGTCGACCACGGGTCGTCCCATGAGCTCTAGTCCTTGGGCACCGCAGGTGGTGACGGCGCGCCTTCTGTTGGCGCGGAACGAACAGCATCAACGAGCGCCTTCTCTGCGGCAGCAATGCTTTGAAGGTGCTCTTGGACATCATCGCTTGCTAGGATCTCAGTCGTGGGCAAGTTTGCGCCCGCAGTACCACTGAGTGTTCCGAGCTGAATATCCCCGCCTACGAAACCTGCGGAGTTCCTCCGGACATGGTCCACGGTCCACACAGCCGCAAGCCGTCCCTCAGCAACGCTCGGTTTGGTGTTAGGCCAAAACAACTTCGGCTCTTCTCCCTATCGAGTGGGTAGTTTTTGATCATTTAGATCTCGCGGAGCATACACGTTAGGATTTTCAGACGCAGATACTCGGGATCCCGGAGTCCGTACGCGCGGCGCTGCAGGACACGAATCTTGGTGTTCAAGCCTTCGACGAAACCAAGCGAGACTTTGTTGTCCGC